>NZ_JBIWEL010000030.1:0-39099 GCF_044762525.1 Pseudomonas sp. NPDC096950 | reverse complement strand
CGTGATAGGACTTGACGGTGCCTTCCAGCTCCTGGCGGATCAGCAGGGTCTGGCCGACCACGATGAACGGTTCGCTGAAGTTAAGGCGCAGGTTGCGTTCCTGGGTCAGGGTCATGCCGCTGCCGATCATGTCGAACTTGTCGGTCATCAGGGCCGGGATGATGCCGTCGTAACCGGTGGACACCAGCTCCAGCTTGACGCCCATGGCCTTGGACATGGCCTTGAGGATGTCGACTTCGAAACCGATGATCTCGCCGCGCTTGTTGGTCATCTCGAAGGGCATGTAGGTCGGGTCCATGCCGACTTTCAGCGTGCCACGCTTGACCGCGTCATCGATGGCGCCGGCCTGCGCCGCGTTGACTGCAACCAATGCCGTGACGCCGACCAGCAGCATCGACAGATACTTCTTCATCTTCAAGTCCCCAAAACCATTGCGGTGTGAGGCGCGCAATCGACGATTTTCCTTGGAAAACCGACAGATACGAACAGAAAGCTGCCCGGGCGCACCAATTCGGGGACGGATGCTAACGCACTGGGTTGTTTGCACAAGGGTTTGCGCAGGAATTTGATCGTTCCCACGCTCTGTGTGGGAATGCAGCCAGGGACGCTCAGCGCCCCAAAAGCCGAACGCGGAGCGTCCGTTGAGACATTCCCACGCAGAGCGTGGGAACGATCGGCAAAAAAAACCCCGCTTTCGCGGGGTTTTTTATCAAGCCAACTGAGGTTGTGCGCTCAGTGGCTTGAGCGGCAGCAGTGGCGCATGGGGATCGGCTTTCACCGATTGCCGCCAGGCGTCCAGCCACTCGGCGTGGCCTTCGCTCCAGACTTGCTCATGCAAACGACCCAATGCCACCGGATCGCTCAGCAGTTGCAGGCGCTCATGGTTGTTTAGCCCGGCAGGCCCGGCCTTCAACGCATGACGAACCCGCTCCACACGCAACCACTCGATCGGCTCGGCCTGACCGTGACGGGACGTCGCCAGCGAGCACGCCAGGGCGTTCTGCTGTGGATCGACCACGGCGCGGATGAAGCCGTCTTTCAACTGGTGATAACGGTTTTCGTGGGTGTACTGGTCGGTGGCCAGCAGCGCTTGTGGCGGATTGTATTCCTCAGGGATCAGGAACAGGCTCTCGTCACGGGACTTCAGACCCAGGCCGACACGGCTGGAGATCACCGACACCGGGATCGACAGCATCAGCGAACCGACGATCGGCACCAGCCACCAGAGGAAGCTCGGGTTCAGCCAGATCACCAGCAGGGCCCAGAAGAAGCCCAGCAAGGTTTGCGGACCGTGGCGCTTGACCGCTTCGCTCCACGGCGTGGAGTCGTCGTCACGTTGCGGCGAGTTCCAGGTCGCGGCCCAGCCGAGGAACGCGGCGAGCACGAAACGGGTGTGGAAGATCATCCGCACCGGCGCCAGCAACATGGAGAACAGCATCTCCAGCAGCATCGAGAACGTCACCTTGAACTTGCCACCGAACTCTTTCGCGCCCTTGGCCCAGATCAGGATGATGCTCAACAGCTTCGGCAGGAACAGCAGCACGATGGTCGTCGAGAACAACGCCACGGCTTTGTCCGGATGCCATTGCGGCCACAGCGGATAGAGCTGTCGCGGCTCCATGAAGTACTGCGGCTCCATCAACGTGTTCACCGCCAGCAGCGCCGTGGACAACACGAGGAAGAAGAACCACAACGGCGCCGACAGGTAAGACATCACGCCGGTCAGGAACACCGCACGGTGCACCGGGTGCATGCCCTTGACCAGGAACAGCCGGAAGTTCATCAGGTTACCGTGGCACCAGCGACGGTCACGCTTGAGTTCGTCCAGCAGGTTCGGCGGCAATTCTTCGTAGCTGCCCGGCAAGTCGTAGGCAATCCACACGCCCCAGCCGGCACGGCGCATCAGCGCGGCTTCGACGAAGTCGTGGGACAAAATTGCACCGGCAAACGCGCCTTTACCCGGCAACGGCGCCAGGGCGCAGTGCTCGATAAACGGCTTCATGCGGATGATCGCGTTGTGGCCCCAGTAGTGGGATTCACCCAACTGCCAGAAGTGCAGGCCGGCGGTGAACAGCGGACCGTACACACGGGTCGCAAACTGCTGCATGCGCGCATAAAGGGTGTCCATGCCCGACGCCCGTGGCGCGGTCTGGATGATCCCGGCGTCCGGCGTGGCTTCCATCAAGCGCACCAGACTGGTCAGGCATTCGCCGCTCATCACGGAGTCCGCGTCGAGCACGACCATGTACTTGTAGTCACCGCCCCAACGACGGCAGAAGTCGTCGAGGTTGCCGCTTTTACGTTTGACGCGACGGCGACGGCGACGATAGAAGATCTTGCCGAAGCCCTTGGCTTCACGGCAGACGTCCAGCCAGGCCTGTTGCTCGGCCACGCAGATATCGGTTTCGTTACTGTCGCTGAGGACGAAGAAGTCGAAACGGTCCAGGTCACCCGTGGCCGCGACCGACTCGAAGGTCGCCCGCAGACCGGCGAATACACGCGGCACGTCTTCGTTGCAGATCGGCATCACCAGTGCGGTGCGTGCGTCCTTGGCAATCGGCTCGTTACCGGCGCTTTTACCGGAGATACGATATTTATCGTGACCGGTGAGCAACTCGAGGAAGCCCATCAGTGCAGTCCAAAAACCGGCCGACACCCAGCAGAACAGAATCCCGAACAGTATCAGGATGCTGGTTTGCAGCGCATACGGCAGCACTTGCGTGGCGGTTTGCAGCAGCGGTTGGTGCAGCACTTCGTTCAGGTCGACGAACGACCAGCCCTGGTACGGCATGATGCCTTTCATGTACCAGCCAGCCACGATGGTCTGGCCGAGCATCAGCACCAATAAAATGTAGCGACGGATCGAACCGACGGTGCGCCAGCGAGCTGCCGGCAACACACGTTCATCCTTCGGCGGAGCCGGTGGATTGGTGCGACCGGTCATCCGGCGCCAGCCACGCACCAGGATGTTGGTGCGCCATGGCTCCGGCACAACCTTGGTCCGGCGAATCGGCGGGGTCGCCTTGAGGACGACACGACCACTGGCGTCAACCGCCAGCATCTCCGCTTCTTCCAGTTCTTCGGCACTGTTCAGGAGCAGGCGCTTGCCCACCGAGGCTTGCGCAGCCTCGGTCGGTGCGTCGAATGTCGAGGACGAAAGACGCTGGTGCAGTTCACTGAAGGACTGACAGCCCGCGAGTTCCGCGCGCTGCTCGTCGGTCATCGGTAAATGCGCCAGATACTCCGACAGAGTCTCTGGCTTTACTTGAGAATTACTCATCGGCAGGCAACTGGTAGCTCCAGGTTTCGGTCAGGACTTCTTCAGTCGCCGCCGAATCCGGTGTGGCTGGGGCCGCGTCCGCAGCAACAGGCTGCTTGGCGTCTTTGTTGTCCTTGTCCTTGGTATCGACAGCCGGCTTGGCATCGGCCTGTTTGGCGTCAGCCTGCTTGGCGTCCTTGGCTTCCTTGTCCGCTTTCTCCTGTTGCTTGGCGGCGACCTTGTCGGCCTTGGCAACGGAGGAATTGGAAGCTGGAATCGAAGACTTGGCCAGATCTTCAGGCACGATCTTCTCGACCAGGGATGCACGCATCTCGGTGGCCTTGCTCGCGTCCTTGATCTTCATGCGCAGCGTCAGGCGCCAGCCCTTGGTTTCAGGGTTGTAGCGCACAGTGTTCTCGACCAGCTCGGCGTTGTCGCCAACGCTGACCTGGCTGCGCACGTCGGCAGTTTCCGGCAACGCGGCCAGGGACGGACCTTCGAAGTCCACCAGGTAGGCAACGGTGCCGTCCGGCTGACGGATCAGGTTCGACTGTTTCACGTCGCCAGTGGAACGCAGAGTCTGTTTGACCCAGGCGCTGTCCGGAGCGTGGATGGCAGCTTCGTCGATGGTCCAGTGCATGCGATAGGCGACGTCAAGCGGTTGGCCTGGCTCCGGCAGTTTTTCCGGGCTCCAGAAGGCAACGATGTTGTCGTTGGTTTCGTCGGCGGTCGGAATCTCCACCAGGTCTACAGAACCCTTGCCCCAATCGCCTTTTGGCTCGATCCAGGCACTTGGGCGCTTGTCGTAGCGGTCGTCGAGGTCTTCGTAGTGGCTGAAGTCACGGCCACGTTGCAGCAAGCCGAAGCCGCGCGGGTTTTCGATGGCGAAGTTGCTCACCGCCAGGTGTTTCGGGTTGTTCAAAGGGCGCCAAATCCACTCGCCGTTGCCGGCATGGATCGACAGACCGCTGGAGTCGTGCAGTTCGCGGCGATAGTTCAGCACTTTGGAAGGCTGGTTGGCGCCGAACAGGAACATGCTGGTCAACGGGGCAACGCCGAGCTTGGTGACTTTGTCACGCAGGAACATGCGGGCCTTGACGTCGACCACGGTGTCGCTGCCTGGACGCAGGGTCAGGCGATACGCACCGGTCGCACGCGGCGAATCCAGCAGCGCGAAGATCACCAGGTGCTTGTCACCCGGTTTTGGCTGTTGAATCCAGAACTCTGTGAAACGCGGGAATTCTTCGCCGGACGGCAATGCGGTATCGATGGCCATGCCGCGAGCGGACAAGCCATAGGTGTGACCCTTGCCGACAACGCGGAAGTAACTCGCGCCGAGCATGGTCATGATTTCGTCTTGCTTGTCGGCCTTGTTGATCGGGTACAGCACACGGAAACCGGCATAACCCAGTTGTTCGGTAGCTTTAGGATCGAACTTGACGTCGCCGAAATCGAAACGACTTGGGTCGTATTTGATCTCTTCGACGGTGTTGGCCGTGATTTCGTTGATTTTCACCGGGGTGTCGAAGTGCATGCCCTGGTGATAGAACGAAAGCTTGAACGGGGTTTTCTGATCGGCCCACTCGGCTTTTTCAGTGCGGAAACGAATTTTCTGATAATCCGCGAACTTCATTTCGCGGAATTCGTTCGGCAGGTTACTGCGCGGGGCTTCGAATTTCTGCCCGGCCAGCTCTTTCGCCTTGACCGACACATCATCCAGGTTGAATGCCCAAAGCTGGCCGGCGCTGAGCAGACACAGCAGTGCAGAGCCCGCTACCAGAGCGCTTCGGAACCGTTGGGCAGACAATTTTGGTGCATTACAGGGACTAACAATCACGAGCAACCCTCGCCGAAAACAGATCAAAAAACCAACGGCCAGCTATCTATATGCCAGGTTGGCGAGCATTGTTCCGACTCCTATGGGGCTAAATGATTCCCCAACAGGTTCCGGGCAAGTCTCTACCTAAGTCAAAATGGGCCAACGAACGCTGATCCCCGTAGCGCGCGATTATCTAGTAGGCCGCGTTACAACGCATCAGGGGTAACAAAGTATTTATCGCGAAAAACCCCTGTTTTCAGTCGAAATGCCCTTAAAAACATGTTTCAGGGGCTTTCAGGTCTGTAACAGGAAGGTTACCGGGCCATCATTGACCAGGTGCACCTGCATATCCGCGCCGAATCTACCTGATGCCACAGTGCCATGCACCTCTTTCGCTCTGCCTAATAGATAGTCGAAAAGTTCTTCACCGAGGGCCGGAGGCGCCGCCGTCGAAAAACTCGGGCGCAACCCGCTCTTGGTGTCGGCCGCCAGGGTGAACTGCGAGACCAGCAGCAGACCACCACCGACATCCGCCAGGGACAGATTCATCTTGCCTTCTGTATCACTGAATACACGATAGTTAAGCAGTTTATGCAGAAGTTTGTCGGCGCTGGCCCGAGTGTCCTCGGGCTCGACCGCCACCAGCACCAGCAAACCCTGGTCCACCGCGCCAACCACCTCCCCCGCCACCTCGACTCGCGCGCCACGCACGCGTTGCAGCAGGCCCTTCATGCTTCTTCAGGCGGCAGATCGAGCAAACGCCGGGCCATCTGACCAGCGGCGCGCACCAAGGCATCGGTGATACCCGGTTCGGACGCGGCATGGCCGGCATCGCGGATCACCTGCAGTTCGCTGTTCGGCCAGGCTTGATGCAATTCCCAGGCATTGTCCAACGGGCAGATCACGTCGTAGCGGCCATGGACGATCACGCCGGGCAAATGGGCGATCTTGCCCATGTCGCGAATCAACTGGTTCGGCTCAAGGAAAGCGTTATTGGTGAAGTAATGGCATTCGATCCGGGCGATCGACAGCGCGCGCTGCGGCTCGGAGAAGCGATCGACCACCAACGGGTTCGGGCGCAAAGTCGCGGTCCGGCCTTCCCAGGTGGACCAGGCCTTGGCCGCGTGCATCTGGGCGATCTGGTCGTTGCCGGTCAGGCGCTTGTGGAAAGCGGTAAGCAAGTCGCCGCGCTCGTCCAGCGGGATCGGCGCGATGTAGTCCTGCCAGTAGTCGGGAAACAGACGACTGGCGCCGGCCTGATAGAACCACTCGATTTCCTGCGGACGGCAAAGAAAAATCCCGCGCAGGATCAGACCGTGCACACGCTCCGGGTGGGTTTGCGCGTAGGCCAGGGCCAGGGTCGAACCCCAGGAGCCGCCGAACAGCACCCATTTCTCGATGTTCAGGTGTTTGCGGATCCGCTCGAGGTCGGCGACCAGATCCCAGGTGGTGTTGTTTTCCAGGTTGGCATGGGGCGTGGAGCGACCGCAGCCGCGCTGGTCGAAGGTGACAATGCGATACAGGTTCGGATCGAAATACCGGCGACTCTGTGCATCACACCCGGCGCCGGGGCCGCCGTGGATGAACACCACCGGCAAACCTTCCGGTGAACCGCTTTCGTCGACATACAGCGTGTGGGTTTTATCGACGGCCAGATCGTGCCGGGCGTAGGGTTTGATCTGCGGGTACAAAGTCTGCATTGCACGCTCCGTAAGGGGTCGAGGTCATCCCTGGGGGGACTTCAATTATTCTGCCGTCCGGCATCATAAACCCGAATTACGTCAATGAGCATGCACTTGCAGCGTCAGAGTCTGTCAGCCAGAAACCCGAGCAGGTTTTCATACAGCCGGTCGACCTCGGCGACTTGCCCGCGCCCCCGCAAACAGCCGTGAACCAGCCCTTCGCCGTAGTACAACGTCGCGCTCACGCCGGCGGCATTGAGTGCCTCGGCGTAACGCACACCGTCGTCGCGCAGCGGGTCGAATTGCGCCACGGCGATCAACGCCGGGGGCAAACCGCTGAAATCTTCGGCGAGCAATGGCATGGCATAGGCGCCCGGTTGGCCGGCGCCACGCAAATAGAGCGCGTGATAACAATCCACATCGCTGCTGCTGAGCAACGGTGCGTCGGCGCATTCGCTGCGGGACGGCAATCGATGATCGCCACCCAGGCCCGGATAAATCAGCACTTGGGCGGCGGGCATCGGCTCCCCCGCATCGCGCAAGGCCAGGCATAACGCCGCAGCCAGATTGCCGCCAGCGCTGTCCCCGGCCACCAGCATCCGCTCTGGATCGAACCAGAACGGGCCCGAGCGCAAGGCGCGCCAGACTTTCAGGCAATCTTCGAACCCGGCCGGAAACGGGTGCTCGGGCGCCAGCCGATAATCCACGGCCACCACCATCGTCCCCAGTGTCGCCGCCAGTTCGGCGCAGATGAAGTCATGGGAATCCAGATCCCCCACCACCCAGCCACCGCCGTGCAGATACAGAATGCACGGCCAGCCGCTGGTCGGTGGCGTCACCGGGGGACGATAAGAGCGCACCGCCACGCCCGCTAGGGTGAAGTCGGTGACCTCAAGCCCGGCAGGACGCGGCGGGGTAAACGCCCGGCACATCGCGCTGTAGGCCTGGCGCAACCCGGTGAGGCTGCTGTCGGTGCTGTTGAAGACGAGGGTTTTCTCGACGAAGGCCGACATTTGCTCAGAGAGGGGGAAAGTTGACATGGGCTTGCCGCCGATTCTCAAGGGTTTGAGATATCCCTGTGGGAGCGGGCTTGCTCGCGAAGGTGTCGTGTCAGTCGATACAACTGTTGCCTGACACACCGCCTTCGCGAGCAAGCCCGCTCCCACAGGTACTTCATTCGAATTCAGTTTTTCAGGCTGGCCTGAACAGTCGCCACGCCATCCTTGCCATCAAAACTGCTGACTCCGGCCAGCCAGCGCTGAAGGTCTTCCGGATGATCACGCAACCAGGCCTTGGCGACTTCCTGGGGCGTTTTGCGCTCCATGATCGGCACCATCAACTGGCTTTCCTGAGACGCGGTGAACGTCAGGTTTTGCAGCAGGCGATTCACGTTCGGGCAACGTTCGGCGTAATCCGGGGCGGTCACGGTGGAAACGGTCGCCGCGCCTTCATTCGGGCCGTAGACGTCTTCACTGCCGGTCAGGTAGGTGATTTTCATGTTGATGTTCATCGGGTGCGGGGTCCAGCCGACGAACACCACAAACTCCTTGCGGTTCACCGCCCGTTGCACGGCGGCGAGCATGCCGGCCTCACCGGACTCGATCAATTTGAAATCCTTCAGGCCAAAGTGATTGGTCTCGATCATGGTCTTGATGGTGGTGTTCGCGCCGCTGCCCGGCTCGATACCGTAGATCTTGCCGCCGAGCTGATCCTTGAATTTGGCGATATCGGCGAAGGTTTTCAGCCCCGCCGCCGCGACATATTCCGGTACGGCGAGGGTGGCCTGGGCGTCGGCCAGACTCGGTTTGTCCATGACCTTGACTTGGTCGGCAGCGACAAACGGGGCGATGTTCTTGTCCATCGCCGGTTTCCAGTAGCCGAGGAAAATATCGAGGCGCTTGTCACGGATGCCGGCAAAGATGATTTGCTGCACGGCGCTGGTTTGCTTGCTTTCGTAGCCCAGGCCATTGAGCAACACATCGGCCATGCCGCTGGTGGCGATGACATCGGTCCAGTTGACCACGCCCATGCGCACGGCTTTGCAGGAAGCGTCGTCACTGGCCAGGACGCTGGTGCTCAGAAGAGCGGTGCCGCAGAGGATGGAGAGACAGCGGGTGAACAAACCTTTGGTGCTTGTCATGGAGAGCGTTCTCGTGCGGCAGATTATTGTTGGGGGCCGGTGTCTTTGTGCACCGTGCCCGGAACATTACGCAGCGTCGAGAAGGTAAAAGCGAACTGTAGCGACCGAGATTTGCACGGTGGCGACTTAGTGGCAACGCGCTTTACCTGTGGGAGCGGGCTTGCTCGCGAAGAGGGAGTGTCAGTCGCCATTAACGTTGAATGACACACCGCTTTCGCGAGCAAGCCCGCTCCCACAGGGGGTTATGCGCTGTAGTGCTTTTGGCCCCAGGCCAACAGCCCTTGCAGCAATTCCTTGAGCACCACTTGAGTCGGCGCCGCCAAGTCCGGGCGATAGCGGAACGGCTCAAACTCTTCCATGTACGTGCACTGCCCCAGCTCCAGTTGCACCGCGTGAATGTTTTCGGCCGGGTTGCCGTAATGCCGGGTGATGTGGCCGCCCTTGAAGCGGCCGTTCAGCACGTGGCTGTAATCGGTGTGCTTCGCGCAGATAGCTTCCAGTTGCGTGGCCAGCTGTGGATCGCAACTGGCGCCGTTGAAGGTGCCGAGGTTGAAGTCCGGCAGTTTGCCGTCGAACAGGTGCGGGATGATCGAGCGGATCGAGTGCGCGTCGAACAGCAGCGCGTAGCCGAACTCGGCTTTCAATCGCGCCAGCTCGTTTTTCAGCGTCGTGTGATACGGCGTCCACACTTGCTCCAGATACGTCGCGCGCTCGGCTGCCGACGGTTCCATGCCTTCGCGGAACAGTGGAATGCCGTCGAACAATGTCGCCGGGTACAGGCCGGTGGTGGCGCCGACATACAACGGTTTGTCGTCGGACGGTCGGTTCAGGTCGATGACAAATCGAGAGTACTCGGCGGCCAGGGTGCTGGCGCCCAGTTCAGCGGCAAATTCATACAGCTGCGGAATGTGCCAATCGGTATCGGGCAAGCTGCGTGCGTCGGGGATCAATCCGGCCTCGACCGCCGGGGTCAGGCGCAGGCCGGCGTGGGGCATGCTGATCAGCAGGGGCACGCGGCCTTGTTTGAAGTTCAGAACCTTATCCACAACTGTTCTCCTAGAGGCTTGTTTCGACGCCGAGACGCACGACGCGTTTTTCCAGGTCACCGCCCAGCCAGTACGACAGGTCGGCCGGACGATCGATTTGCCAGGCGACGAAATCCGCGACCTTGCCGACTTCCAGCGAACCATGGGTCTCGGCCATGCCCAGCGCCGTGGCGGCATGAATTGTCGCGCCGGCCAACGCTTCTTCCGGGGTCATGCGGAAACAGGTGCAGGCCATGTTCAGCATCAAGCGCAGCGACAGCGCCGGCGAAGTGCCGGGATTGAGGTCGCTGGCGATGGCGATTTTCACCCCGTGTTTACGCAAGGCGTCCATCGGCGGCAGCTGGGTTTCCCGCAGGAAGTAGAACGCACCGGGCAGCAACACCGCGACAGTGCCGGACGCGGCCATGGCGATGGCGTCATCTTCGTCCATGAATTCCAGGTGATCGGCAGACAGTGCGTGGTAACGCGCGGCCAGGCTGGAGCCGTGGAGGGACGACAGTTGCTCGGCATGCAGTTTCACCGGCAGACCGAGTTCTTGTGCGGTGATGAAGACGCGCTCGACTTGTGCCGGCGAGAACGCCAGGTATTCACAGAACGCATCCACGGCGTCGACCAGCCCTTCGGCCGCCAGGGCCGGGAGCATTTCGGCGCAGATGTGATCGATGTAGTCGTCGGCGCGGTCCTTGTATTCCGGCGGCAAGGCGTGGGCCGCCAGGCAAGTGCTGCGCACGCTGACCGGCAGCTCGGCGCCGAGGCGACGGATGACCCGCAGGATCTTGCGTTCGCTGGCCAGGTCCAGGCCGTAGCCGGATTTCATCTCGACCGTGGTCACGCCGTCGCGCAGCAGGCTTTTCAGGCGCTTGGCGGCGCTGGCGAACAGTTCGTCTTCGCTGGCCGCGCGGGTGGCGCGCACGGTGCTGGCGATGCCGCCACCGGCCGCCGCGATTTCCGAATAGCTGACGCCTTGCAGGCGCTGCTCGAATTCACCGCTGCGGTTACCGCCGAACACCGTGTGGGTGTGGCAGTCGATCAGGCCTGGGGTAACCCAGGCCCCTTTCAAATCGTTGACCGCCGGGTATTCGCCGGACGGCAGTTCAGCACGTGGGCCGATCCACTCAATGTGCGCACCGGACGTCACGATGGCCGCATCCTCGATGATCGAGTAGACGCCTTGCGCCATGGTTGCGACGTGGCAGTGTTGCCAGAGAGTTTTCATCCCTTAGTCTCCACAAAATTCAAAATCGATTCGCGAGCAAGCCCGCCCCCACATGGGAATGCGTACTCCTGTGGGAGCGGGCTTGCTCGCGAAGAGGCCATTACAGGCTAGGCAACAACTTCGCCGACACCAGCTCATTCAGGCAACGGGTCGCCAACAACTCGCTCGCAGCGTTGATGTCCGGTGCAAAGAAGCGATCCTTCTCATAGAACGGCACTTCAGCGCGCAGGATGGCGCGAGCCTTTTCCAGCTTGGTCGACGTCTTCAGGCCTTCACGCAGATCCAGACCCTGGCACGCCGCCAGCCATTCCACGGCCAGCACGCCGCGCGTGTTCTCGGCCATTTCCCACAGGCGCTTGCCGGCGGCCGGGGCCATCGACACGTGGTCTTCCTGGTTGGCGGAGGTTGGCAGGCTGTCCACCGAATGCGGATGGGACAACGCCTTGTTCTCGCTGGCCAGGGCCGCTGCGGTCACCTGGGCGATCATGAAGCCGGAGTTCACGCCGCCATTGGCCACCAGGAACGGCGGCAGTTGCGACATGTGCTTGTCCATCATCAGCGAGATGCGGCGTTCGCTCAGGGAGCCGATTTCGGCGATGGCCAACGCCATGTTGTCAGCGGCCATGGCCACCGGTTCGGCGTGGAAGTTACCGCCGGAGATCACGTCGCCTTCAGCGGCGAAGACCAACGGGTTGTCGGAAACGGCGTTGGCTTCGACGGCCAACACTTCGGCGGCCTGGCGGAACTGGGTCAGGCAGGCGCCCATGACTTGCGGCTGGCAGCGCAGGGAGTACGGATCCTGAACCTTCTCGCAGTTCTCGTGAGAAGCGGACACTTCACTGCGCTCACCCAGCAGATCGCGGTAAGCAGCAGCGGCATCGATCTGGCCTTTCTGACCGCGTGCCGCATGGATACGTGCGTCGAACGGCGAGCGCGAGCCCAACACCGCTTCAACGGTCATACCACCAATGGCCAGGGCGCCAGCGAACAGGTCTTCGCCTTCAAACAAACCGCGCAATGCGTAAGCGGTAGAAACCTGAGTACCGTTGAGCAGCGCCAGGCCTTCTTTCGCAGCGAGGGTCAGCGGAGTCAGACCGGCGACTTTCAGCGCTTCGGTCGCTTCCATCCATTCGCCCTTGTAGCGAGCCTTGCCTTCGCCCAGCAGCACCAGGGACATGTGGGCCAGAGGCGCCAAGTCGCCCGATGCACCGACCGAACCTTTCAATGGAATGTGCGGGTAAACCTCGGCGTTGATCAGCGCGATCAACGCATCGATGACCACGCGACGAATACCGGAGAACCCACGGCTCAGGCTGTTGACCTTGAGCACCATGACCAAGCGTACCAGCGCGTCGCTGATTGGCTCGCCGACACCGGCGGCGTGGGACAGCACCAACGAGCGCTGCAGGTTTTCCAGGTCTTCGCTGGCGATGCGGGTCGAGGCCAGCAGGCCGAAACCGGTGTTGATGCCGTAGGCGGTGCGGTTCTCGGCGAGGATCTGTTCCACGCAGGCAACGCTGGCTTCAATCTGGGCCGAAGCGCTGTTGTCGAGGGTGATTTTGACCGGTTGCTGATAGATATCACGCAGTTGGGCAAGGCTCAGTTGGCCGGGAATCAAATTTAGCGCAGTCACTTTTATTCTCCTTTTGAGAGTTTTTATTAACTAACCAGACGCTCCGGATAATTCCGTTGTCCGTCGCTTCCCGACTTTGTGAGAGGGGCTGGCGCCTTGGCACGCTGGTGTTGTGGATTTCAGTTCAGATTCGGTAAAGCCTTGTGCAGCAAAATCGGGTCTTTCAACACGCCGGCAGCGGCGGCGATGTCCGGCGCCAGCCAACGGTCCTGATCGTAGGCCGGAACCCGTTCACGCAGCAGGCGCCACGCCGAATCGGTACCCGCGCCAAAACGCTGCTCTTTCAGGAATTCAAACGCCTGGGCCGCCAACAGGTACTCGATGGCGAGGATCTGCGTGACGTTTTCCAGGGCGCGATGCAGCTTCAGCGCTGCGTTGGTGCCCAGGCTCAAATGGTCTTCCTGCAGGCCCGAGGTGACGTAGTTGTCGAGCACCGCCGGTTGCGCCAACTGACGGTTTTCCGCACACAACGAAGCGGCGACATACTGGACGATCATCATCCCGGAGTTAACCCCCGGATTGGCCACCAGGAATGCCGGCAAACCGCTGACGTGCGGGTTGATCAAGCGATCCAGGCGGCGCTCGGCGATGGAGCCGATTTCGGCCATGGCCATCGCCAGCAAATCCGCAGCCATGGCCACGGATTGACCGTGGGGGTTGGCCTGGGACATCACCCGGAAATTATCCGGCGTACCCAGCAGCATCGGGTTGTCGGTGACCGAGTTGAGTTCGGTTTCGATCTGCTGTCTGGCGTGCTCCAGTTGATCGCGCGCAGCGCCGTGGACTTGCGGGATCGAGCGGATGCTCAACGCATCTTGGGTGCGGATGCCTTTGCTCGTAGCAATCACTTCACTGCCATCCAGCAATGCCCGCAGGTTATTGCCGACTCGCTGCATGCCCGGGTGCGGTTTGAGCGCGATGATCTCGGCGTCGAACGCAGCAATCTGGCCGCGCTGGGCTTCGAAGCTCATGGCGCCGATCACGTCGGCCCATTGCAGCAAGTGCGTCGCGTCGGCCAGGGCCAGGCAGCTGAGGCCAGTCATGCACGGCGTGCCGTTGACCAGGCACAAACCGTCCTTGGCGCCGAGCTGAACCGGCTCCAGGCCTTCTTCGGCCAGGGCTTGTTGCGCGGAGACGATCTGCCCGCGATAGCTGACATTGCCGACGCCCAACAGCGCGATGCTGATGTGAGCCATGTGGGTCAGGTAACCCACCGAACCCTGGGACGGCACTTGCGGGGTGATTCCGCGATTCAGCAGCGCCAGCAGGCCTTCGACGACCCGGCGATGAATGCCGGATTTGCCATGACTGTAGTTGCGAATGGCGGCGCAGATGATTGCGCGGGTCTGCTCGTTGGCCAGTGGCGCGCCGACGCCACAGGCGTGGCTGAGCAAGGTGTTGCGGGACAATTGGCTGAGTTGTTCGTCTTTCAGCGACACGTTGCACAAGGCGCCGAGGCCGGTGTTGACGCCATACGCACGTTCGCCGCTGGTGACGATGCGCTGGACGATGGCCTGTGCATTGTCGATCCGTGCCCAGGTCTGGGGCGACAGCTCAAGCTGCGCGCCATGACGAGCGACGGCCACCACATCCTGCCAACGCAGCGGGGCGTCGGCGATAACGATTTTTTCAGCCTGGGACATCTTTGACCTCGTGCCTACAACTTGAATATTGATGCAGCTTTACCGACGCCTTCGCGAGCAAGCCCGCTCCCACATTTGGAATGCGTCCCCCTGTGGGAGCGGGCTTGCTCGCGAAGGCGCCAGCAAAAACACCGCAAATCTCTTTAAACCACCGCCGCCCGCCGTTGCACGAACCGGTCGACATACTCATCCGCCGGCGAGTGCAGGATCTCTCTTGGCGTGCCGACCTGGATCAGGCGCCCGTCCTTGAGGATCGCAATGCGATTGCCGATACGCACGGCCTCGTCGAGGTCGTGGGTGATGAAAACGATGGTCTTGTGCAGGGTCTTTTGCAGTTCCAGCAATTGGTCCTGCATCTCGGCGCGGATCAGCGGGTCGAGGGCGCTGAACGCTTCGTCCATCAGGATGATGTCGGTGTCCGCCGCCAGAGCGCGGGCCAGGCCCACACGTTGGCGCATGCCGCCCGAGAGCTGGTGCGGGTATTTGTTTTCGTAGCCCTTGAGGCCCACGGTGTTGATCCAGTGCAGCGCGCGCTCAGAGCACATTTGCTTGCTCTCGCCACGCACTTTCAAGCCATAGGCGACGTTGTCCACCACGGTCTTGTGCGGCAGCAGGCCGAAGCTCTGGAACACCATGCTGATACGGTGCCGGCGAAATTCGCGCAGGGCTTCCATGTCGTATTGCAGGATGTCCACGCCGTCCACCAGGATCGCGCCGCTGGTCGGGTCGATCAGCCTATTGAAGTGACGCACGAGGGTCGATTTGCCGGAACCCGACAGGCCCATGATCACGAAGATCTCGCCGGTGCCGATGCTCAGGGACAAGTCATTCACGCCGACCACGCAGCCGGTTTCGGCCAGCACCTGATCCTTGGTCTTGCCCTGGCCAATCATGCCCAGCGCTTCCTTGGAACGGTTGCCGAAAATCTTGAAGACGTTTTTGACTTCGATTTTGCTCACGGTTGCGTCGTTCATTTGCTCACCTCATGCCGTGGCCGACCATACGCTTGAGTAATGCGGTCGATCACCACTGCCAGAATCACGATCGCCAGACCGGCTTCGAGGCCACGTCCGACGTTGAGGGTCTGAATCCCCACCAACACGTCTTCGCCCAGGCCACGGGCACCGATCATCGAGGCGATCACCACCATCGACAGGGCCATCATGGTGGTCTGGTTGATCCCGGCCATGATGCTCGGCAGGGCCAGCGGCAGTTGCACGCCGAACAGTTGCTGCCAACGGTTGGCACCGAAGGCGTTGATGGCTTCCATCACTTCGCCGTCAACCTGGCGAATGCCCAGGTCGGTCAGGCGGATCAGCGGTGGCGCAGCGTAGATCACGGTGGCGAAAATCGCCGGGACCTTGCCCAGGCCAAACAGCATCAGCACCGGGATCAGGTACACGAAACTCGGCATGGTCTGCATGATATCCAGCAACGGCATCAGCACCGAACGCAGGCGATTGCTGCGCGCCGAGAGAATGCCCAGTGGAATGCCGATCAGCACCGAAATGACCGTCGCCACCATCATCAGCGCGAGGGTCTGCATCAGCTTGTCCCAGAGGCCGACGGCGCCGACCAGGAACAACAGGCCGACGATCACCGCCGTGGTCACGACTTTACGGGTCGCGTGCCAGGCCACGCCCGCCACGATCGCCAGCATCAGCCACCAGGGCGCCGCACGCAGCAAGCCTTCAAGATTGACGATGGCCCACAACAGGGTGTCGGAGATGTGCCGGAACACGTCGCCGTAGTTGGTGACCAGCGAATCGACCCAACTGTTGACCCAGTCGGCGATGGAAAAGGTAAAGCTTTCGGGAAACATAAGAGACTCTCAATCAAGGGGTTGCGATCAAGCGTCCGACTGCCGTTGCCGGCAGTCGGAGAGGCTCAACCTACAAGGCCGCGTCGATTTTCTTGGCTGCGTCGTCGCTCACCCATGCGTGCCAGACTTCAGGATGTTCCTTCAAGAAGATCTTGGCCAGTTTTGGCGATTCGATCCGCTCTTTGGTCATGCGCCCGAGGTTCTGGTTGAGGATGTCGATTGGCAGATTGACCTTCTCCAGCACGGCCACCAGTTCCGGGGCTTCGTCGTGGAAAGTCTTGGACAGGCCGACCTTGATGGTCACGCTTTTGTCCACGCCTGGCTTCTCTTCGAGTTTGACCAGGTCAACCTGACCCATCAGCGGCGTTGGCGACCAGTAGTAGAACAGGATCGGCTCGCCACGCTTGTAGCTCGACAGCACCGCCGCATCCAGCGCCGGGCCGGTGCCTGGGCGGAAGTTGGTGTAGGTGCTTTCCAGACCGTAGCTTTTCAGCATTTCGCTGTTGTCCAGTTCACAGGTCCAGCCGGCCGGGCAGTTGTAGAAACGGCCCTTGGATGGCTCTTCCTGATCCTTGAACACGGCGGAGTACTTGGCCAGGTCGGCGATGTTTTTCAGGTCCGGTGCCTTGGGTTCCAGCTTGCGCTTGGCATCGCCTTCGATCACGTAGCGCGGCACGTACCAGCCTTCGATTGCGCCCACAACCGGAGCGCCAACGCCGACGACTTTGCCGGCCTTCTCAGCCTTGTTCCAGACTTCACTGCGGCCGACCCACTCTTCGGCAAACACCTGGATGTCGTTGCTGCTCAGGGCGTTTTCCATGGTGATGGAGTTGCCTGGCAAGCTGTCGGTCTTGCAGTCGTAGCCTTTCTCCAACACGACTTGCAGCACGTCGGTCAGCAGCATGGCGCTTTCCCAGTTCAGGCCGGCGAATTTCACCGGTTTGCCCGACTCGCACCAACCGGCTGCCTGGGTGGCCCCGGCGCTGGCCAGCAGGCCCATGGAAAGCAATGTGGTCAGCAGGGTCTTGTTCGATTTCATTGTTGTGACGCTCCTAATCATGAGTTGGCTTACGGCAGTCAAGAGGCATCCAGCCCTGTCCACGTCCAATCAGGCCTGCGCCGCAGCGCGACCGGCCCCGCTTGTTTTAGGTTGTACAACGCTGTCCTGCTCGACCGGCAGAATCAGTTGATCGGGCACGGTGCCGTGCCATTTTTTGGCGCACACGTAATACAGGGCTGCGGGAAACACCAGACCGATGATCCAGGAAATATCCACATCGCCCAGTGCTGCCACCAGCGGACCGGTATAGAACTTGGTGGAAATGAACGGCAACTGCACCAGCACACCGAACACATAGATGCTGATACCGAGGAGGTTCCAGCGACCGTAGCGACCGTTTGGATCGGCCAGCGCCGGCACGTCATAGCGCTCGCGGGTGATGCAGTAGTAGTCCACCAGGTTGATCGCGCTCCATGGCGTAAAGAACGCCAGCAGGAACAGGATGAAGGACTTGAACGCACCGAGGAACGAGTGCTGACCGAGCAACGCCATGAGGGTCGCAGCACCGACGATGACCAGCACGAAGACCAGACGCTGCAAGCGCGTGACCTTCAGCTCACCACGGAAACCGCTGATGATGGTCGCAATGCACATGAAGCTGCCGTAGGAGTTCAGCGTGGAGATGGTGACCTTGCCGAACGCGATGCTGAAGTACAGCAACGCAGCCGTGGCACCGGTACCGCCCAGACCCACGATGTAGGCCACTTCGTGACCGACGAATTGCCCGTTGGCCGACGCGGCGGCAAACACGCCGAGGATCATCGCCACCTGTGCGCCAATCACCGAACCCGCACCGGCGGCGAAAAAGGTTTTCACCGAGGAGGTCTTGCTCGGCAGGTAGCGTGAATAGTCAGCCACGTAGGGGCCGAAGGCGATCTGCCAGGATGCCGCGAGCGACACCGCCAGCAGGAAGCTGCTCCAGCTGAAGTGGCGGATTTGCAGGAGTGCGCCAACGTCGGTCTGGCTGATCAAGCGGCTGAACAGGTAAACAAAGGCAATCACCCCAATGATGCTGGCAATGCGGCCAATCCAATGGATCACTCGATAACCGAGCACCGTGACCAGCACGATGACACTGGCGAAGATGAGGATACCGACGGTGTCACTGACGCCAAACAACTGGCCCAGGGCCTGGCCGGAAAGCACGGTCCCCGTTGCGGTGAAACCGAGGTACATCAAACACACCAGCACGATCGGGATAGCTGCACCGTAAACACCGAACTGCACGCGGCTGGAGATCATCTGCGGCAGGCCAAGCTTGGGCCCTTGCGCGGCATGCAGCGCCATCACGCCGCCGCCGAGCAATTGCCCGATCAGCAGACCGATCAGCGACCAGAACACATCGCCGCCAAGTACGACGGCCAGGGCCCCCGTCACAATCGCGGTGATTTGCAGGTTGGCACCCATCCACAGGGTGAACTGGCTCAACAGACGACCGTGTCTTTCCGCTTCCGGGATGTAGTCGATCGAACGCTTCTCGATCAACGGTTTACTGCCTGCACGATCGCTGTTAACAGCCATGATTCAACCTCTGTGGATTGTTATGGAAATTCGCGTGGTTCTGCTTTTCTGTGGGAGCGGGCTTGCTCGCGAAAGCGGTGGGTCAGCCAGCACAGATGTTGACTGTGCCGGCCTCTTCGCGAGCAAGCCCGCTCCCACATGAAGCAGTACCACAGGTTTTGCGTGTTACTTGCCGGTGATCATCGGCAGGTTCAGGCCTTGTTCCTTGGCGCAATCAATCGCGATCTGGTAACCCGCATCGGCGTGACGCATAACGCCGGTCGCCGGGTCGTTGTGCAGCACGCGAGCGATACGCTCGGCCGCTTCGTCCGTACCGTCGCAGACAATCACCATGCCCGAGTGCTGGGAGAAGCCCATGCCGACGCCGCCGCCGTGGTGCAGGGAAACCCAGGTCGCGCCGCTCGCGGTGTTGAGCAGGGCGTTGAGCAGTGGCCAGTCGGACACAGCGTCGGAGCCGTCCTGCATCGATTCGGTTTCGCGGTTCGGGCTGGCGACCGAACCAGAGTCCAGGTGGTCGCGACCGATCACGATTGGCGCGGACAATTCACCGCTGCGAACCATTTCGTTGAACGCCAGGCCAAGCTTGGCGCGCAGGCCCAGGCCTACCCAGCAGATACGTGCCGGCAGACCCTGGAAGCTGATGCGCTCGCGTGCCATGTCCAGCCAGTTGTGCAGGTGGGCGTCGTCCGGGATCAGCTCTTTTACTTTAGCGTCGGTCTTGTAGATGTCTTCCGCGTTGCCCGACAGTGCAGCCCAACGGAATGGACCGATGCCACGGCAGAACAGCGGACGGATGTAAGCCGGTACAAAGCCTGGGAAATCGAATGCGTTTTCCACGCCTTCTTCCTGGGCCATCTGACGGATGTTGTTGCCGTAGTCGAAGGTCGGAATGCCCATTTTCTGGAATTCGAGCATCGCTTTAACGTGCACGGCCATGGATTGCTTGGCGGCTTTCACGACAGCAGCAGGCTCGGTCTTGGCACGAGCGCGATACTCTTCCCAGGTCCAGCCAGCCGGCAGGTAACCGTTGAGCGGGTCGTGGGCGCTGGTCTGGTCGGTGACCATGTCCGGGCGCACGCCGCGCTTGACCAGTTCCGGGAGGATTTCCGCCGCGTTGCCCAGCAGTGCGATGGAGATCGCCTTGCCTTCCTTGGTGTATTTGGCGATGCGGGCCAGTGCGTCGTCGAGGTCGGTGGCTTGCTCGTCGACGTAACGGCTGTTCAGGCGGAAATCGATGCTGACCTGTTGGCATTCGATGTTCAGCGAGCAAGCGCCGGCCAACGTTGCGGCCAGAGGCTGAGCGCCGCCCATGCCGCCGAGGCCGGCGGTCAGGACCCAACGACCTTTCAAGTCATCGTTGTAGTGTTGGCGACCGGCTTCGACGAAGGTTTCGTAGGTGCCCTGGACGATGCCCTGGCTGCCGATGTAGATCCAGCTGCCGGCGGTCATCTGGCCGTACATGGCCAGGCCTTTGGCGTCGAGTTCGTTGAAGTGTTCCCAGCTCGCCCAGTGTGGCACCAGGTTGGAGTTGGCGATCAGTACGCGCGGAGCATTGGTGTGGGTCTTGAACACGCCGACCGGCTTGCCGGATTGCACCAGCAGGGTCTCGTCGTCATTCAGGTTGGTCAGGCTTTCGACAATCTTGTCGTAGCATTCCCAGTTACGCGCCGCACGACCGATACCACCGTAAACCACCAATTCTTTAGGGTTCTCGGCGACTTCCGGGTCGAGGTTGTTCATCAACATGCGCAGCGGCGCTTCGGTCAGCCAGCTCTTGGCGGTCAGCTTGTTACCGCGGGCGGCACGGATTTCAACGTCACGAAACTTAGTAGGTTTCTGGGTATTGTCAGTCACGAAAAAGACTCCTCAGCGATCAATTCAAACCAACCCTGGCAGTGGGCAAGCCAGCCTGTGCGCGTCGTTGCGCCACAAGCGAATCAGTGGACGCTGCGAGGAGTCTCGGTCGACTCATACGCATACGTCTTTACTTGTACATACAAGCATATGCAATCAAGCGGCCAACTTATTGGATAGGCATTCAAGAAAACTTCTTGGCAGGGCTGGAACACTTGTAGATCAAGGGTTTTGGTGGAGATGAAATTTTTCGGGGGGATTTTTGCGCGAGGGTAATGTCTGTTACTTGAGCGTGGTTTTGCGCCACGCTGGGGCGTTCGGTAACAAAGTGGTGCGCTTTGGGGAACAGGAGGAGACCGGTTTCTGTGGCGAGGGGGCTTGCCCCCGTTCGGCTGCGCAGCAGCCGCAAAATTTGATGCGAACATCGTGGGCGGCTTCGCCACCCAACGGGGGCAAGCCCCCTCGCCACAGAGATTTTCTAAACAGTTGAATCAGCGCGCGATCAGCTCAATCACACAGCACGGGCCATTACTGGAGACTTCCAGCAGACCAGCATTGCCATCGAGTTGCAGGCAATCATGGCGACCCAGTTGCGCGTCGCTGTTACCCACTTGCACGTCCAGCGCTTCGGCGACACTGAACACCAGCACCGTCCCGGCCGAACTGAAAAACCGCTGCGTACCGTCCAGCCACTGCAACCGCGCGCTATAACGCTGCGGCGCGTAGATCAGGTTGAAATCGCGAATCGGCCCGCCGAGCAAGGCGCACGACACCTGGCTCTCACCGCTAAAGGCAAACGGGTCCAGCGGTAACAACGACCGTGTGTCCTGGCCATCGACGCGCAAGGTCATGCCGTCGCCCTGCAGCACGGTGATCACGCGCTCATAACCGGCGAATGTCGAGAAACCGCCGGACTCGCCAATGTCAGCAATCGACAGGCGCCAGCCAAAACCGTCCAGGCCAGTGCCGGCATCGCGGGTGATTTCTTCAGTGCTGCCGCCGCCGTTTTTCCACGGCATGCGCGGGTAATCTTTGGCGCGTAAAACCTTCATTTTCATTTATGGAACCGACCTTCCAGACGATGACGGGAACCGGGGTGGATCAAACGGGCGGCGGTCACAGGCTGACGGCCGGACCAGGTGCGGCGACGGATCAGCAGGCACGGCTCGCCCTTTTCAATTTGCAACAACTTGCATTCGGACGCCTCGGCCAGAATCGCCTCGACCACGTGCTCGCCTTCGGTCAGCGGCGCAACCTGGTTCAGGTAGGCGTAAGGCGTTTGCAGCGTGAAGTCCTGCTTGAGGTAATCCGGGGCCACCAGCGCGTTGACGAAACGGTCTTCGATTTGCACCGGAATGTCGTTTTCGAAATGCACGATCAGCGAATGGAACACCTTCTGCCCTTCGCGCATGTCCAGGGCCAGGGCGCGCTCGGAACCGGCGGCCTCCTCTTCGAGGGTGATCACCTGGCAGGTATGGCGATGACCGCGAGAGGCGATTTCGTCGGCGATGTTGTGCACTTCAAACAGGGCGGACTGGCTTTTCGGCTCGGCGACGAAGGTGCCGACACCCTGCATGCGCACCAGCAGACCGTCGGCGGTCATCTCGCGCAGGGCGCGGTTGATGGTCATGCGGCTGAAGCCCAGTTGATTGACCAGCTCGCTTTCCGACGGAACGCGGTAGTGCGGTGGCCAGTTTCCACTGTCGATTTGCTGGGTGATCATCTGTTTGACGCGGGCGTACAAGGGCGCCGGACTGTCGCCCATGTTCGCGGCCAACGGTGACACTGCAGGCGGAGTCGGCACGGTTAATCCTTGTTCATTTGGTAGAGGTTGCTAGCTTGCCGGAGTTTACCGAGCAGGCAAACGTCTGTATATGTATATACAAATAACACACGATGGGGTGCTGAACCATGTCCGCCTTCTTTGCCGAACGCGCGCTGCTGCCTAGTGGATGGGCCAACAATGTACGTCTTGAGGTCAGCGCCGACGGCGTTTTGACCCATATCCAGGCCGATTCCCATGCAGATGGCGCCGAACGGCTAAGCGGTCCGCTGCTGCCGGGCATGCCGAATCTGCACTCCCACGCCTTCCAGCGGGCCATGGCCGGGCTGGCGGAAGTGGCGGGTAATCCGAACGACAGTTTCTGGACTTGGCGCGATTTGATGTATCGCCTCGTCGGAAAAATCAGCCCGGACCAACTCGGCGTCATCGCCCGTCAGCTGTACATCGAAATGCTCAAGGCCGGTTACACCTCGGTCGCGGAATTTCATTACGTACACCACGACACCAACGGCCAGCCCTACGCCGACCCGGCCGAACTGGCCCTGCGCATCAGCCAGGCAGCCAGCTCCGCCGGTATCGGTTTGACCCTGTTGCCGGTGCTCTACAGCCATTCCGGTTTCGGTGGCCAGGCCCCGAACGATGGCCAGCGGCGCTTTATCAACAGCACCGAAAACTACCTCACGCTTCAGTCGCGTTTGCAGCCGATCCTGGCGCAGCAACCGGCGCAATCGCTCGGCCTGTGTTTCCACTCGTTGCGCGCGGTCACCCCGCAGCAAATCAGCGAAGTGTTGACCGCCAGCGACAAGCAATGCCCGGTGCACATTCACATCGCCGAACAGCAGAAGGAAGTCGATGACTGCCTGAGCTGGAGTGGGCGCCGTCCGCTGCAATGGCTGTACGAAAACACCGAAGTTGATCAGCGCTGGTGCCTGGTCCACGCGACCCACGCCAACCCGGAAGAAGTCACGCTGATGGCCAAGAGTCGCGCCATCGCCGGCCTGTGCCTGACCACCGAAGCCAACCTCGGCGACGGTATTTTCCCAGCGGTGGATTTCCTCGCCCAGGGCGGGCGCATGGGCATCGGGTCCGACAGCCATGTGTCATTGAGCGTGGTGGAAGAATTGCGTTGGCTGGAATATGGCCAGCGCTTGCGCGATCAACGGCGCAATCGCTTGTATGGCGCGGAGCAGCCGATGGTTGGCCGCACGCTGTACGACGCGGCGCTGGACGGCGGCGCCCAGGCATTGGGGCAGCCGATTGGCGCATTGGAAGTCGGCAAACGGGCGGATTGGCTGGTGCTGGACGGCAATGATCCGTACCTGGCGACGGCCAGTGGCGACGGGATTTTGAATCGCTGGTTGTTTGCTGGCGGTGATCGCCAGGTGCGTGATGTGCTGGTTAACGGCCAGTGGGTTGTGCGTGACGGGCGTCATGCCGGCGAAGAAGAAAGCAACCGGGCGTTTACCCAAGTCCTGCGCGACCTTTTGGGCTAACGCAAAACAAATGTGGGAGCGGGCTTGCTCGCGAAGGGGCCATCACATTCAACCTATTCGTTGACTGTTAAGCCGCATTCGCGAGCAAGCCCGCTCCCACATGGGGGTCTTCGGTGACTGTTAGTTCGAGGTCTTGGCCATCTTCGTATCCGACGCACGCCAGATCAGTCGCGTGGTGTCGTAACCCTGCTGCCGCGCCTTGCTCAGCAGTTCTTCACGCACCACTCCGTTGACGGTCGGGGTCCGGGACAGCAGCCACAAATACTTGCGGCTCGGGTCGCCAACAATGGCGGTTTTGTAGTCGTCGCTGACGTACAGCACCCAGTATTCGCCCTTCGCCACACCCGGAATCAGCCGCGAAAACCAGGTATCGAACTCGACCCACAGTTTGTCGGTCTTGCCCGGCACTTGCGGATAAGCCGTGCCCTGGGCTTCTTCCCATTGCCAGTCCGGCGTCAGGCAGCGGTTGAGCACCGCCACGTTACCGTCCGGCAACAGGGTGTAATGGGCTTCGGATTGCGCGCAGTTGCGCTGGAAATACATCGGCAGGCGGGCCAACTCGTACCAGGTGCCCTGGTAACGCTTGAGGTTGACGCTGTTGACCGTCTTGGGTGCTAACGGATCTACGCCAGAAGAGGCGCAGCCAGCCAATACCAGGCCAGCGAAAAGAACTATCAATAACCGCTTCATTGTTTTTCTCCCGTGGGCGCGTCGCCCCGGTTTACTTCAGGCCTCGGCCGGAAAACATCAGCACTTTGTCACCGGCGTACTGCACGCTGATAAAGCTGTTTTTGTCGCCCCAGGTGCAACTGGACATACCAAGCGCGCCCGAACAATCGGCGGGTTTGCCCAGCAAGGTTTCAACCTCGGCCTTGGCCATGCCGGCCGACAGCTTGGAGTAATTCTCCTGATTGACCTTGCTGCATGCGACCAACAACACGCAGAACGAGAGCAAGGCGATAGATCGCAGCGACATGGTGTAGCTCCTGGAGCGAAGGGGGTTGGCAGGTGCCAAGCTGAAGCTTAGAAGAGAAAACCCCTATCTGGTTCCCCGACCGCCCGGCTATTTATTGAGCCGCTCGTCTGGCATTTGCCGATAAATCAGCCACTTTCTCGCGCTATTCGGCATTTCGTCGGTTTTTGTAAAAAGTCGCCTAATCTTTGGCGCTGAGCAGTCGACATAACAGCAGCGTTAAGTCTGCCAGTGTGGCAAATTGACGCCCCCTGTTGACCCGTCCCTCCGCGGTAGCTCATTTAATGACCAGAAACATGAAGTTCAGCCACAAGATCTTGTTGGCTGCTGCCCTCGTAGTGGCCGTTGCATTCGCGTGCTTCATCCTCTTCAACGACTACCGCCAGCGCCAGACGCTGCGCAGCAGCACCGAGTCTTCGATGCAGGAACTCGGCAGCCTGACCACCAGCAACATCCAGACCTGGCTGGAAAGCCGCATGCAGTTGCTGCAATCGCTGTCCCAGCAGATCGCCGTGGATGGCAGCGCCCCGGCCAGCCTGAAACGCGCCATCGACCTGCCGGCGTACACCGGCAACTTCCAGTTGAGCTACTTCGGCAGCACCGAAGGCGTGATGACCTCGATTCCGGCGGGCAACCGCGCCGCCGACTACGACCCGCGTGCCCGTGGCTGGTACAAGGCCGCCGACAGCGCGCGGCAAACCATCGTCACCGAACCGTACATCGCCGCATCGTCCGGCAAACTGGTGATCACCGTCGCCACGCCGGTGCAGCATGAGAACAAGATGATCGGCGTCGCCGGTGCGGACATCGACCTGAGCAGCGTCAGCGCGATCATCAACTCGCTCAACTTCGGCGGTCACGGCCATGCGTTTATCGTCAGCGCCGACGGCAAGATCCTGATCCACCCGGACAGCAAACTGGTGCTCAAGACCCTGGCCGAGGCCTACCCGAACGGTGCGCCACGCGTCAGCCCGGGCCTGAAAGAAGTCGAACTCGACGGCAAATCGCAGTTCATCTCCTTCACCCACGTGAACGGTGTGCCGTCGGCAGACTGGTACGTCGCGCTGGTGCTGGATCAGGACACCGCGTTCGCCATGCTCAGCGAATTCCGCACCTCGGCGATTATCGCCATGGTCATCGCCGTGGTGATCATCATTGCGCTGCTGGGCATGCTGATCAGCTTCCTGATGCAACCGCTGCTGACCATGGGCCGTGCGATGCATGACATCGCCGAAGGTGAAGGTGACTTGACCAAGCGCCTGACCATTCACGGCCACGATGAATTCGGCGCATTGGGCACGTCGTTCAACCGTTTTGTGGAGCGGATCCATACCTCGATCCGCGAAGTGGCCTCGGCCACCGGCCAGGTCAATGAAGTGGCGTTGCGTGTGGTCGCGGCATCGAACTCGTCGATGTACAACTCCGACCAGCAAGCCTCGCGCACCAGCAGCGTGGCCGCCGCGATCAACGAACTGGGCGCCGCCGCCCAGGAAATCGCCCAGAACGCCGCCCTCGCCTCCCAGCATTCGAGCGACGCCCGCGCGCTGGCCGAAGACGGTCAGCAAGTGGTGGATAAAACCATCGCGGCCATGCAGCAACTGTCCGCGAAGATCAGCGATTCGTGCGGCAATATCGAGACACTCAACAGCAATACGGTGAACATCGGGCAGATTCTGGAAGTGATCACCAGCATCTCCCAGCAGACCAACCTGTTGGCCCTCAACGCAGCCATCGAAGCCGCGCGTGCCGGTGAAGCCGGGCGCGGTTTTGCCGTCGTGGCTGACGAAGTGCGCAACCTCGCCCACCGCACCCAGGATTCGGCGCAGCAAGTGCAGAAGATGATCGAAGAGCTGCAAGTCGGCGCCCGTGAGGCAGTCAGCACCATGACCGACAGCCAGCGCCAGAGCGAAAGCAGCGTCGGCATCGCCAACCAGGCCGGCGAACGCCTGGGCAGCGTGACTCAGCGAATCGGCGAGATCGACGGCATGAACCAATCCGTGGCCACCGCCACCGAAGAACAGACCGCCGTGGTGGAGTCGATCAACGTCGACATCACCGAGATCAACACGCTGAACCAGGAAGGTGTGGAGAACTTGCAGGCGACATTGCGGGCTTGCTCGGACCTTGAACAGCAGGCGGCGCGGCTTAAGCAGTTGGTGGGTAGTTTCCGCATCTAAGCCGTTCATGCGGGCCCCTTCGCGGGCAAGCCCGCTCCCACATTGGATTTGTGTTCGACGCAAATCCCCTGTGGGAGCGGGCTTGCCCGCGAAGACGGCATTAGCCGCGATGAAAATTCAGAACCTTGACCCAGGCCCCGAAAGAAACTCAATTTCCTCAGCCGTAGACTCCCGCCCCAACACCCCATTGCGATGCGGAAACCGTCCAAACCGCGCAATCACTTTCTGATGCCGCTCGGCATAGTCCAGGTTATCGGCAAACACCGCCCGATCCGCTTCCGGCTGCTCATCGACCAGCGCGATAAACCGCGAAACCGCCTCGTTCTGCACCGCAAGGTTCTCGCAATGCTCGAACACCAGGTAGATGAACACCCGCTGGATTGGCCGCAACTGCCGATCGAAATCCGCAGCAATGCCTTGCGCCACCAGGGCTTGGGCCCGGAGATCACCAGAGAAGGATTTGGGGGTGTCGCGAAAGATCATTCGCGGGAGTTGGTCGAGTAGCAGCACCAGGGCCAGCCAACCTTCAGGGCGTTGCGCCCAATCGGTCAAACCGCCGGCCAGTGCCTGCTCGACCCAGTCCCCGAAACGCTCGCGCGCTTCGAGGTCCTGGCTGTCGCGCTTGCCGAACCATAACTTTTCCCTGTCAGCCGCTACGTCGTTGGGGGCTTCGGCTGATCCGAACCACCATTCGAGCAACGGCTGCCAGGGCGCGGTCATTGGGTTTACTCCTTGTGGTAAGCCGTGACGCGTGCGACTTCTTCTTTCGAGCCGAGGAACACCGCTACGCGCTGATGCAGGCCATCCGGCTTGATGTCGAGGATGCGCTGGTGACCATCGGTGGATGCGCCGCCGGCTTGTTCGACCAGGAACGACATCGGGTTGGCTTCGTACATCAAGCGCAGTTTGCCCGGCTTCGACGGCTCGCGGCTGTCGCGTGGGTACATGAACAAGCCACCACGGGTCAGGATGCGGTGTACATCGGCGACCATCGCGGCGACCCAGCGCATGTTGTAGTTCTTTTTCAGCGGGCCTTCATCGCCTGCCAGCAATTCGCCGACGTAGCGTTGTACCGGGGCTTCCCAGTGACGCTGGTTGGAGGCGTTGATTGCGAATTCCTGGGTGGATTCCGGGATCGTGATGTCTTCGTGGGTCAGTACGAAGCTGCCCATTTCACGGTCCAGGGTGAAGCCTTTGACGCCATTGCCCAGGGTCAGCACCAGCATGGTCTGTGGACCGTAAATCGCATAACCGGCGGCAACCTGCTGAGTGCCTGGCTGCAGGAAGGCCTTTTCGTTCAAAGGCTCGTTCTGGGTCAGGTATTCGTTCGGGCAACGCAGCACCGAGAAGATCGTACCGACCGGCGCGTTGATGTCGATGTTCGACGAACCGTCCAGTGGGTCGAATACCAGCAGGTACGCACCTTTCGGGTATTTGCCCGGGATCTGGTAGGCATTGTCCATTTCTTCGGACGCCATGCCGGCCAGGTGACCGCCCCATTCGTTGGCTTCGAGCAGGATGTCGTTGGACATCACATCAAGCTTCTTCTGCACTTCACCTTGGACGTTTTCAGTGCCCATGCTGCCCAGAACACCACCGAGGGCGCCCTTGGAGACGGCGTGGCTGATTTCTTTACAGGCGCGCGCCACCACTTCGATCAGGAAACGCAGATCGGCAGGGGTGTTGTTGCTACGGGTCTGCTCAATCAAATAGCGACTCAGGGTAACGCGGGACATGGAAGGCTCCGGTGGAATGGGGGGCTAAAAACCCGCGCAGTTTAACGCGAGTCGGGGCGCATTTCCTCCTATCAGACGTGATACGCCCAATAGAGTTCATGTGCGGGGTTTAGCGTAGTTCGAAACCGACATCTTTACCGACTGACAAATCGCCATTCGCGAGCAGGCTCGCTCCCACAGGAGTACGCATTCCAATGTGGGAGCGAGCCTGCTCGCGAATGGCACAGCACCCACCATTCTTAAGGTTTGACCGGCGGCTTGCGCAGCAGACTGAACGCCATCACCGCCAAAAACAGCACGCTCAGCAACAACACCGCCCATAACCCGAACTTCTTCCAGTTGGTGTCAGCCGTCGCAGCGGCCACCGCTGTCGGCGCCTGTGTCACCGCGGCCCCGCTATCCACCGTGGCCTTGCCCAGTGTCGAGAACTTCGCCGGGCTGTAATCGGGGATCAACGTCGACAACGGCAAGTTCGCCGTCTTCACCGTCGCACTGCCCAGGGCCAGCGTGTACGGCCCGGCGCCGCGCGCCAGGAACACCACTTGCGTCGAGCGCACGGCGAATTTCACGGTCGGCGCTTCAGCGCCCAGGCCACCGCCGCGCTCGTCCACGGTCAGTTTCAACTGCTGCACGGTTTGCCCCGACAACTGCAATTCGTTCTGCACCACGTCCTGGCCATTCTGGGTCAGGCGGTAGAGCAAACCGCCGCTCAGCGACTGCCACGGCAGACTGCTTTCCCGCCGACCGGACAAGGTCACCGGCGCCAAACTGTTGGGCTGGTTCAACTCGACCTGCACCCGCTCGACATTCAGCCCCATCGGCAGTTGCCAGGTGTATTCGCCGTCCTTCAACCGCGTGCCGGCCAACGGTTGCGACCAGACCAACGGCAACGGCAGGCTGCGGGTGCTGGCGCTTTCGAGTTGTGCCGAGGTCAGGGTCGGCGCCGATTGCGGAGTGTTCCACAGCAAACGCAGATAGCGCGCCGATTGTCCGGGCAAACCGACTTCATGTTGCTCGACCCGCTCGTCGGCAAAGGACAGCCGCGCCACCTGCCCTTCGCCCCACGACTGCCAGTGCTGCAAGTCGTCGCTGGCTTCGATGCTGAACCGCTGGAAGCCGTCGCGCTCGCTGGTCCAGTCGAGGATCAACTGCTGCAACGGCGCCTTGATTGCGCTGGCGTCGAGCAACCAGCCGCGCAGCACTTCTTCCCCCGCTTCCAATTGGCTGGACGGCTGTACTTCCACCAGCGTGCCGTTGGCGCTCGATTGCACCCGCACACTCGGCGCGCGCTCGGTGGCGTCCGCCGAGTTGTAGAGCGGGAACCACTTCACGTCGGTCGTGGTGCGGTTTTCGGCGGACTGCGCGGTTTCCCGGGCCAAGGCATAGGCCTGGGCTTCGCCGGCCGCGTTGAACACGCGCACGTCGCTCAGATCGGTTTGCCGTGCGTTCAATTGCACACTCAGCGGCAATTCGAGGCGATACCACGGCCCGTCGCCGCTCACAGACAACGGCACCTGAGTGCTGAAGTCCGAAGGTTTTTCCTGGGCATTGGCCGACAGCGCCACGCCCAGCGCAACAGCGCCCAACCAACCCAGGTTCAGCTTCTGACTCAAGACGACACTCCTTCGGTTTCAGGGGCCGGTTTTTCAGACTCCGGCGCAGCCTCGGCACGCTTGGGCGGCAACGGGGCGAAGTAGCCCACCACCAGCAACAACACGCCAACGCCGATAAACGAGACGATCCGGGCGAGGCCGCCACGGTTACTCAATTCGACAAAGAACAGTTTGGCCACCACCACGCCAATCAGCGCGGCGCCGATCAGCCAGACTTCACGGCGATGGCGCAGATGGCCGCCGATCATCAGCCCCAGCGCCATCAGGGTCCAGACGATCGACAGACCGGCCTGCACCTGCATCGACGCCAGCAGTTGATCCAGCTCGAACGGCACGCCGCCCCAATGGTGCGCGGTGCGCGTGACCACGGCGGAGAAAAACACGAACAGCGAAGCGCCGGCGATCAGCTGCGTGGCGTTCTCTGCGTACACCTTCGGCAAGGCAAATTGCGTCACTGCGCTGCGCGACCACGCGTAGACGCCGAACAGCGCGAACAGCAGGCCCAATTCCAGCGGGTTGATCAGCGGCACATAAGGCAGCGGTTCGGCGGTACCGTCGCTGACGCCGTTCGCCAGCCAGAACCAGCCGAGCATCAGCAATGCCAGCGGTGCCGCTGCGTACACGCGGTACTCCCGAGAATACGCCGACACCGGCCATGGCCAGTTGCGCGGCGCGGCGGCCAGCACCAGATACAGGCTCGGCAGAATCGCCCAGCCCAACCAGCGCCAGGCGTTGTACTGCTCGGACAACAACAGCAAGCCGTAACGCAGCTCCAGGGCCAGCACACCGATCAACAGCCAGCAGCCGAGCACGTGGGCGGTACTGAGGACGCGTGCCGGCAGCATCGGCGCCAGGCGCCGCAGGGAAATGAAGTGCACGACGAACACCGCCGTCCACACCAGCCAGCCGAAATCGGCCGCCGGGTGATAACGCGAATGCCACGCAGAGAGCAACACCAGCCCCGCCGCCGGAATCAGGAAGGTGCAGACCAGGCCCAGCGATGGCCATTTCAATCGCAGCGACAACAGCGTCCACAGCGTCACACTCAGCGCCGCGACAGCCAACAGCAATGTCCCTTGCAGATTCACCGGGGCAAAGCGCAGCACTTCGCTGATCCACGCCAGCGCCCACCAACCTACGCCCCATACCAGCAGCAATTCGGACAAACGATTCAGGCTTAGCGCATCGAACGCCGACGCATGATTACCCAACTGCAAGCGCCAGGCGCCGACCAACGCGGCCAGGCCGAGCACCAGTGGTGTCCAGAAACCGCTGTGGGCCAGAGGTTTCAAACCTTCACTGGCCAACGGCCCCAGCAGATCCGGCCCGGCGTACAGGAACGCCGCCCCGCCGATCACCTGCAACAGCAGGCCGAAGACAAAACTCACGCGCTGCTTGAGGTACAGACTCAACCAGATGATGAACAACCCGCTGGCCGCCCACACCGCACTCGCGGTTTGCCACGGCAGCACGAACAGCACTGCGAGGTTCATCAGCGCCAAACCGGCCAGCAAGATCACCGACAAACCGCGCAGCAATCGCACGTCGCTGCGCACCATGTCATCGCGAGCCGCCAGCAACATGCCGCCAATCAGCGCCAGGCCAATCAACGAGGCGCTAAGCAACCCGCTCCATCCGGCGTTGAACACCGCAGAACCATCGCTCGCCCCTTTCAGGCGTAACAGGAACAACGCGCCGCCGAGCAACTGCACGGCAAACGCGGTGAACAGGAATGTGCGCGACTGCAGGCGCAAACCAACGAACAGCGTCGCCAACCCGGCCAGCGCCCAACTGATCGCCGTGCCGTGGGTCAGGAAGAACAACGGCGCCAGCAGATAAAGGAAGGTCAGGCCGAGACACGCCAACACTGGCAGACCTTGGCGTTCCCACTCCGACGTTTGCTCCGGCAAGGCTTTGCGCAGTTGATAGAAGCTGAACAGCAACGCGACGCCGAGCATCAACGCGCCCAGCCATGAACCATCCAGCAGGCTGCTTTCGCCGGGGCGCAATTCGCTGAGGAATGCCAGTGCGGAGCCCAGTTGCAGCAGCAAGGCAAAGGCGCGCGCCAGCGGTCGTTGCTGACGCAAGCCGAGCCAGAAAATCCCCGCGCCTTCCACGGCCCAGGCCGCAGCGGTCCAGCGTGCGTCGAGCCCCAGAGGAATCGCCAGACTGGCGAAAATCACGCCCAACGCCAGACAGGTTTCCGCCAGCAACAACGCGCGACCGCCCATCAGCAACCGGGCCAGGCCCATGTAAATCATGCCCAGCGCCAACGCGCTGAATGCGGCGGCGAAGTCCAGGTGCTGGACGAGCGCGAACTGCAAACCGAAACCCACCAGCGGCGGGCCGAACAGCAGGGTGCCGTCGACGTAATCCCCCTTGCGCGCCGACCAGTGCAACAGCGCCTGGCGATCGTCGTCCGCCGGGGCATCGGTCATCTCCAACAGCTTGCGCCGGGTAAACAACAGGCCGATGCCCAGGTACATCAGGAAGAACAGAATCAGGAACGGTTCGGTGCTCCACAGCAATTCCGGTGTGTAGGAGCGCAAGCCCCAGGCGAAACCAATACCGAAGGTGCCGACAAAACCGATCAGGTTGAGCGGGCGCCAGGCCTTGAACCAGGCGATGGCGAGGATGCCGGTATTGAGCAGGGCAAAGTAGCTGAACAATGCGACGTGATTGCCGGCGCCAGTGGAAGTCAGGATGGGCGCGGCGAAACCACCGAGTGCGGCGGCGCAGGCCAGGGCCAGGGAATCCTGGGTGATCGCCAGAATCGCCGAGAACACCGTTACCGCCACCAGCAGTCCCAGGGCCGCCGTCGGGTCGAGCAGCGGGTGCAAGCGCATCGCCGCGAACACCGTCAGGTACAACACGGCGATCCCGGTGCCTTGCAACATCAGCGCGTAATGGTTGTTGCGATGGCGCAGCCACCAACCCAAGGCGAGCAAGCCCAAGGCACTGGCGGCGACCCCGGCGTAACGCATTTCGATCGGCACCACCATACCTTCGGTGGCGTAACGCAGCAGGAACGCCAGACCGAGGAACAACAGCACCACACCGACCCGCAGCACGGTGTTGCCACCGAACAGCCAGTTGCGAGCACCGTTGATGGCGCGGTCGAAGACATTAGGTTCGCGAGGTGCGGCGGGTTTTCGGGGTTCGCGGGCGACCGGTTCCGGGGTCCACACATCGGCGGGCAGCGGACGGCTGGCTTCGCTGGCGGCGGCGGTGATCGGTTCGAGGTCGGCCGGGACCTCCCAGATCAGTTCCGGGGTTTGGACAGGGATTTCGTCGAGAATAAATTCCGGGGTTGCAACGGGCTCGCTGACTTCAGGATGAATCGCTTCGGGCGGCCTGGCTTCTGGCGCGTTGACGCCGGACACCTCCAACAACGCCAGGCGTTGCTGCACCCCATTCAGCGCCACCTGTGCCTGTTCAAGCAGCAGGCGTTGCTCGGCCGATTGCTTGTCCATACGGCCAATGCGAATGGCCTGGCCGATGCCCAACCCGAGCAATGCGCCCAACAGCGCATCGCTGAACGACTCATCGAGTATCCAGCCCAGCACCAGGCCAATCAGCATCAAGATCCATTGCATGGTCGATATCCCTAAGTGGCCCCGCGATGGGGCGATTCCGGGTACAGCAGTCTCTGGCTGAGTCTAGTGACCAGACACCCGGATTCCAGTGTGAGAGCAGATTGCATCTGCACCACAAACCCAATGTGGGAGCGGGCTTGCTCGCGAAGGCGTCGTATCAGTCAACATTTCAGTCAACTGATAGGCCGCTTTCGCGAGCAAGCCCGCTCCCACAAGGGTGAAGTTGGCGCTTAGTATATCGATCCGGCCCAACGTACGTTGGGCCTTGCTCGCAATTATTGCTAAAAGTTACTCCAAAGCCTTCCAGATTTCCGTGGCGTACTCACGAATCGTCCGATCCGACGAGAACCAGCCCATCCGGGAGGTGTTCAACACCGCCGAACGCCACCATTCTTGAGAGTCGTGCCAGAGCGCCTCGACGCGCATCTGCGCGTCCCAGTAGGAGTCGAAATCGGCGCACACCAGGAAGCGGTCGTAGTCCACCAGCGAATCGATCAGCCCGGTGTAACGGGACGGATCATCCGGCGAGAACACCCCACCGCGAATCGCCTGCAGCACGTCATTGAGACGATGGGACGCCGCAATATCCGGTGCTGCGTTGAACTCATGGTTTTGCTTGCGCGCTTCGACCTGCTGAGCACTGAGACCGAAGATGAACATGTGCTCGGCACCAATGCGTTCGCACATTTCGACGTTGGCGCCATCGAGCGTGCCGATGGTCAGTGCGCCGTTGAGGCCGAACTTCATGTTGCTGGTGCCCGACGCCTCGAAGCCTGCGGTGGAAATCTGCTCCGACAAATCCGCCGCCGGAATGATGCTCTCCGCCAGGCTGACGTTGTAGTTGGGCAAGAACACCACTTTGAGCAAACCGCGCACGGTCGGGTCGTTGTTCACTACCCGGGCGATGTCGTTGGTCAACTTGATGATCAACTTGGCCTGGTGATAACTGGCCGCCGCCTTGCCGGCGAAGATCTTCACCCGTGGTACCCAATCGATTTCCGGCTCGGCGCGAATCGCCTGATACAGCGCAACCGTGTGCATCAGGTTGAGCAACTGGCGTTTGTATTCGTGGATCCGTTTGACCTGCACATCGAACATCGCCGCCGGGTTGACCGCGATGCCCAGCCGCTCATGAATCAAGTACGCCAGGGCTTTCTTGCTGTGCAGACGTTGATCAGCGAAGGCCTTGCGGAAAGCGGTCTTCTCGGCGAACGGTTCCAGGTCGAGCAAGCGCTCTTCTGGGTTATCCAGCAAATCCGGCCCAAGGGCATCGACCAGCATGGACGTGAGTTCGGGGTTGGCCTGGTAGAGCCAGCGGCGGAAAGTGATGCCGTTGGTTTTGTTGTTGATCCGCTCCGGGTAAAGCTTGTGCAGTTCGGAGAACACGGTTTTGCGCATCAGTTGCGTGTGCAGCGCCGACACACCGTTGACGCTGTGGGAACCGAGGAACGCCAGATTACCCATGCGCACGCGGCGGCCGTTGTCTTCTTCGATCAGCGAGACGGCGCGCAGCACGTCGAAGTCGTGAATGCCTTTGGCCCGCAGCGAGTCGATGTGTTGGGCGTTGATCAGGTAAATGATCTGCATGTGCCGTGGCAGCATGCGTTCCATCAAACCGACCGGCCAGGTTTCCAGGGCTTCCGGCAGCAGCGTGTGGTTGGTGTACGACAGCGTATCTACTGTGACCTGCCACGCGGCATCCCACGCAACATCGTAGACGTCGACCAGTTGACGCATCAGCTCGGCTACGGCGATCGATGGGTGAGTGTCGTTGAGCTGGATCGCCGCGTGGTCGCCCAGGGTCAACACCGAGGTGTGCATGTTGCGATGGCGACGCAGCAAATCCTGCAGGGACGCGGCAACGAAGAAGTATTCCTGACGCAGACGCAATTCCTGGCCGGCTTCGGTGCTGTCCGCCGGGTACAGGACGCGGGAAATACTTTCGGCCCGAGCCACTTCGGCCACAGCGCCCAAGTGGTCACCGGCGTTGAAGCGTTCCAGGTGCAAATCTTCGACGGCGCGGGCACGCCACAAGCGCAAGGTGTTGACGCTCGCACCGCGCCAGCCGACCACCGGGGTGTCGTAGGCAATGGCACGGACGGTTTCTGCCGGGGACCAGACTTGCCGCGATTTGCCGGCCTCGTCGGTGACGGTTTCGACGCTGCCGCCAAAGCCGATCGGATAGACGACCTCTGGCCGTTCGAACTCCCACGGGTTACCGAAATCCAGCCAGTGTTCCGTCTGCTCCTGCTGCCAGCCATCGACAATGGCCTGGCGGAACAAGCCGTGTTCATAACGAATGCCGTAGCCATGGCCGGCGATGCCGAGGGTCGACATGCTTTCCATGAAGCACGCGGCCAAGCGACCGAGGCCGCCGTTGCCCAGAGCCGCATCAGGCTCCAGCAGGCGGATGCGTTCCAGGTCGACACCGAGTTCGGTCAACGCTTCACGGGCGACGTCGAGCAGGCCAAGGTTGCTCAGGCTGTCGTAGAGCAAGCGGCCGATGAGAAATTCCAGGGAGAGGTAGTAAACCCGTTTCTGGCCTTTGCGGTAGATCTGCCGCGTGTGGTCCATCCAGTGCTCGACCATGTGGTCGCGCGCTGCCAGCGCAATGGCTTCGAACCAGTCGTGGTCGAAGGCGTGATCCGGGTCTTTGCCCACCGCGTAGGTGAGTTTGGTCAAGACGGCGTCGCGGAATGCGGCCACCTCTGCTTCGCGAACAAGTGGTTCTTGAGTCATCGATAGGACCTCGAGCGAGCTTTGAGTTGTCTGAGCCTAGACGGTCTGACAGGCGGTATGGGCTCTGGTTCGGCAGTTTTTCCTGATAGTGCGAGATAGGCCGGCATTACATTGTCATGTACCTGAATCAATGCAGGGGCCGTGCCGGATTAACGGCAATTATTGGGCGATCCGGAAAAAAACTGGCGAAAGGTTGTTCAAAAATCCACCAGTCCCGGTATGATCGCGCGCCCTGATGCACACGCTGGTAACAACCGATGATGAAGTCCAACCTGATCGCCGCCGCGGAGATCGACCGCCTCGATACCTGGGCCAAATATTCAGCCCCGATGTGCGGTTCCTGCGTGTCGAGCTGCTGCACCTTGCCGGTCGAGGTCAAGATCAAGGATCTGATCCGCATCGGCATCGTCGACGAGTTCGAGCGCGGTGAACCGGCGAAAAACATCGCCAAGCGCCTGCAAAAGGAAGGGATCGTCGAGCGTTACAGCCAGAAGACCGAGATCTTCACCCTTCAGCGCATGAGCAACAACGATTGCCTGTACCTGGATCGTAAGAGCCGTCTGTGCACTATTTATGAAAAGCGCCCGGATACTTGCCGCAACCACCCGAAAATCGGTCCGCGGCCGGGGTATTGCGCTTACAAGCCCAAAGAAGTGGTGCGTGAGACCAGCGCCAGTCGCCGCACCCTCGAGAAGTTTTAACCTTCGCTGAGCTCCTCCGCGACTGACATAACGCTTTCGCGAGCAAGCCCGCTCCCACATTGGATTGGTGTCGTACACAAATGATGTGTCCGCCAAAGATCTCCTGTGGGAGCGGGCTTGCTCGCGAAGGGGCCGGCACAAACACCACACAAACCCCAGACAAACAAAAACGCCCCCGACCTTGCGGTCGGGGGCGTTTTTTTGTCAGCTAACTAAATAACTCAGTTACCGGACTTCTTGGCAGCGCGGGTACGCTCGCTTTCGCCCAGGATCTTCTTACGAAGACGGATGGACTTAGGAGTGACTTCGCACAATTCGTCTTCTTGAACGAATTCCAGAGCTTGTTCCAGGGTGAAACGGATAGGCGGAACCAGAGCGATGGTTTCGTCTTTACCCGAGGCACGCATGTTGTCGAGCTTCTTGCCTTTGGTTGGGTTGACGCCCAGGTCGTTGTCGCGGCTGTTGATGCCGACGATTTGACCTTCGTACACGTCTTCACCGTGACCGAGGAACAGTTTGCCGCGAGCTTGCAGGGTTTCCAGCGAGTAAGTCAGAGCCTTACCGGTAGCAACCGAAACCAGCACGCCGTTCTGACGGCCGGACATGTCGCCGGACTTCATCACGTCGTAACGGTCGAAGATCGAGGTCAGGATGCCTGCACCGGAGGTCAGGGTCAGGAACTCGTTACGGAAACCGATCAAGCCACGAGCCGGGATGTTGTACTCAAGGCGCACACGGCCCTTGCCATCCGGAACCATGTTGGTCAGGTCGCCTTTACGGATACCGATCTGTTCCATGATCGAACCTTGGGATTCTTCCGGCAGGTCGATGGTCACGTTTTCGTACGGTTCGTGCTTGACGCCGTCAACCATGCGGATGATCACTTCTGGACGACCAACACCCATTTCGAAGCCTTCGCGACGCATGGTTTCGATCAGTACCGAGAGGTGCAGCTCACCACGGCCGGAGACTTTGAACTTGTCGGCGGTGTCGCCTTCTTCAACGCGCAGGGCAACGTTGTAGAGCAGTTCTTTGTCCAGACGTTCCTTGATGTTACGGGACGTCACGAACTTGCCTTCTTTACCGCAGAAAGGCGAGTCGTTTACCTGGAAGGTCATGGAAACGGTTGGTTCGTCAACGGTCAGCGGCTTCATCGCTTCGACGTTCAGTGGGTCGCACAGAGTGTCGGAGATGAACAGCTGGTCGAAGCCGCTGATGCAGACGATGTCGCCGGCAGCTGCTTCTTCAACGTCGATACGGTGCAGACCGTGGTGACCCATCAGCTTCAGGATACGACCGGTACGCTTCTTGCCGTCGGCGTCGATAGCGACAACCGGGGTGTTCGGCTTGATGCGGCCACGAGCGATACGGCCAACGCCGATAACACCCAGGAAGCTGTTGTAGTCCAGAGCCGAGATTTGCATCTGGAACGGACCATCGCGGTCGACTTTCGGCGCAGGTACGTTGTCGACGATCGACTGGTACAGCGGGGTCATGTCTTCAGCCATGTCGGTGTGTTCCAGACCGGCAATGCCGTTCAGGGCCGAGGCGTAGACGACTTTGAAGTCCAGCTGTTCTTCGGTAGCACCGAGG
>NZ_JBIWEL010000029.1:0-85954 GCF_044762525.1 Pseudomonas sp. NPDC096950 | reverse complement strand
GGCATTGGTCTGATCGAACACACCGACCTTTCTGCCTATTCCACCCGTTTTGGCGGCTCGGTAAAGGGCTTCAATGTCGAGGAATACCTGTCGGTCAAGGAAGCTCGCAAGCTCGATCTGTTCATTCAATACGGTCTGGCCGCAGGGTTTCAGGCTGTGCGCAACTCCGGTCTGGAAGTCACTGACGCCAACCGTGAGCGCATCGGCGTGGCCATGGGTTCGGGTATTGGCGGTCTGACCAATATCGAAGAAACCAGCCGCACGCTGCATGATTCCGGCCCTCGTCGAATTTCACCGTTCTTCGTGCCTGGCTCGATCATCAATATGATTTCCGGTTTCCTGTCCATCCACCTGGGTGCACAGGGACCTAACTACGCCATCGCCACTGCATGTACCACCGGTACGCACTGCATCGGCATGGCGGCCCGCAACATCATGTACGACGAAGCCGACGTGATGATTGCCGGCGGCGCCGAGATGGCCGCTTGCGGCCTGGGCATGGGTGGCTTTGGTGCTTCCCGCGCGCTGTCGACCCGCAACGACGAGCCGACCCGCGCCAGCCGTCCATGGGACAAGGGCCGTGATGGCTTTGTCCTGTCCGATGGCGCCGGTGCGCTGGTGCTCGAAGAGCTGGAGCACGCCAAGGCCCGTGGCGCCACCATCTACGCCGAGCTGATCGGCTTTGGCACCAGTGGCGATGCGTTCCACATGACCTCGCCACCGGCTGACGGTGCAGGCGCTGCGCGTTGCATCACCAACGCCCTGCGCGATGCCAAGATCAATAGCGATCAGGTCCAGTACATCAACGCCCACGGCACGTCGACCTCGGCCGGCGACCTCGCCGAAGCCTGTGCGATCAAGTCGGTGTTCGGCGATCACGCCTACAAACTGGCGGTCAGTTCGACCAAATCCATGACCGGTCACCTGTTGGGTGCGGCGGGCGCGGTCGAGGCGATCTTCAGTGTGCTGGCGATCAACAGCCAGGTGGCACCGCCGACCATCAACCTCGATGAGCCGGACGAAGGCTGCGACCTCGACTTCGTGCCGCACACCGCGCGCAACATGGATATCGATGTGGTGCTGTCCAACTCCTTCGGGTTTGGCGGGACCAACGGCTCGCTGGTGTTCCGCCGGTTCGCTGACTGATGGACAGCTGGGTCGACGGTCAGCCGGCTGACGCTCTGTCGCTGAAGGATCGCGGCCTGGCTTACGGCGATGGTCTGTTCGAGACCATTGCTGTGCGAGGCGGGCAACCGTTGTTGCTGGACCGGCATCTGTCGCGTCTGGCACAGGGTTGTTCACGCCTGGCGATCACTGCTGATCAGGAACTGGTCCGCAGCGAGATGCTGGCCTACGCCGCTGCACTGGGCGAGGGCGTGCTCAAGCTCATCCTCACCCGAGGCGACAGCCTGCGCGGTTATGCTCCAGACCCTTCGGCCCAGGCCCGACGCATTCTACAAGGCAATCCGCCTGCAGCTTATCCTGCGGTCCATGCAGAGCAGGGCGTTCGATTATTTCCCTGCACCACACGACTGTCCAAACAACCGTTGCTCGCCGGGCTCAAACACCTGAACCGTCTCGAGCAAGTGATCGCCCGTGCCGAATGGCAAGACACCGAACATGCCGAAGGCTTGATGCTCGATCAGGTCGGTCGCGTGATCGAAGGTGTCTTCAGCAACCTGTTCCTGGTGCGCGAGGGTGTACTGATCACCGCTGATCTCAAGCGCTGCGGCGTGGCCGGCGTGATGCGTGCCGAATTATTGTTTCAGGCTGAGTCATTGGGAATCCCCACGCAAATCACCGACATCAGCCTAGATCAGCTGCAATGGGCCGATGAGGTTTTCGTCTGCAACAGCGTGTATGGCGTTTGGCCGGTGCGCGCCTATGCCGCACTGAGCTGGTCGGTTGGCCCGCTCACCCGTAAACTCCAAACCATTGCCCGTGCGCTACTGGATGCTTGATACGTGAGACGTAAACTCTTGCTACTGCTGGAAACCGGACTGGTTCTGGCAGGGCTGTTGTCAGCCGCTTCGGCCTGGAAAATTCATTCGGCGCTGGAACAGCCGCTGAATATCACCCAGGAAGAACTGCTCGAAGTGCCAAAGGGCACGACACCGACCCGCACTTTCTATCGACTCGAAGCCGATGGCGTCATCAAGGATGCCTTCTGGTTGCGCGTCTATTGGCGCTTCAACCTTTCCGCCACACCGATCCATAGCGGCGAATACCGCATGCTGCCGGGGATGACCGTCGACGGTCTGATCGACCTGTGGAAGCGTGGCGAAGTGGTGCAGTACAGCGTGACGCTGGTCGAAGGCTGGAATTTCCACCAGGTCCGCGCGGCACTGGCCAAGGATGACAAGCTCAAGCAAACCCTGACCGGCCTGAGCGACACGCAGGTGATGGACAAGCTTGGCCACAGCGGGATTTTCCCTGAGGGCCGCTTCTTCCCGGACACCTACAGCTTCGTGCGTGGCATGACCGACGCCGAGCTGCTGAAAAAAGCTTATGAGCGCCTCGATGAAGTGCTCGCCAAGGAATGGGAAAAACGCGCGGCTGATGCACCGTACACCGAACCCTATCAGGCGCTGATCATGGCCTCGCTGGTGGAGAAGGAAACCGGCGTGCCGCAAGAACGCGGGCAGATTGCCGGCGTCTTTGTGCGACGCATGGCGATGGGCATGATGCTGCAGACCGATCCGACAGTGATCTACGGTCTGGGTGATCGCTACAACGGCAAGTTGACCCGCGCCCATCTCAAGGAAGCGACGCCGTACAACACCTACATGATCTCCGGACTGCCGCCGACGCCGATTGCGATGGTCGGTCGTGAAGCGATCCATGCGGCGCTGAACCCGGTGGCCGGCAACAGTCTGTATTTTGTCGCTCGCGGCGACGGCAGCCATGTGTTCTCCGACGACCTGGATGCCCATAACTCGGCGGTGCGCGAGTTCCAGCTCAAGCGCCGTGCCGATTACCGATCGAGCCCGGCACCGGCTAACGCCCCGGTGACGCCGGAAGCTGAGACGCCGATTCCTGCGGCGTCACCCGATACCGCTCCGGAAGCGGTGCCGCAAGTGCCGGCGCAAGATCCTGCCCCCGCACCTGAGCCGACGCCTGCACCTGAAGCCGTACCACCAGTGCCGGCGCAAGATTCCGCGCCAGAACCGGATGCGCCGGCACCGGCACCGCAAAGCCCGCAATGACTCTGATTAAGGACTGCCTGTGACTGGCTTGTTTATTACCCTGGAAGGCCCTGAAGGCGCTGGCAAGAGCACCAACCGCGAATACCTGGCCGAGCGCCTGCGCGCCGCCGGTATCGAAGTGCTGCTGACCCGCGAGCCGGGCGGCACGCCGTTGGCCGAGCGCATTCGCGAAGTGCTGCTGGCCCCGGTGGACGAAGTCATGAACCCCGACACCGAGCTGCTCCTGGTGTTCGCTGCTCGCGCCCAGCATCTGGCCGAGGTGATCCGTCCGGCGCTGGCCCGTGGCGCGGTGGTGTTGTGCGACCGCTTCACCGATTCGACCTACGCCTATCAGGGCGGCGGTCGCGGTTTGTCGCTGGAGCGCATCGCGACCTTGGAAACCTTCGTCCAGGGCGACTTGCGCCCGGACCTGACACTGATTTTCGATCTGCCGGTGGAAGTCGGCCTGGCCCGCGCCAGTGCCCGCGGTCGGCTGGATCGTTTCGAGCTTGAAGGCCGAACCTTTTTCGACGCGGTGCGCAGTGCCTTTCTGAAGCGCGCTGAAGCCGATCCTGCCCGTTATGTGTTGGTGGATGCCGCCCAGCCGCTGCCGCAGGTCCAGCAGTCCCTGGATGCGTTGCTTCCGCGTTTGCTGGAGCTGACCCGTGGCTGAGGCCTATCCATGGCAGGACGAGCTCTGGCAGCAACTGGCGGGCCGTAAACAGCACGCCCACGCCTATCTGCTGCATGGCCCGGCCGGGATCGGCAAGCGCGCCCTGGCCGAGCGGTTGATGGCGCATCTACTGTGTCAGCGCCCGACTGCCCAGGACGCCTGCGGTGAGTGCAAATCCTGTCTGTTGCTCAAGGCAGGCAGTCACCCCGACAACTACATCCTGGAGCCGGAAGAGGCGGACAAGGCGATCAAGGTCGACCAAGTGCGGGATCTGGTCAGCTTCGTGGTCCAGACCGCGCAGATGGGTGGGCGCAAAGTGGTGCTGATCGAGCCGGTCGAGTCGATGAACGTCAACGCCGCCAACGCCTTGCTCAAAAGCCTTGAAGAACCGTCCGGCGACACCGTGTTGCTGTTGGTCAGTCACCAGACTAGTCGTTTGCTACCGACGATCAAGAGCCGCTGCCAGCAGCAGGCCTGTCCGCTGCCGAGTGAAGCGATGAGCCTGGCGTGGTTGGCGACGGCTTTGCCGGATTGCTCGCAGGAAGAACGCATCGAGTTGCTGACGTTGGCTGCTGGTTCGCCATTGGCTGCGGTCAAATTGCAGAACCAGGGCGTACGCGAACAGCGGGTGCTGGTGGTTGAAGGCGTGAAGCAACTGCTCAAACAGCAGAAGTCGCCGACGCAACTGGCCGAAGAATGGAAAAGCATTCCGCAATTGCTGCTGTTCGATTGGTTCTGCGACTGGTCGAGCCTGATCCTGCGCTATCAGTTGACCCAGGATGAAGAAGGTCTGGGCCTGATGGACATGCGCAAGGTCATTCAATACCTGGCGCAGAAGTCCGGGCAGGACAAAGTCCTCAATATCCAGGACTGGATCCTCGCCCAACGTCAGAAGGTGATGAGCAAGGCCAACCTCAATCCGGCGCTGCTGCTTGAAGCGTTGCTGGTGCAATGGGTGTCTTTGCCGGGCCAGAAGTGACTAGACTCTGAGCATCAGCCGTGGAGGTCAGCATGAATGATCCCGTCAACACCGGGCCGCGCAACGGCATTTTGTCCCTGACCATCAAGGACAAGTCCGTGCTGTACGCGGCCTACATGCCATTCATCAAGAACGGCGGCCTGTTCATCCCGACCAACAAAAGCTACAAGTTGGGCGACGAGGTGTTCATGTTGCTGAACTTGATGGACGAGGCGGAAAAGATTCCGGTCGCCGGCAAAGTCGCGTGGATCACCCCCAAAGGTGCCCAGGGCAACCGGGCCGCCGGGGTTGGCGTGCAGTTCAACGATGGTGACAATACCGCTCGCAGTCGAATCGAAACCCACCTGGCCGGAGCCCTGAAATCCGACCGTCCCACTCATACGATGTAAGTTGCAGCCCTTTTTATGCTCGTAGATTCCCATTGCCACCTTGATCGCCTCGACCTTGCCGCCCATGACGGTTCCCTGGATGCCGCCCTCGATGCGGCCCGTGCGCGCGGGGTCGGGCACTTTCTGTGCATCGGCGTCAGCGTCGACAACGCCGCCGATGTCAAAGCCCTGGCCGAGCGTTATGACGACGTCGATTGTTCGGTCGGCGTGCATCCGCTGGATGTGCAACCCGGTGCCGCGCCTGCGCTGGATTGGTTGTTGCAGGAACTGAATCACCCACGAGTGGTGGCGATTGGTGAAACCGGCCTCGATTATCACTACGAGCCGGAAGCGGCGGAGTTGCAGCAGGAATCTTTCCGTCTGCACCTGCAAGCCGCCCAACAGACCGGCAAACCGGTGATCATCCACACCCGTGGCGCTCGCGCCGATACCTTGAACCTGTTGCGCGAAGCCGCGTTGCCCCAGGCCGGTGTGCTGCATTGCTTCACCGAAGACTGGGACATGGCCAAAGCTGCCCTGGACATGGGTTATTACATTTCCCTGTCCGGAATTGTCACGTTCCGCAATGCCGATGCGTTGCGCGATGTGGCGAGCAAAGTGCCGGCCGACCGTTTGCTGGTGGAAACCGATTCGCCGTACCTGGCGCCGATCCCTTATCGCGGCAAACCGAACCTGCCGCAATATGTGCGGGAAGTGGCAGAGTTCCTGGCGATGCTGCGGGGTGAGTCCTATGAGCGATTTGCCGAGCAGACCACTGAGAATTTCAAGCGGCTGTTTCCGTTGGCACATGTGAAATCAGCTTAGGATTCAGCACCGCCTTCGCGAGCAAGCCCGCTCCTACGGGGTGAAATCGCAGGCAAAAAAAACCCGGGTTCTGGGGGGTGAATCCGGGTTAAGACCATTAGGAGTAAAACAAAGGTACGCGGTCCGTTGGTACCTATATCGACGCGGCACTTGGGGGAGATGCCTCGCCGACAGTTCAAGTATTGATCAGTATCGCGTCGACGCCAGTTTAGCCGCCCCGGTTTTTAAACAATTTTGGAATACGCCCGCTTCGGAAGAGTTCTCATCAACCGGCGACCTTGCGTGAAATCATCAAGAAACACAGATATGCTCGGATGATCCGTGCATTTTTGCGCAAGTTAGGCATAATACGCGGCTTCGAATTTTGACCCCTACAGACCTTTTCTTATGCATAAAGAACCTCGTAAGGTCCGTGAGTTTCGTCGCCGCGAGCAAGAAATTCTCGATACCGCGCTCAAGCTGTTCCTCGACCAAGGTGAAGACAGTGTCACCGTCGAGATGATTGCTGATGCCGTCGGTATCGGCAAAGGCACGATCTACAAGCACTTCAAATCCAAGGCCGAGATTTATCTGCGCCTGATGCTCGACTACGAGCGCGATTTGAACGAGCTGTTGCATTCCGCCGATGTCGACAAGGACAAGGAAGCCCTGTCCCGGGCCTACTTCGAATTCCGCATGCGCGATCCACAACGCTACCGCTTGTTCGATCGCCTGGAAGAAAAGGTGGTCAAGGGCAACCAGGTGCCGGAGATGGTCGAGGAGCTGCACAAGATCCGTGCCTCGAACTTCGAACGCCTGACTCTGCTGATCAAGGGCCGGATCAGCGAAGGCAAGCTCGAAGACGTGCCGCCGTACTTCCATTACTGCGCGTCCTGGGCGCTGGTGCATGGCGCCGTGGCGCTGTATCACTCGCCGTTCTGGAGCAATGTGCTGGAAGATCAGGAAGGTTTCTTCCAGTTCCTGATGGACATTGGCGTACGCATGGGCAACAAGCGCAAGCGCGACACCGACACGCCGAGCAGCTGAGCCATTCAGCTGGCTGATTGCGCCATTATTTAGCTACATGGCGCAGTACCGCAGGAATATACTCAGGCTTAGGTATTGCTAAAACTTGATTTGTGAGTCAAGTTTTAGCGGTCCCGAAACTTCTTCTGCCGGAGTGATCCATGATCGTTGACCGTCAAGGCAGGCGTTTTCGCAATTTGCGGATCAGCCTGACCTCAGCCTGCAATTACGCGTGTACCTACTGCGTGCCGAACGGCAAGCGGCTGGTCGCTGCGCAGGATGAACTGTCGGCCGAGGCCATGGCGCGCGGCGTGGCGTATCTGATCGAAGCCGCGGGCATCGAACGGTTGCGCATCACCGGCGGCGAGCCGCTGGTCAGTCCCAAACTCGAAGCCTTCATGACCGCCGTCGGTCAGATGGGGCTCGAAGACATCAGCCTGACCACCAATGGCCAGTTGCTGGCGAAAAAACTGCCGCTGCTGTTGGATGCCGGCATCCGGCGCATCAACGTTTCCCTCGATACCCTGGACGCCAGCGCGTTCCGCAGCATTGCTCGCGGTGGTGATCTGGCGACGGTGCTCGACGGCATGGACCAGGCGTCGGCAGCCGGGATCAAGATCAAGGTCAACATGGTGCCGTTGCGTGGGCAGAACCTGGATCAGGTGATGCCGCTGCTCGATTACTGCCTGGAACGCGGCTATGAGCTGCGTTTTATCGAGCTGATGCGCATGGGCCACCTGGCCAGCGACAACAACGCCTTCCTGCAACAGTTCGTCAGCCTTCAGCAATTGCTGAGCCTGATCGGCGATCGTTACGAATACCTGCAAGCCAACGCGCCGGTGGATGCCACGGCGGTGCGCTACGAGATCCCGGGGCAGGGCTACTTCGGGGTGATCGCCAACGAAAGCGTGCCGTTCTGCCGGACCTGCTCGCGGTTGCGGCTGTCGTCCACGGGCTGGCTGCATGGCTGCCTGTCGTCGAGCAATCGCCACTATGTCGGCGACTTGCTGGACAAACCGCGTCATCAGGCGCTGCCGGCGTTGCAGCGATTGCTGGTGAAAGCGTTGGGAGACAAGCAGGAAGTGGCGTTCTCCGGCGGGGCGACCATCATGAAAATTATCGGCGGCTGATACACCCTCATTCGCGAGCAGGCTCGCTCCCACAGATGAAATGCATTCCCCTGTGGGAGCGAGCCTGCTCGCGAAAGCGATCTATAAAACACTGATGTTCCTGAGCTGGCGCGGAAGCTGCATCCAACGCCCATTCGCCGGTTTTCCGTCACCGGCTTCTGGAGGGTAGGATGCGTAGCCTGGTTTTGCTGCTGGCCGTTTTGGCGCTTGGTGGCTGCATGAATGTCAGCGACATGGGCGAAGGTGTTCGCTACCACATGAGCGACGCGGGGCTGCTGGATCACAGCAACAGTCAGCGCGTGAACAACTTCCGCATTCAGCCGGACTCCTTTATCTACATCGCCCAGGGTGCCTTCGCGCCGCCGGGCAGTGCTTATCCGCGACCGAACGTGGTGGCGGAAGAGGCCTTCGACGGCTTTATCGAATACTTCCCGATGGTCCGCCGCGCGCGTGCGCCGGAAGGCCTCGATGCCGCCATGGGCGAAGCCCGGGCCGCCGGTGCGCATTACCTGCTCTACACACGGTTTGCCAAGGCTGACGACCGCATCGGCAACTCGGACGAATGGCTCGACCAGGAAGCCGTGGATCGCCTCGGAATCGACAGCGGCGTGATTCAGATCATGTTGATCGAGACCAGCACCCAGTATTTGATCGATACTGCACGGATCAAGAGTCGTGGCGGTTTACTGACGTTCCACGACACCAAGCCAGAAGACCTGCTGGGCCCGCCGCTGGAGCAATACGCTCGTAGCCTGTTGGGGCTCAGCGACCAGTAATTCAAAGGAGATCGCCATGAGTGGCCCGCAAAAAGCCAACGACCTGCTGGGGCAAATCCCCAAGACCAAAGGCTTGCCACCGGTCCATTTGTGGAACCCCGACTTCTGCGGCGACATCGACATGCGCATCGCCCGGGACGGCACCTGGTATTACCTGGGCACGCCGATCGGGCGCAAACCGATGGTCAAGCTGTTCTCCACCATCATCCGCCGCGACGGCGATGAATACTTCCTGATCACCCCGGTCGAGAAAGTCGGGATCAAGGTCGATGACGCGCCGTTCGTGGCGATTGCCGTGGATGTCGAAGGCGAGGGCGAAGCTCAACTGCTGCGCTTCACCACCAACGTCGAAGAGACAGCGGAGGCGGGCGCTGAACACCCTATCCGCGTGGTAATTGATCCGGTGACCCAGGAACCTGCGCCGTATGTGCACGTACGGACCAACCTTGAAGCGCTGATCCATCGCAATGTGTTCTACCAGTTGGTGGAACTGGCGGTCAGTCGTGAGATCGACGGGCAGCGCTGGTTGGGTGTGTGGAGTGGCGGGGTGTTCTTCCCCATCGGTCTCGAGCCCTAAGCAAATCCAAATGTGGGAGCGGGCTTGCTCGCGAAGAGGGCGTGTCAGGCGACGGAGATGTTGTTTGACACACCGCCTTCGCGAGCAAGCCCGCTCCCACATTGGTTTTGTGTGTGTCGCGCGAAATTCGAATTGACACCCAATCGTATGATGATTAGCGTGGGCCTCCATCGCGAACGGCTTTTCGCCGTCCCAGCTTCGAGGTTTTCATGTCCAGCAGTTTTCATGCGTCGACGGTCGATTGGCTCGGTGGCTGGATTGCCGCCGGCCAGGTGAAGCCCGGCGAAACCATCAAGGTTGAAGCCGACCTGGGCCAGCAGCTCGGGGTCAGTCGCACGGTAATTCGCGAAGCCATCAAAACCCTGGTCGCCAAAGGCATGCTCGAAGTCGGGCCGAAGGTCGGGACACGAGTTCTGCCGATAAAGCGCTGGAACCTGTTTGATCCGCAAGTCGTCGGTTGGCTGTCCCGTAGCGGCCTGCCGGAAAACTTCGTTGACGACTTGCTTGACCTGCGCCGCACCATCGAACCCATGGCCGTGCGCTGGGCCTGCGAACGCGCCACTGTCGACCAGGTGCAAGCGATCCTCCAGGCCTACAACGCACTGGAGCGCGCCGTGGACAGCGGCATCGATTACAACCGCGCCGACCAGTTCTTCCACGAATGCATCCTCGCCGCCAGCCACAATCAATTCATCGAGCAAATGGTCCCGGCCCTCGGCGCGCTGCTGGCGGTGTCGTTCGAAGTCTCCGCCGCCGACCCGGATGAACTCCGCCGCACGCTACCGATCCACAAAGACATGGCCGACGCCATCGCTGCCCGGGATGCCGCGCGGGGTGTGTGGGCCTGCATGACCCTGATCGACAACGCCGACCTGGCCATCAAGCGTTTCTACCCGCAAGTCATGGCCGACAAAAAAGCCAGCTGACCACACACATTCCCTGTGGGAGCGGGCTTGCTCGCGAAAGCGATTTAGCATTCAAAGATTATGTTGACTGACTCACCGCTTTCGCGAGCAAGCCCGCTCCCACATAAAAGCAATAAAGAAGGAGGTTTCATGACGTGGACTGCCGTTACCGAACACCGCGCCCAGCTCGGTGAAGGCCCCTTCTGGGATGCGCCGACCCAGGCACTCTACTGGGTCGACATCGCCGGCAAACAGGCGCTGCGACTGATCGGCAACAACGTGCAGATCTGGCAGATGCCGGAACACGTGTCCGCCTTCATTCCCTGCGAAAGCGGTGATGCGTTGGTGGCGATGAGCAGCGGCGTCTATCGGCTGGATCTGGATTCCCCCGGCCTGGAACCGCGCCTGACCTTGCTCTGCGTCGCCGATCCGCAACCGGGCAATCGCCCCAACGAAGCCCGTTGCGATGCGCAAGGCCGGCTCTGGCTCGGCACCATGCAGAACAACATCGGCGAGAACGGCGAAGACTTGCCGATCGTGCGTCGCTCCGGTGGCCTGTTCCGCATTGATCGCGATGCCCGGGTCACGCCGCTGCTGCGCGGATTGGGTATTCCCAACACCCTGTTGTGGAGTGATGACTCGACCCGCCTGTACTTCGCCGACAGCCTCGACCGCACGCTCTATCAGCACTTCATCCGCACCGACGGCAGCCTCGACCCGGCCCAGGTCTGGTTCGGCCCCCACGAACGGGGCGGTCCCGATGGTTCGGCGATGGATGCCCAGGGCTATCTGTGGAACGCCCGATGGGACGGCAGTTGCCTGCTTCGGCTCAGTCCGGAAGGGCAGGTTGATCGAGTGATTGAATTACCGGTCAGCCGCCCCACCAGTTGCGTATTCGGAGGCGAAGACTTGCAAACCCTGTACATCACCAGCGCCGCGAGCCCGCTCAACCATCCACTGGACGGCGCAGTGCTGTCGATTCGGGTCGATGTGCCCGGAAAAATCTGTACGAGGTTTGCTGGATAAATCCCAAAATATGGGATGTAAAATTATATATTGAGATTATTTGGCGGTCGGGTTTATAGTCGGCTCCATTGGTTACACGCACTCACACTTAAAAAAACAAAACAGGTGAAGTGATGCAGGGATTTTCTAAACAGTTTTTCAACCGGACATCGACAGATGCCCGGTTTTTGTCGTGCCTGAAAAAGGGAGCTGGGATTCATGGCTGAGCCTCTTTCCCTGCCGCCCGTGCCCGAGCCGCCGAAGGGCGAACGACTGAAAAACAAAGTCGTGCTGCTCACCGGCGCGGCTCAAGGCATCGGCGAAGCCATCGTTGCGACGTTTGCCTGCCAGCAAGCCAGGCTGATCATCAGCGACATCCAGGGCGAAAAAGTCGAGAAAGTCGCGGCCCATTGGCGGGACAAAGGTTTTGACGTGCAAGCGATCAAGGCTGACGTGTCCAACCAGCAAGACCTGCACGCCATGGCCAAATTGGCCGTCGAACGCCACGGCCGCATCGATGTGTTGGTCAACTGCGCCGGGGTCAACGTGTTCCGCGATCCGCTGGAAATGACCGAGGAAGACTGGCGCCGCTGCTTCGCCATCGATCTGGACGGCGCTTGGTTCGGTTGCAAAGCCGTGTTGCCGCAGATGATCGAGCAGGGCATCGGCAGCATCATCAACATCGCCTCGACCCATTCTTCCCACATTATTCCTGGCTGCTTCCCGTACCCGGTGGCCAAGCACGGCTTGCTCGGCCTGACCCGCGCCCTCGGCATCGAGTACGCAGCGAAGGGCATTCGCGTAAACGCCATCGCGCCGGGCTACATCGAAACCCAACTGAACGTCGATTACTGGAACGGTTTTGCCGACCCCCAGGCCGAACGTCAGCGGGCTTTTGATCTGCATCCGCCGCGTCGCATCGGCCAGCCGATGGAAGTGGCGATGACTGCGGTTTTTCTGGCCAGTGATGAAGCGCCGTTCATCAATGCGTCATGCATCACCATCGATGGTGGGCGCTCGGTCATGTACCACGACTGAGCAAATGGGATTTCAGACGCGGAACTCCGCCTGGAATCCAATCATCATACGATATGACTTTTGGCTACACGCTTGACCGCTGCATCGGCTTTCAAAATAACGCTCAAAAAAAATAACAAGGAGTCAGCTTATGAATCGTCGTCCTGGGATCCGTTCCCTGTGCTGTGCCGCTTTGGCGGTCACGGCGGTCAGCCTGAGCAGTTCGCTGCTGGCGGCCGAGCAAGTGAAAATCGGTTTTCTGGTCAAGCAGGCGGAAGAGCCCTGGTTCCAGACCGAATGGGCCTTCGCCGAAAAGGCCGGCAAGGACAAAGGCTTCACCGTGATCAAGATCGCCGTGCCTGACGGCGAGAAAACCCTTTCCGCCATCGACAGCCTGGCCGCCAACGGCGCCAAGGGCTTCGTGATCTGCCCGCCGGACGTCGGACTCGGCCCAGCCATCGTCGCCAAAGCCAAGGCCAATGGTTTGAAAGTGATTGCGGTCGATGACCGTTTTGTCGATGCCAACGGCAAATTCATGGAAGACGTGCCGTACCTCGGCATGGCCGCGTTTGAAGTCGGCCAGAAACAAGGCACTGCCATGGCCACCGAAGCGAAAAAACGCGGTTGGGACTGGAAAGAAACTTACGCCGTCATCAACACCTTCAACGAACTCGACACCGGCAAGAAACGCACCGACGGTTCGGCCAAGGCTCTGGAAGATGCCGGTTTCCCTAAAGACCACATCCTCTTCACCGCGCAGAAAACCCTCGACGTACCGGGCAGCATGGACGCCACCAACTCGGCCCTGGTGAAACTGCCGAGCGGCGCGAAAAACCTGATCATCGGCGGCATGAACGACAACACCGTGCTGGGCGGCGTGCGCGCCACCGAAAGCGCCGGGTTTACTGCGGCCAACGTGATCGGCATCGGTATCAACGGCACCGACGCCATTGGCGAACTGAAAAAGCCTAACAGCGGCTTCTTCGGCTCGATGCTGCCAAGCCCGCATATCGAGGGCTACAACACCGCGGCGATGATGTACGAGTGGGTCACCACCGGCAAAGAACCGCCGAAATACACCGCCATGGACGACGTGACGCTGATCACTCGCGAGAACTTCAAGCAGGAACTGGAAAAGATCGGCCTGTGGAACTGAAGGCCGGTTGATTTCATCGGCGGCCCTGGCGACGGGGCTGCCTGATCTGTGTGATGAGGTGGTTATGCAAGCGCAAACACAAACACAAGAACACCGCGGCGGCAGCTTGCGCTTCAACGGGATCGGCAAAACCTTTCCCGGGGTGAAGGCGCTGGACGGCATCAGCTTTGTCGCGCATCCGGGGCAGGTGCATGCCTTGATGGGCGAGAACGGCGCCGGCAAATCGACATTGCTGAAAATCCTCGGCGGCGCGTACATCCCGAGCAGCGGCGACCTGCAGATCGGCGAGCAGACGATGGCCTTCAAGTCCACCGCCGACAGCATCGCCAGCCGCGTCGCGGTGATTCACCAGGAACTGCATCTGGTCCCGGAAATGACCGTGGCAGAAAACCTGTTCCTCGGGCACCTGCCGGCCAGTTTCGGCCTGATCAATCGCAGTACCTTGCGCCAGCAAGCATTGGCCTGCCTCAAGGGCTTGGCGGATGAAATCGATCCCCAAGAGAAAGTCGGAAGACTGTCCCTCGGCCAGCGGCAATTGGTGGAAATCGCCAAGGCGTTGTCCCGTGGCGCCCATGTGATTGCGTTCGACGAGCCGACCAGCAGCCTCTCGGCCCGGGAGATCGATCGCTTGATGGCGATCATCGGTCGCCTGCGGGACGAGGGCAAAGTGGTGCTCTACGTGTCCCATCGCATGGAAGAAGTGTTCCGCATCTGCAACGCGGTGACGGTGTTCAAGGACGGCCGCTTCGTGCGCACCTTCGAGAACATGAGCGAACTGACTCACGATCAGTTGGTGACGTGCATGGTCGGTCGCGATATCCAGGACATCTACGATTACCGACCGCGTCAGCGTGGCGCGGTGGCGTTGAAAGTCGACGGTTTGCTCGGGCCGGGCCTGCGTGAGCCGGTGAGTTTCGAGGTGCACAAAGGCGAAATCCTCGGGCTGTTCGGTTTGGTCGGGGCAGGGCGCACCGAGCTGTTCCGCATGCTCAGCGGCCTGACCCGCAACACCGCCGGACGCCTGGAGCTGCGCGGCCATGAACTGAAACTGCGTTCGCCGCGCGATGCGATTGCCGCCGGGGTTTTGCTGTGCCCCGAGGACCGCAAGAAGGAGGGCATCATGCCGCTCTCCAGCGTTGCCGAGAACATCAACATCAGCGCGCGCAAGTCCCATTCCACCTTCGGTTGTCTGTTGCGCGGCCTGTGGGAAAAGGGCAACGCCGACAAGCAGATCGCTGCGCTGAAAGTGAAGACGCCGAGCGCGTCGCAGAAAATCATGTACCTGTCTGGTGGCAATCAGCAGAAGGCCATTCTCGGTCGCTGGTTGTCGATGCCGATGAAAGTCCTGCTGCTCGACGAACCGACCCGCGGCATCGATATCGGCGCGAAAGCCGAGATCTACCAGATCATCCATAACCTTGCGGCCAGTGGTATCGCGGTGATCGTGGTGTCCAGCGACTTGATGGAAGTCATGGGCATTTCCGACCGCATCCTGGTGCTGTGCGAAGGCGCGATGCGCGGCGAGCTGTCCCGCGACGAGGCCAATGAATCCAACCTGCTGCAACTGGCTTTGCCGCGCCAACGCGCTGACGGCGTGGCGAACTGAGAGGTAACTATGATGACCATCCAAAACAACGCTCTGCCCACCCAGCGCAAACCCCTGGACCTGCGGCGTTTTCTCGATGACTGGGTGATGCTGCTGGCGGCCATCGCCATTTTCGTGGCCTGCACGTTGCTGATCGACAACTTCCTGTCGCCACTGAACATGCGCGGTCTGGGCCTGGCGATTTCCACCACAGGGATCGCCGCGTGCACCATGCTGTATTGCCTGGCGTCCGGGCACTTCGACTTGTCTGTGGGTTCGGTGATTGCCTGCGCCGGTGTGGTCGCGGCGGTGGTGATGCGCGATACCGACAGTGTGTTCCTCGGTGTCGCGGCGGCGCTGTTCATGGGGCTAATTGTTGGCCTGATCAACGGGATTGTGATCGCCAAGTTGCGGGTCAATGCGTTGATCACCACGTTGGCGACCATGCAGATCGTGCGGGGCCTGGCGTACATTTTTGCCAACGGCAAAGCGGTGGGCGTGTCCCAGGAACAGTTCTTCGTGTTCGGTAACGGCCAGTTGTTCGGCGTGCCGGTGCCGATCCTGATCACCATCGTCTGCTTCCTGTTTTTCGGCTGGCTGCTGAACTACACCACCTACGGGCGCAACACCATGGCCATCGGCGGTAACCAGGAAGCGGCGTTGCTGGCCGGGGTCAACGTGGACCGGACCAAGATCATTATCTTCGCCGTACACGGTTTGATCGGCGCATTGGCCGGGGTGATCCTGGCGTCGCGCATGACCTCGGGCCAGCCGATGATTGGCCAGGGGTTTGAACTGACCGTGATTTCGGCGTGCGTGCTGGGCGGGGTGTCGCTGAGCGGCGGGATCGGCATGATCCGGCATGTGATTGCCGGGGTGTTGATTCTGGCGATCATCGAGAATGCGATGAACCTGAAGAACATCGATACGTTTTATCAGTATGTGATTCGCGGATCGATTCTGCTGTTGGCCGTCGTGATTGACCGTCTAAAACAACGCTGAGATCAAGAGCCACCCCTCACCCCAACCCTCTCCCCAGAGGGGCGAGGGGGAAAGGGAGCAGATCTTCAAGCCTTTCAAGCCTGAGCCCGACTCAGGCTTTCGCCTTTCAGGTCTGGAGTTCTACTCAGGCTTTCGCCTTTCAGGTCTGAAGTTCTACTCAGGCTTTCGCCTTTCAGGTCTGGAGTTCGACTCGGACTTTCAGGTCGCAGTAAATCCATCAAACACCTCGGTCAGCCCCCTCTACCCCTTGGGGAGAGGGTTGGGGTGAGGGGTGGATTTATCTGACACCCTTCTGATCAAAAGCCCACCTCCCGTCGCCCCTCCAAAAATATCCCTTGCCCGCCCGACCCTGTTTCGGTTATCACTTTGTACATGATTAGACAGGTTCGATTTGACAAGAAACAACGGGTGGTCGATGAGCTCATCCGGCGCATTGAAAGCGGCCTCATGGAGGACGGCTTTCTGTTGCCGGGCGAGCATCAGTTGGCTCAAGAATTCAAGGTCAGCCGCGGCACGCTGCGTGAAGCCCTGGCCGAACTGAAGAGGCGCAACTACATTGCCACGCAAAGCGGAGTCGGCTCTATCGTCACCTTCGACGGTGTGGTGCTCGATCAGCGCAGCGGCTGGGCCCAAGCCCTCGCGGACAGCGGGGCGCTGGTCAACACCGAAGTGCTGCGGCTTGAAGCGGTCAGTCGTCCTGACCTGCTGTCGCGGTTCGGCACCGACAAATTCATCACCCTCGACCGTCGCCGCCGCGCCAATGACGGCACGCTGGTGTCCCTTGAACGCTCACTGATTCCCGCCACCGGCACCCTGGAAAGTCTGCCGCGTGTGGGCCTGATCGATAACTCGCTGACTATCACCCTGGCGGCCTACGGTTACATCGGCGAACGCGGTGATCAGTGGATCGGCGCCGAGCCGTTGAACGCCGAAGACGCCGAATTGCTCGGTCGTCCGCTCGGCACGGTATTCCTCAAGGCCCTGCGCACCACGTACGACCGTCAGGGCCGGTTCATGGAACAGGTCGAAAGCTTGCTCGACCCGGTACATTTTCGTCTGCACCTGCAATTTGGAGAGTCAAAGTGACCGCGCTCAATCGTGCCTTGGGCGCGTTCTATGGTTTGGCCCTGGGCGATGCCCTGGGCATGCCGACCCAATCCCTGAGCCGCGCCGAGATCAAGGCGCGCTTCGGCGAAATCACCGACCTGGAAGATGCCGGCCCCGATCAACCGATCGCCGCCAACATGCCCAAGGGCTCGATCACCGACGACACCGAACAGGCGATCCTGGTCGGCCAGTTGCTGATCGAAGGTGAAGGCCGGATCGAGCCGTCGGTGCTCGCCCAGCGATTGATCGAATGGGAAGCCGAGATGCAGGCCAAGGGCTCGCAGGACTTGCTCGGCCCTTCGACCAAACGCGCGATCGAGATGATCCTCGCCGGTCATTCACCGGAAGAAGCGGGGCGCTACGGCACCACCAATGGCGCGGCGATGCGCATCACGCCGGTGGGGATTGCGGCGGACGTCGCCGATCCGCAGCGCTTTATCAAAGCGGTGGTTCAGGCCTGCCAGGTCACCCACAACACCACGCTGGGGATTTCCAGCGCGGCGGCGGTGGCGGCGGTGGTTTCGGCCGGAATCAACGGCATGGACCTCGGCGAGGCGTTGAACCTGGGCATGCAAATCGCCCAGCAAGCGGAAGGCCATGGCCACTGGGTTGCCGGTGGACGCATTGCCTCGCGGATCAGTTGGGCGCGGACCATCAGCATCGACAGCGATAAGACGTTGTTGGCTGACTTGCTCTACGACGTGATCGGCACTTCGGTGGCCTCGCAGGAATCGGTGGTGGTGTCGTTTGCCCTGGCCCAGCAAGTGGCCATCGGTGAAATGAACGCCTTCGACGCCGTGTGCATGGCCGCGAGCCTGGGCGGCGACACCGACACCATCGCGGCGATTCTCGGCGCCATGCTCGGGGCTTGCTTGGGGCTGGAGAGCTGGCCGGTGGCGATGATCGAGAAGGTCAAAGCCGTGAATGGTCTGGAGCTGGAATCGTTGGTGCAGGGGCTGTTGGCTCTGCGCTGATCGGACGGGCCCCATCGCGAGCAAGCTCGCTCCCACAGGGGCTCTGCTGTGCACACAAATCCTGTGCATGACACAGATCAAGTGTGGGAGCGGGCTTGCTCGCGAAGGGCGCGCCGCTTACTCAATTTTTTTCACCCGCAACGGAAAGCACGAATACGGCCAGGATGGCCGGGATGTTATGTCGACTTCCGAAACTGCCCACAACCAAAACAATGGCAACAGGAGCATCCATCATGAGTTCATCGAACGCCGGGCCAAGCGCCGGGCAACTGGAAACCCGTGGCATCGAACCAGTCCCGGAAAGCGAGTGCAACGGCCATCCGCTGCAACTGTTCTGGGTCTGGTTCGCCGCCAACATCTCGATCCTCGGCCTGCCGTTGGGCGCGACCCTTGTGGCCTTTCGCGGCCTGGCGATCTGGCAGGCAATCATCGTCGCGATCCTTGGCGCTGCCGGTTCGTTCGCGGTGGTCGGGATCATCTCCATCGCCGGCCGTCGTGGCCGCGCACCGAGCCTGACCCTGTCCCGAGCGATCTTCGGCGTACGCGGCAATATCGGCCCGACCGTGGTCTCGCTGATGTCCCGCCTGGGCTGGGAAACCGTCAACACCACCACCGCCGCGTTCGTGTTGCTGTCGTTGTGCTCGATCCTGTTCGGCTCGCCGGTGGAAGCGAAAAGCGCGCCGGTGCTGACGCTGATCTTCATCGCGATTTTCGTGTTGCTGACCCTGTCGGTGTCCGGCCTCGGCCACGCCACCTTGCTGGTAATCCAGAAGTGGGCGACCTACGTGTTCGGCGCGCTGAACATCCTGGTCGGCGGTTTCCTGTGCGCCACCATCGACTGGAGCGCGGTGTTCAACGCCACACCGGCGCCGCTGAGCGCCATGATCATCGGCGTCGGCACCATGGCCGCCGGCACCGGGATCGGTTGGGCCAACGCCGGTGCCGACATGTCGCGCTACCAGCACAAGAGCGTCAAAGCCGTGCGCCTGGTGGCCTCGGCCGCGTTCGGTGCGGGGATTCCGCTGGTGCTGCTGATCACCCTCGGTGGCCTGCTGTCGGTGGGCAACAACGACCTGGCCCAGGCCACTGATCCGATCATCGCGATCCGCGACATGCTGCCGACCTGGATGGCCGTGCCATACCTGATCACTGCGTTTGGCGGGCTGCTGCTGTCGAATAACCTGTCGGTGTACTCCGCTGGTTTGACCACGTTGACCCTTGGCCTGAAGGTCCCTCGCGTCTACGCCGTGGTGGTCGATATCGTCGCGATCTTCGCCGGTTCGATCTACTTCATGCTGATTGCCGACAGCTTCTATGGCCCGTTCATCACCTTTATTTCCCTGCTGGCGGTGCCGATTACCGCGTGGGTCGGGATCTTCGTCGTTGACCTGATTCACCGTCATTACTACAGCCCGAAAGACCTGCTGGACGTCAGCCCGAGCAGCGCCTATTGGTATCGCGGCGGCATCGAATGGCGCGCCTTTGGTGCCTGGGCACTGGCGATTGTGCTGGGCTTCAGCTTCACCACCATCGGCACCACCGCCGAAAACATCTGGTTTCGCGGCTTCCTGTCCGACTCGTATCTGGGGCACAACGGCCTCGGCTGGATCGTGACGTTCCTGGTGGCTGGCGGGATTTACTTTGTACTCGGCGGGGCCAAGGATCGTCGTGCTGCGTTGATCGAGAATGCTCATGCCTAAGATGTTGCATACCGGCCAGGTCATCATCGACCTGGTCATGGCCGTGGATAAACTGCCCCAAGCCGGCGGCGATGTGCTGGCGCAATCCGCCAGCTTCGAAGCTGGCGGCGGGTTCAACGTGATGGCTGCCGCCCAGCGTAATGGTTTGCCGGTGGTCTATCTCGGCCGCCATGGCACGGGCCGTTTTGGTGATTTGGCCCGAGAAGCGATGAAGGCTGAAGGCATCCGCATCGGCATCGCTCACAAGGCCGAGCGCGATACGGGTTTGTGCGTTGCGGTGACCGATGCTTCGGCCGAACGCAGTTTCATTTCCTACATCGGTGCTGAAGGTGACGTAAGCGCTGAAGACCTGGCGAGTGTGCCGGCGGAGGCGGGGGACTATGTCTACGTCAGCGGTTATAGCCTGCTGCATGCTGGCAAGGCGCAAGCGCTGGTGGATTGGGTGCTGAAGTTGCCGAAAGGCATCAACGTGATTTTTGATCCGGGGCCGTTGGTGGATTCGCCGGATGAGCCGCTGATGAAAGCGCTGCTGGCGCGGATTGATGTGTGGACCAGCAACGGCGTCGAGGCGTTGAAATTTACCGGGGCGTCGGACATTGCCGAGGCGCTGGATCGGTTGGTCGATCATTTGCCGTCGGATGTTTTGATGGTGGTGCGCGACGGGCCGCAGGGGTGCTGGATTCGCCAGCGCGGTGATTGCCAGCATGTGCCGGGTTTCGAGGTTGACGCGGTCGACAGCAATGGCGCCGGGGATGCCCATGCCGGGGTGTTTGTGGCCGGGTTGGCGCAAGGGTTGCCGGTGGTTGAGGCGGCGCGGCGGGCGAATGCGGCGGCGGCTTTGGCGGTCACTCGGTGGGGGCCGGCGACTTCGCCGGGGGCGGCTGAGGTGGATGCGTTGATTCGCCAGACATTTGGTGACTGACCAGCCGCTGGCATAACCCTGTGGCGAGGGAGCTTGCTCCCGTTGGACTGCGCAGCAGGCCCCTTTTTAGGGCCGCTTCGCGCCCAAGCGGGAGCAAGCTCCCTCGCCACAGGGACTTCGGCCCTCCATTTGCTATCCCGTCTGAAAATTCGCACAATGCGCGCCCCCAGGAAGGGGGAAGCGTCTGACAATCAGTCAGGCCAGTTTCGTACGCTCAAGGAGAGAGTTCCCCGTTGCAAACCCTCCCGCAGAACACTCCCCGGCAAGCCATGCATGGCCCGCCGCGTTTTTTTATGGAAGAGAGCTTTTTATGGAAGAGAAAGTGAATTACCGGATGATGATCGGCGCGACCCTTGTCGCCTTCTTTGCGCTGCTGGCCGGTTGTGGCGACAAGCCCGACGCGAGCGCCAGTGCGCGGCCAAGCCAAAGCGCCGCAGAACAGCAGCAGATCGAGAAGTACAACCTGTATGTCGATGTGGCCAATAGTCTGACGACGTCTTTCCAGGAAGCCCGGGAAAACTACCTGACGCAACAAATGCCGTTGTTGCAGGGCAAGGAAGCGCAGACCTCGATGCGCATCGAGAACGACATTCTCGTGGATCGCTCGGCGACGAACCTGGATACCGCTGCGGCCATCGATACCCCGATTGTTGAAATCGATGCCGCCGCCAAGGACTTTTCCGCTTCGCTCAAGGTGTTGTCACCGTTGAGCCACGAATTGAATAACTACGCCAACTCCAAAGGCTACCTGGCCGACAATGGCGACAAGGCTCGTCAGTTGAGCAAGGATTACCTGGGGGCGCTGACGCTGGTCGCGCAGAAAGAAGCGGCGTTCTACAAAGGGCTGAGCGATCGTGACCAGGCGCTGACCAAAGAAGCGTTCGACAAGGCGCCCAAGGACACCGCTGCGTACTATCGCGCCGGGTTGATCTACTTCGGCAAAGTCAACAATGCCGATGCCAACGTATTGTTCGCCGCCCCCAATGACCCAACGGCACTGGACGCCTTCGAAAAGTCCCTGGCGCAGGTCGCGGATGCCGCGGCGGGCTGGAATAAGAAGATTACCGAGCAATCGGCCAAGAGCGGCAAGAGTTGCAGCGGCGGCATGCTGGAAATCAACGAATTCATTGGCCAGTCCCGCTCGATGATCAAAGACATCAAGGACGGCGTGTTCAAGCGTGAAGAAACCGGTTTGATGGCAAAAATGCCGGCACACATGCGCAGTTCCAACATCGTCAACTCGGCCAATCGCTACAACCGTAACTACTCGAATGTGATTAACCGGTTCAATCATCCGATGTGCTGAATGCACGTCAGAAGGATTGTCAGCGTCTGATCTGACGCCTTCGCGAGCAAGCCCGCTCCCACAGGATCTGTGTTCGCCACAAATCCCTTGTGGGAGCGGGCTTGCTCGCGAAGAGGCCCTCAAAATCAACATCCATCCTGATCGCTAGCCTGCCTTGCGCAACGCCTCAATCAACGCCTGCTTGCGCATCCCCGACCGCCCCGGAATCTTCTTCGCCCGGGCTTCTTTCAGCAAACTGTCCACAGTCTGGGTATCGCGCGAGGCCTTGCTGTTGGGGATTTCTTCTGGCTTCACGAATGTAAAAAAAATCGCAGCCCGCGATGCATGGCGTGCACCTGAAGGCTGCGATTCTTTGATCTTGCTGCGGTTAGACGTCCAGCTTACGCGCCGCCTCAACCCCCGCTGCGCTGAGTTTGATCGGCAGGTTCAGCGAATGCTCGCCGGCCTCATTGCACGTTACATGGCCATGCTGGATCAATCCGCGATCCTGCAAAGTGGCGAGGGTACTGGCCACGACTTTCTCCCCCCGGTAATTGTCCAGGACCTCCTTGCCCAAACCACCCGGATGGGCGTGCAGCAGGCGGGTCAGGACTTCTTTTTCCAGGTTTTTATCGACGTTCATGGTTACCTCTTTCATGGATGTGGATAGGGTGTTGCGTCGCTCGCGTGGGCGAACTATTTGCCGGCACCTTCGGAGCCCGAACCACCGGTGGTGGTTTTCGAGCTCGTGCCGCTGCCGGCGTTATCAGGTGTCTGGGAATCCGGCGTGTTCATGCCACCCTGACGGCCAGCGTCGTTACCTTGCAACCGCGGATCGGTGCCCGTGGCTGGCGGCAGGCTGCTGTCAATACCCGAGCCGTTGGTGTTCATGCCAGGCGCACTCTGGATGGCGGGGGCCTTGGGTTTTTCGACCGGGTCGGTCGGCCCGGTGCCGGTCGGCGAAGTGGCGGCGAAGGCACCCGAGGACAGCAGGGCAGCGAGAGCGAGGGCGGTCAGGCGGGACATGATCATGGTGTCGTCTCCAGATTATTAGAGTCCTTACCTGATGTTGGTCCGCCCCCGATTTGGATTGGTGCCTGAGGAACGACGAACGGTTCAGGCCTGTTGCAGGTTTTTGGCGATGGCTTTGCGCCAGACCAGCCGGCCCACGGTGATCAGCCAGTTCAACGCGGCGATCAGCAAAACTGTAAACAATAATGTCGCCATCCCATGCTCGACGATGAGCTTCCCGGCCAGCAGCGGGAAGCCGAACACGCCGATAAAGTAAGACAGGCTGAACAGCAGCAAGGCTTGCGCGGTGGTACCGCTCGGCGCTTCGTTCGCCGCCAGGCCGTTGATCACCGAATAGGTCAGGCCGTAGCCGACCCCGAGCATGATCGTCGCCAGCAGATAGGTGACGCTGCTGTCGACCACGAATCCGAACATCACAATCGAAGCCATCATCAGTCCCGACAACAGACAGGATGCGCGGAACGGATCGCGCCTGACCACGAAACTGGCGATCAGCATCCGGCTGCTGATCGCCGCGCCCATGAAGCCGAAGAAAAACAACGAGTAATCCAGTGAGCGTGACGCGGCGTAACTGGTCTGGAAACTCGACAGCCCGCCGAACACGCAGCCGCCGAGGCCGATCATGATGATAGGGAACAGTGCTTTGGACGACAGCACTTGCTTCGCTGCACCCCAGGATATCCGCGAGACGGTGGCCGAATTCGTGTGTGCTTGCTTGAGTCGCGAATCCAACCGCCAGAACAGCAACACGCCGATCAGACTGGCCAGCGCCGCCAGGTAAAACGCCGCGGTTACCGGATAGCCCAAGGCGCTGGCGGCGCGGCCCAGCAACGGTCCGCTGCCAATGCCGGTCATCATGCTGCCGGACAACAGCGCAAAGTATTTGGCCCGTTGGGCCGGCGTCACCAGGCTCGCCACGATGATCGGCCCCAGGGTGTAGAACACGCCCCAACCGAGGCCCAGCAACAGCCCGAAAAACAGCAGCAGGTTGCCGAAGCCCGGCGTCAGCGCGAAACCCAGGCTGGCGGCCACCAGCAGAATGCCAAATAGCGCGATCGAACGCGCCGCGCCGAGCACGTCAGACAGGTGCCCGGAGACGATCACCGCCGCAAAAGTGCTGAGCATCGCCGCCGAAATCACGCTGCCGGCGTCATGCTCATTGCCGCCCCGGGAGCCGATCAGCAGCGAGAGCAAAAACGTCGAGCCGTAGGACAGCGACAGCAGATAACTGGCGAGACAAAACAGGCCGAACAACTTGCTCGAGACCTGGGGTGGTGCGGTAGACATGAGGCGGTTCCTTGACCCGATAGACATGCGGTTTATCTATCTACCATGGGAGGCGTCGCCGTTAGGTCCGAGGTTGTTGATTCCAGGGTTAGTGCTGACCGGAGTAAGGGGTTTCAGCCAACGCCGATTTCTTCCTTGAACAACTCCATGAAACCCTTGAGCCGTTGATGGCGAACCTGCGCCAGCTGTTGGCCCGTGTCCGTCTGGAATCCGTCCGCCAGGTGCAGCAACTTGGTCTGGAAGTGATCGAGGCAAAAGCGCTTGTCGTCGTAGTCCCGGGTCTTGGCTTCCGGGTCCTGGGGGTCGTACAGCGCACTGCCCATGCGCCCGGCGATGTAGAAGGTTCGCGCGACGCCAAGCATGCCGAGGGAGTCGAGTCGGTCGGCGTCCTGCATGATTTTCGCTTCGAGGGTAGTCGGGGCGATATTGGCGGAAAAACTGTGGGCTTCGATGGCGTGAACGACGGCGGCGATTTTTGCGTCGGACCAGTCCAGGGTCGTCAGCAGTGTCGCCGCTTTGTCTGCCGCCAGTCTTGAGGCCTGGGAGCGCAGCGGCGAGTTCTTTTCCACCGCCACGCAGTCGTGCAACAACACCGATGCCAGCAGCACCTCCAGATCACCGCCTTCTTGCGCCTGAAGCGTGCGCACGTTGTGCCACACCCGCTGCAAATGCGACAGGTCGTGGGCGCCGTCCTCCGAGGGTTCCAGGGCATGGGGCAGCAGGGTGTCGGCGAGGGTTTGCAGTGGTGCGAAAGTGGTGAAGGTCATAGACATCCTTGCGATCATGCGCAGTTAAATGTGTGGGAGCGGGCTTGCTCGCGAAAGCGGTGGATCATTCAATATTCATGTTGACTGACACGCCGCTTTCGCGAGCAAGCCCGCTCCCACAAAAGCCCTGTGGGGCTGACATTAGGGTACTTTTTGCTTTCCCATGTGACGAGCACCGATTGCCGCCTTAGTATGGCGTTTTCAACTTTGACAAGGCACGTCCATGACGATCGACATCCGCCCGGCGACCCCCAGCGATGCACCGCAAATCCTCGCGTTCATCACTGAGCTGGCCGACTACGAACGTGCCCGCCACGAAGTCATCGCCAGCGTCGCCGACATCGAGCGCAGCCTGTTCAGCGAAGGCGCCACCGCCCATGGTCTGATCTGCTTGCGGGACGGTTTGCCAATCGGTTTCGCGGTGTTCTTCTTCAGCTATTCCACTTGGCTGGGCAGCAACTGTCTGTACCTCGAAGACCTTTACATCACCCCCGAACAACGCGGTGGCGGCGCCGGCAAAACCCTGCTGCGCCACCTGGCAAAAATCGCCTGCGCCAATGATTGCGGCCGTTTCGAATGGAGCGTGCTGGACTGGAACAAACCAGCCATCGAATTCTACAAATCCCTCGGCGCACAGCCGCAGGAAGAATGGGTGCGGTATCGGATGGATGGGGCGGTGTTGCGGGAGTTTGCCGAGGGTAATTGAAACACCCTTAAAGATCGCAGCCTTCGGCAGCTCCTACATGGACCGTGTGTAAACACGATCTTGCAGGAGCTGCCGAAGGCTGTGGTCTTTTTTTATCTTTGTCCCATAATATGGGAGTGATATTTATATATTGAGATTTGTGCGTCTCCGGGTTTATAGTCCAGCTCACTCACTGCCAATAAACAAAACAGGTGAAGCGATGCTGGCGCAATTGATCGCGCTCGATTGGGGGACAACCTCATTACGTGCTTACAAACTCGCCGCGGGTGGCCAGGTGCTGGAACAGCGTTCGCTGTCGTCCGGGATCATGCAGTTGCCCCGGACGCCGCGAATCATCAACGGCCAGGAATGCACCGACGGTTTTGAACTGGCCTTCGATGAGGCCTGCGGTGACTGGCTCGACGCTCAACCCGACTTGCCGGTGATCGCTTGCGGTATGGTCGGCAGCGCCCAGGGCTGGCGCGAAGCTTCCTACCAGGACACGCCGGCCAACGTCGCCAATCTCGGAAACTCCCTACAAACCGTACGCAGTCTTCGCGGGGTCGATGTGCACATCGTGCCGGGCGTGATTCAGCGTTCGCGTTTGCCGAATGTGATGCGCGGCGAAGAAACCCAGGTCCTTGGGGTGTTGCAGACGCTGCCGAGCGGCAAGGGCGACGATCTGTTGATTGGTCTGCCGGGCAGTCATTCGAAATGGGTGGAAGTGGCCGACGGCTGCATCGTGCATTTCGACACCTTCATGACCGGCGAAATCTTCGCCGTGCTCAGTGAACACAGCATTCTCGGGCGCACCCAGCAACAAGCGGCGTCGTTCGATGGCGAGGCGTTTGACCGTGGCGTGCAAGTGGCGTTGTCGGCGGACGGCGAGATCGGCCCGTTGTCGACGCTGTTCAGCGCGCGCAGCCTCGGGCTGACCGGCGAACTCAGCGCCACCGCCCAACCTGATTATCTGTCCGGCCTGTTGATCGGCCATGAACTGTCGGCCCTGGCCAACGTTCAGCGGCGCCGCCGCAACAGCGTGCACCTGCCTTCAATCATCCTCATCGGTAATGCCCAACTCTGCGCCCGCTACAGCCGGGCCCTCGACGCCTGCGGTTTTGCCAAGGTGACGTTGGCCGAGCAGGCCACCGAGCGCGGGTTGTGGCAACTGGCGGTCGCCGCCGGACTGGTCTCACAACATCTATCTCGTTAAACCTGATTGGAGGTCTGACATGCTCAAGCAAGCCCTGGCGCAAAACGGCCTGATCGCGATCCTGCGCGGCCTGCGTCCTACAGAGGCGGCGGCCATCGGCAAGGTCCTGTATGCCGCCGGATTTCGCGTCATCGAAGTGCCGCTCAACTCCCCGGAGCCGTACGAAAGTATCCGCATCCTGCGCAGTACCTTGCCCGCCGATTGCCTGATCGGCGCCGGCACTGTCCTGACGCCGGAACAGGTCGAGCAAGTGAAAGCGGCCGGCGGCCAGGTGATCGTCATGCCCCATAGCGATCCGAAGGTCTTGCGTGCGGCGAAAGCGGCGGGGTTGTTCCTGTCGCCGGGCGTCGCGACGCCGACCGAAGCCTTTGCCGCACTGGCCGAAGGCGCCGACGTGCTGAAGATGTTCCCCGCCGAACAGATGGGGCCAGCCGTTGTAAAAGCCTGGCTCGCGGTGTTGCCGGCCGGGACCATTCTGGCGCCGGTTGGCGGGATCACCCCGGACAACATGCAGGTGTTTATCGACGCGGGCGTCAAAGGTTTCGGCTTGGGTTCCGGGTTGTTCAAACCGGGCATGACGCCTGAGGACGTAGCGGTTAACGCCAAGGCCTACGTCGCCGCATGGAACGCTCTGCGTTAAGACTTTTTGGCGCCGAGCGCGCTACATCTAACAAGAGAGACAATCAGATGAAAATCACCAAACTCACCACCTTCATCGTCCCGCCACGCTGGTGCTTCCTCAAGGTCGAAACCGATGAGGGCGTGACCGGTTGGGGCGAGCCTGTCGTCGAAGGTCGCGCCCACACGGTTGCCGCTGCTGTAGAGGAATTGTCCGACTACCTGATCGGCAAAGACCCACGCAACATCGAAGACATCTGGACCGTGCTCTATCGTGGCGGCTTCTATCGTGGCGGTGCGATCCACATGAGCGCACTCGCCGGCATCGACCAGGCGTTGTGGGACATCAAGGGCAAGGCCCTGGGTGTGTCGGTCAGCGATTTGCTCGGTGGCCAGGTGCGGGACAAGATTCGCGTGTATTCGTGGATCGGCGGCGACCGCCCGGCCGACACCGCGCGTGCGGCGAAAGAAGCGGTGGAGCGTGGTTTCACTGCGGTGAAAATGAATGGCACCGAAGAGCTGCAATTCCTCGATTCCTTCGAAAAAGTCGACCTGGCCCTGGCCAACGTCGCCGCCGTGCGTGACGCGGTGGGCCCGAACGTCGGCATCGGCGTCGATTTCCATGGCCGGGTACACAAACCCATGGCCAAGGTGCTGATGAAGGAACTCGACCCGTACAAGTTGATGTTCATCGAAGAGCCGGTGCTCAGCGAAAACTACGAAGCGCTGAAGGAACTGGCGCCGCTGACCAGCACCCCGATTGCCTTGGGCGAGCGTTTGTTCTCCCGTTGGGATTTCAAGCGTGTACTCAGCGAAGGTTACGTCGACATCATCCAGCCCGATGCGTCCCACGCCGGCGGCATCACCGAAACCCGCAAGATCGCCAACATGGCTGAAGCCTACGACGTGGCGCTGGCGCTGCACTGCCCGCTGGGCCCGATTGCCTTGGCCGCTTGCCTGCAACTCGACGCGGTTTGCTACAACGCGTTCATCCAGGAACAGAGCCTGGGCATCCACTACAACGAGAGCAACGACCTGCTGGATTACGTCAAGGATCCACGGGTGTTCGACTACGACAAAGGCTTCGTGAAAATCCCGAACGGCCCGGGCCTGGGGATCGAGATCAACGAGGAATACGTGATCGAACGCGCGGCGGTCGGCCACCGCTGGCGCAACCCGATCTGGCGCCATGCCGATGGCAGTTTCGCCGAGTGGTGAGTGCTGCCTGACTCAACACAAATCCAATGTGGGAGCGGGCTTGCTCGCGAAGGCGTCGTATCAGCCAATGATGATGTCGACTGACACACCGTCTTCGCGAGCAAGCCCGCTCCCACACTGGATCTCCATGGACAGGTAGATCTGCGTCAAATCCGATTTTGATATCGCCCTCAATAAACATAAGAAGAGGCATCCCTCATGCAACCGCAAACCCTCACCGGGCAGGCGTCGTTGGTGACGCCCAGCCGCAAGCGTTTTTTCATCATGGTGCTGCTGTTTATCACCGTGGTGATCAACTACCTGGACCGCAGCAACCTGTCGATCGCCGCCCCGGCGCTGACCACTGAACTGGGGATCGACCCGATCCACGTCGGGCTGATTTTCTCCGCATTCGGCTGGACCTACGCCGCCATGCAGATCCCCGGCGGGTGGCTGGTGGATCGTGTGCCGCCGCGAATTCTCTACAGCGTCGCGCTGCTGCTGTGGTCGCTGGCCACGGTGATGCTCGGTTTCGCCGGCAGCTTCATCGCGCTGTTCGTGCTGCGGATGGCGGTCGGTGCGCTGGAAGCCCCGGCCTATCCGATCAACAGTCGCGTGGTCACCACTTGGTTTCCGGAACGCGAACGCGCCACGGCCATCGGTTTCTACACCTCCGGGCAGTTTGTCGGGCTCGCATTCCTGACGCCGGTACTGGCTTGGCTGCAGCATGAGTTTGGCTGGCACATGGTGTTTGTCAGCACCGGTGTCGTCGGCATTATCTGGGCGGTGATCTGGTACGCGGTGTATCGCGAGCCACGGGATTTCAAGGGTGCCAACGACGCGGAAATCGACCTGATCCGCGAGGGCGGCGGGCTGGTGGATATCCAGGCCGAACAAGCCAAAGTCAAAGCCAAATTCAGCTGGACCGACCTCGGCATTGTGTTGAGCAAACGCAAACTCTGGGGCATTTACCTCGGCCAGTTCTGCCTCAACTCGACGTTGTGGTTTTTCCTGACGTGGTTCCCGACCTACCTGGTGAAATATCGCGGCATGGACTTCATCAAGTCTGGCCTGCTGGCGTCGCTGCCGTTTCTCGCCGCGTTTGTGGGTGTGCTGTGTTCCGGGTTCTTTTCGGACTTTTTGATCCGTCGCGGCTACACCGTCGGATTTGCCCGCAAGTTGCCGATCATTGGCGGTCTGCTGATTTCCACTTCGATCATCGGCGCCAACTTCGTCGAGTCGACGCCGCTGGTGATTGCCTTCCTCGCGTTGGCGTTCTTTGGGAACGGACTGGCCTCGATTACCTGGTCACTGGTGTCGACCCTGGCCCCGGCGCGGTTGCTCGGATTGACCGGTGGGGTGTTTAACTTCATCGGCAACCTGTCGGCGATTACCACGCCAATCGTGATTGGTTTCCTCGCCACCGGTGATTCGTTTGCCCCGGCGATTACCTACATCGCGGTTCTTGCGTTGATTGGTGCGCTTTCCTACGTGCTGCTGGTCGGCAAGGTCGAGCGTATCAAGTTGTAGTCGTAGCCGTCGGGCGACCATAATGCCGCCCGTTCCCTCGCTCAACGGTAAAGGCTGGATATGCAGGAAGACGCCCCAAAAATCGCCAAGGACGCCGCACCGACCGGCACCCAGACACTGCTTCGTGGTTTGGGTGTGGTTCAGGCCGTGGCCAGTGGCGCTCGCGATCTCAAGGAAATTGCCCGGCTGATCGGCACCACGCGCAGCACCACCCATCGCCTGGCCAGTTGCCTGGTGGACGAGCGTTACCTGCGTGTCGTGCCGCAAGTCGGTTATTTGCTGGGGCCGAAGCTGATCGAACTGGGTTTCCAGGCGCGGGAAGAATTGCCGTTGGTGACGTTAGCCGGTCCGTATCTGGATGAGTTGTCGGCGTTGACCGGCGACACCATTCACCTGGCGATTCGCGAGGGCGACGAGGTGCTGTACCTGCACAAGAATCCGGGGCGCAATGGCCCGGAAATGCGTTCGCGGGTCGGCCATCGCATGCCGTTGGCGCGCACCGGGATCGGCAAGGCGCTGATGCTCGATGACACCCAGGAAGACTGGAAACGACTGTACGAAGTCAGCCTTCTGGCCGGTGGGAAAAATCAGTTCTGGCCGCAGCACCCGGAGCAATCCTGGGAGCAGTTTCAGCAGCGCATGGTCGAGTATGTGGCGGGGGGCTACGCGTTCGATCTGGAAGACAACGAACCGTCGATCCGTTGTGTGGCGGCGCCGATCCGCGATGCCAGCAAACGCATCGTCGCCGGCATCAGCATCGCCAGCACCGTGCCATACATGCCGCTGGAAAAAATGGCCGAGCTGATTCCCCTGATCAAAGGGGTCACGGCCCGGCTCTCGGCTGAACTCGGCGCGAAGGTTTAGACCTTCAGGGTCGCCATGTCGATCACGAAGCGGTACTTCACGTCACCGGCAATCATGCGGGTGAACGCTTCGTTGATCTGATGGATGTTGAGCATTTCGATGTCGCAGGTGATGTTGTGCTCGGCGCAGAAATCCAGCACTTCCTGGGTTTCGGCAACGCCACCGATCAGCGAACCGGCCAGTACACGACGGCTCATCACCAGTTTGCCGGCGTGGACCGGCGGATCGATCGGTTCGATCAAGCCGACCAGGATGTGCACGCCGTCGAAACGCAGGGTATCGAGGTACGGGTTGAGGTCGTGCTGCACCGGAATGGTGTCCAGCAGGAAGTCGAAATGCCCGGCGGCGGCCTTCATCTGTTCGGCATCGGTGGACACGATCACGTGGTCCGCGCCCTGACGCCGCGCTTCTTCAGCCTTGCTCGCCGAGCGGGTGAACAACGTCACTTCCGCGCCCATGGCTTTGGCGAACTTGATGCCCATGTGGCCCAGGCCACCCATGCCGAGAATCCCGACCTTGTCGCCAGCCTTTACGCCGTAATGCTTGAGCGGCGAGTAGGTGGTGATGCCGGCGCAGAGGATCGGCGCGGCGCTGGCCAGGTCGAGTGATGCCGGGATGCGCACCACGAAGTGCTCACTGACCACGATGCTGTCCGAGTAGCCGCCCATGGTGTTGCTGCCATCGACCCGGTCCGGGGTGGCGTAAGTCATGGTCGGGCCTTCGAGGCAATATTGCTCGAGGTTGGCCTGGCAGGCATCACAGCTGCGGCAAGAATCGACCATGCAACCGACGCCGACCAGATCGCCGATTTTGTGTTTGGTGACGTTCGCACCGACGGCGGTAACTTTGCCTACGATTTCGTGGCCGGGCATCAGTGGGTAAACGGCAATGCCCCACTCGTTACGGGCCTGGTGGATGTCGGAATGGCAGACGCCGCAGTAGAGAATATCGATCGCCACGTCGTCGGCCCGTGGGCTGCGACGTTCGAATTTCACGGGGGCGAGGGGAGTGGTGGCCGACTGGGCGGCGTATCCGATAGCGGTGTACATAAGGAGCCTCGCAAAAGCAGTGAAAGGTGAGATGCGCCATTTTGGGGGGCGTCACCGTGGTCAGCCATGACGATTCCTCCGCGTGTCATGCCTAATCCTCCGGCATGTACCGTTGATGGGTCGCATTGCCCGCCAGACCTGCGATGATGTTTTCATCCCTTTTTTCGTCACTTTTGTGTGAAGAGCTGCCCATGTTGTTGACCCGTCATCTGGATGCCAACGCCACGCTGGTTTCACTGATTCAACCGCTGACCACCCGCGATGGTTTCGCCCCCACGGCGTTGCCGGGCGTGCAGGTGTTGCGCGCCAGTCGCGACGTGGCCCGGGGACCGCAGATTTATGAGCCGAGCCTGGTCATCATCGTCCAGGGCAGCAAGTTGGCGTATTTGGGGCCGCGTACTTTGGAGTACGGCGCCGGGCATTATCTGATTCAGGCGTTGCCGGTGCCGTTCGAGTGCGAAACCTTTGCCGCGCCGGAAGGGCCGATGCTGGGGATTTCCATTGCCATCGACCGGGTGTTACTCAGTGAATTGGTGTTGGCCATGGGGCTGGTGTCGGGGCGCAGCATTGCCGCGCAGACGCTGGAGTCCATGACCTCGACGGTGCTCGATGACGGCATGCGCGGTTGTGTGGAACGGCTGTTGCGTTGCCTGCACGATCCGCTGGAATGCCAGATCATGGGCCCGGCGCGTTTGCGTGAATTGTTGTTCGTGGCGTTGCGCGGTCCCCAGGCTGATGTGTTGCGGGCATTGGTGGAACAGCAGGGGCAGTTCGCCCGGATCGCGGCTTCGCTCAACCATCTGCACGGGCATTTCACCGAGCCGTTGAATGTCGAGACACTGGCCAGTTGCGCGAACATGAGCGCGTCGACCTTTCATGAGCATTTCAAGCGCAGCACGTTGTTGTCGCCGGTGCAGTATTTGAAACGTCTGCGGCTGCTCAAAGCGCAGCAATTGTTGCTGTCCCAAGGGCTGGGCGTGGCGCAGGTGGCGCATCGGGTGGGGTATCAGAGTACGTCGCAGTTCAGTCGCGAATATAAGCGCTACTTTGAGCGTAATCCGGGGGATGAGCGCGCGGCCTGACACACCAGTGATTCCCTGTGGGAGCGGGCTTGCTCGCGAATGCGGTGTGTCAGTCGATTTAAAGGGTGACTGATCCACCGCATTCGCGAGCAAGCCCGCTCCCACATTGGTATTGGGTGATCTCATAAATCCCGGGCAACAAAAAGGCCCCCATTTCGGGAGCCTTGATGTTCAGGCGTTCGGCTTACATGTTCGGGTAAGTCGGGCCGCCGGAGCCTTCCGGTGCCACCCAGGTGATGTTCTGTGCAGGGTCCTTGATGTCGCAGGTTTTGCAGTGAACGCAGTTCTGGGCGTTGATCTGGAAGCGCTTCTCGCCGTCTTCCTTCGTGACCACTTCGTACACGCCGGCCGGGCAGTAACGCTGGGCAGGCTCATCGTACATCGGCAGATTCTTGCTGATCGGGATGCTCGGGTCGGTCAGCTTCAGGTGGCACGGCTGTTCTTCTTCGTGGTTGGTACCGGAGATGAACACCGAGCTGAGTTTGTCGAAGCTGATTTTGCCGTCCGGTTTCGGGTAGTCGATCTTCTTGCAGTCGGCCGCCAGCTTCAGGCACGCGTAATCCGGCTTGGTGTCGTGCAGGGTGAACGGCAGTTTGCCGCCGAAGATGTTCTGGTCCAGCCAGTTGAAACCGCCGCCAACGATCGCGCCGAACTTGTGGATCGCCGGGCCGAAGTTGCGGCTGGCGAACAGTTCGTCGTAGAGCCAGCTCTTCTTGAACGCGTCGACGTAAGTCGTCAGTTCTTCGGTGCCATCTTTCTCGGCGAACAACGCCTCGGCCACGGATTCAGCGGCGAGCATGCCGGACTTCATCGCGGTGTGGCTGCCTTTGATCTTGGCGAAGTTCAGGGTACCGAGGTCGCAACCGATCAGCGCGCCGCCCTTGAAGACCATTTTCGGCAGCGAGTTCAGGCCGCCCTTGCAGATGGCGCGAGCGCCGTAGCTGATGCGCTTGCCGCCTTCCAGGTACTGCTTGAGCACCGGGTGATGCTTGAGGCGCTGGAACTCGTCGAACGGCGACAGGTAGGTGTTGCTGTAGGAAAGATCGACGATCAGACCGACGACCACCTGGTTGTTTTCCAGGTGATAGAGGAACGAGCCACCAGTGTTTTCTGTGCCCATGATGTCCAGCGGCCAGCCGGCGGTGTGGACCACCAGGCCTGGCTGATGCTTGGCCGGGTCGATTTCCCAGATTTCTTTCAGGCCGATGCCGTAGTGCTGGGCGTCGGCCTCGCTGTCGAGGTTGAAGCGCTTGATCAACTGCTTGCCGATGTGGCCGCGGCAACCTTCGGCGAACAGCGTGTACTTGCCACGCAGCTCCATGCCCGGGGTGTACAGGCCTTCCTTCGGATGGCCTTCGCGGTCAACGCCCAAGTCACCGGTGATGATCCCGCGAACTACGCCGTTCTCGTCGAACAGCGCTTCCTGAGCGGCGAAGCCCGGGTAGATTTCCACACCCAGGTTCTCGGCCTGCTGGGCGAGCCAGCGGCACAGGTTACCGAGGGAGATGATGTAGTTGCCTTCGTTGTGCATGGTCTTGGGCACAAAGAGGTCGGGGATTTTCTGCGCGCTGTCGGCGTTCTTGAGAACGAAGATGTCATCGCGGGTGACCGGCGTGTTCAGCGGGGCGCCGAGTTCTTTCCAGTCCGGGAACAATTCGTTCAGGGCCCGTGGTTCGAACACGGCACCGGACAAGATGTGAGCACCGACTTCGGAGCCTTTTTCGACCACGCAGACGCTGATTTCCTTACCGGCTTCGGCGGCCTTCTGCTTCAAGCGGCAGGCGGCGGAAAGACCAGCGGGGCCGGCACCGACGATGACCACGTCGAATTCCATGTATTCGCGTTCCACAGGTTATCTCCTACTCAAGGCTCAACAGTTTTTTTTCTAATTGGAGGTTTGGTGTCGCATCCATGAATTCCGGCGCAATGCCGGAAGAGGACAATCGATGAGCCACCTTTCTCTCTGGGTGGCGCATTATATCTACACCACTCCTAGCGTCCAATACAAACGTTTGTTTGAATTGGCTCCAGGCCTGATAAATCAAAGTAACGCGGCTTATGACTGGCCATTTTGCCGTATTGACCGGAATAGGCGTTCCGGTCAAGATACGGGCGGTTTTGCGCTCGCCGTAGGCTGACTGTTGGTTTCAAGAGCACCTCTAGAGACAGGGCGATGGCAGTACAAGGTGATGCGCAGCGAGGATTCGGCGCGCAGTTTACACGCCGCAGTAATGAATGACTCATCAGTCACCACTGACGAACGGTCATTATTAATGCGGGGCAGTGTCACCCGGTTCAGATGCCAGCGTTTTTAGAGGTGCCCTTGCGCCCACGAGCATCAACCGCCAGGTTCGCCTAGGCGACTTTCTTTTCACCGGAGAGTAACGAGGAATCCATGAAGGTTCTTGTAGCTGTCAAACGCGTTGTGGATTACAACGTCAAGGTTCGCGTCAAGGCGGACAATTCCGGCGTCGACCTCGCTAACGTGAAGATGTCGATGAACCCATTCTGCGAAATCGCCGTGGAAGAAGCCGTACGCCTGAAAGAGAAAGGCGTTGCGACTGAAATCGTCGTCGTTTCCGTCGGCCCGTCCACCGCTCAAGAGCAACTGCGCACCGCGCTGGCTCTGGGTGCCGACCGCGCCATCCTCGTCGAATCCGCTGAAGATCTGACGTCCCTGGCGGTTGCCAAACTGTTGAAAGCCGTTGTCGACAAGGAACAGCCTCAGCTGGTGATCCTGGGCAAACAAGCCATCGACAGCGACAACAACCAGACCGGCCAGATGCTCGCTGCATTGAGCGGCTACGGTCAGGGCACGTTCGCGTCCAAGGTTGAAGTCAGCGGCGACAGCGTTGCCGTGACCCGCGAAATCGACGGCGGCGCACAGACAGTTTCCCTGAAACTGCCGGCCATCGTCACCACCGACCTGCGTTTGAACGAGCCGCGCTACGCGTCCCTGCCAAACATCATGAAAGCCAAGAAGAAGCCTCTCGAAGTGCTGACTCCGGACGCTTTGGGCGTTTCCACCGCCTCCACCAACAAGACCGTGAAAGTCGAAGCGCCTGCTGCACGCAGCGCGGGTATCAAGGTCAAGTCGGTGGCTGAACTGGTCGAGAAACTGAAAAACGAAGCGAAGGTAATCTAAATGACTATCTTGGTTATTGCTGAACACGACAACAAAGTGCTGGCCCCGGCCACGCTGAACACCGTGGCTGCTGCCGTCAAAATCGGCGGTGACATCCACGTTCTGGTCGCCGGTCAAGGCGCTGGCGCCGTGGCTGAAGCCGCTGCGAAAATCGCTGGCGTGGCGAAAGTGCTGGTGGCCGACAACGCCGCCTACGCTCACCAGTTGCCAGAAAACGTCGCGCCTCTGGTTGCTGAATTGGGCAAGGGCTACAGCCACATCCTGGCTGCCGCGACTTCCAACGGCAAAAACATCCTGCCGCGCGTTGCCGCGACCCTGGACGTTGACCAAATCTCCGAGATCATCTCGGTTGAAAGCGCTGACACCTTCAAGCGCCCGATCTACGCCGGTAACGCCATCGCCACCGTTCAATCGAACGCTGCGGTCAAAGTGATCACCGTGCGTGCCACCGGTTTCGACCCGGTTGCCGCTGAAGGTGGTTCGGCTGCTGTTGAAGCCGTTGCGGCTGCCCACGACGCTGGCACTTCGAGCTTCGTTGGCGAAGAACTGGCCAAGTCCGATCGTCCGGAACTGACCGCTGCCAAGATCGTCGTTTCCGGCGGCCGCGGCATGCAGAACGGCGACAACTTCAAACACCTGTACGCCCTGGCCGACAAGCTGGGCGCTGCTGTCGGCGCTTCCCGCGCTGCGGTCGACGCAGGTTTCGTACCCAACGACATGCAGGTCGGTCAGACCGGCAAGATCGTTGCTCCACAGCTGTACATCGCGGTCGGTATCTCCGGCGCGATCCAGCACCTGGCCGGCATGAAAGACTCCAAAGTGATCGTTGCGATCAACAAGGACGAAGAAGCGCCGATCTTCCAGGTGGCCGATTACGGCCTGGTGGCGGACCTGTTCGAAGCCATCCCTGAGTTCGAGAAGCTGGTCTAATCCAGCGGCTTAAACTATAAAGAGCCCGGCCTTTTGGTCGGGCTTTTTTTTGTTCCGGATTTGATTGGGAGAGCTTCGCCATGGATCTGCGCCGCCTGTATGGCTGGTTTTTTTTGCTGGGCCTGACGCTGTTGCCAGGACTCGCAAACGCTGCGGGCAAATGTGAACGCCTGGTGGTCACCGGCAGCCCGGATGCACCGCCGTACCTGTGGCAAGACCCGCAGAACCCCAAGCACCTGATCGGCGCCAGTGCCGATTTGTTGCAGCAAGTGGCGGGGGAGTTGGGCATCAAGATTGAAATGCTGTATGCCGGCAAACGCGCCCAGGCCCTGGACGAAGTGCGCAGCGGGCGCATGGACATGCTGGCGGACGCACCGTTGACCCTCAACGAACTGGAAACCCTGGATTACATCCATCCGCCGCTGCTGGAAAACGACTACCTGGTCTGGACCCGCAAAGGCTCGACACTGACCTACAGCGAAGCCAAAGACCTGCACGGACACTCGGGCGCGGTGTCGGAAAAGTCTCGAATGACCCGGGAATTCGGCACTTTCGCCGAGCAGCAATTAACCCTGACCCGTACGCCAAACCTGACCCAGGCCTTTCAGAAACTGCTGCTGGGTGAAGTGGAATATGTACTCGCCGGACGCTACTCGGGCATGGCGGCCGCGCAGGCATTGGGCATGGGCAACGACCTGCAAGCCTATCCGCAGCCCGTCGACAAACCCGGCCTGTTCCTCGCGGTTTCCCATAACTCAGCCTGCAACGATCCGTGGTTGCGCGGACAGCTGGCCAAAAAGATGACAGAATTGCCCGCGTCCGGACTGACGGAAGCTGTGCTGCAACGCAATATCGAGCGTTGGAAAGCGCAGCAACAGCAACAAGCCGCCAGTACCCCAAAACAGTAGGGATTTTTAGTGAGTATTCGACCTCTTTTCGCTGCCCTGGCCGTTCTGGCTCTGGCGGGTTGTGCAGCCGATCCGGCGCCGAATGAACAAATTCGCCTGACCGAGCAGGCACTGGAACAAGCCAAAGCCGTTGGCGCCACCGCTGACGATGTGCCGGAGTTGAAACTGGCCGAAGACAAGTTCTCCCGCGCTCAGGGCGACATGACCGACCAATCCTACAAACACGCCCGCATGCGCGCCGAACAGGCTGAACTGGATGCGCGCCTGGCCGAAGCCCGGGTCCTGACCCTCAAGAGCCAGGAGCAGTTGAACGTACTCAATACCCGCATCACTCGCCTGCGCAAGCAACTGGGAGATGCCCAATGAGCCTCAAATCCAAAGCCGTCGGCGGTTTGATCCTCGCCGGTTGCGTCAGCCTGTACGGCTGCGCCGGCCAGCACAGCGAGTCCGCGTTGCAGCAGGCCGGGGCTGACTTCCAGAAGGTCAAGGAAGATTCCAACGTGCTGCGTATCGCGCCGAAGGATGTGATCCGGGCCGGTGAGTCCCTGGCCCGTGCCGATCGCCTGTCCAGCTACTGGGGCAGCGGTTCGGATGTGGTGCATTACGCTTACCTGAGCCAGCGCTACAGCGAAATTGCCCGGGAACACACCAACCAGGTGCTCAACGAGGAGCAGGCGGCGAAACTGGAACTGGAACGCCAGCGCCTGCAACTGGCCCTGCGCGAGTCCAAGTTGCTGAGCGTGCAGCAACAGGGCAAGTGGCTCGAAGAACAGATCGTGGCGCTGGCCACCACCCAGACGGATCGTGGTTTGGTGATGACCCTCGGCGATGTGCTGTTCGATACCGGCGAAGCGGAGTTGAAAAACTCGGCCAACCGCGTGGTGCTGAAGATCGTGCAGTTCCTGCAGCTCAACCCCAAGCGCGTGGTGCGGATCGAAGGCTACACCGACAGCACCGGCGGCAAGCAGGACAACCTCAAGCTGTCCCGGGACCGTGCGCAATCGGTGGCCGACGTGCTGATGGACCTGGGCATCGACGACAAACGTATTCAGGTCGAAGGCTATGGCGATGAATACCCGGTGGACGTGAACGCCTCCGAGCGCGGTCGCGCGCAGAACCGTCGGGTGGAAATTGTGTTCTCCGACGAAAAAGGCCAGCTCGGCGCCGCCCGCTAAGGGCTGCGTTTCTGGAAAACCCGGCCTGCCTGTCAGCGCCGGGTTTTTTTTACGCCTGCCAATCGCTTCACAAAGCAGTACAGATTTTGCTGACACTGCACTGTACGGTCGACTATTGTGGCAACTGTCCCCGTACACTTCTAAACTGTTCCGGTATTGTTTCATACAAGAATAAAATGCCCGTGAAATCGAGTGCTGCGTCATGACCAATCTCTTGCTCTACCAACGTATTGCTCAACAACTGGCCGAGGACATCCGTCGCGGTGTCTATCAACCGGGGGAGCGCGTGCCTTCGGTGCGCAAGATGAGCTCGCAGCTCAATGTCAGCCATGCAACCGTGTTGCAGGCTTACGCCAACCTTGAAGACCAGGGCCTGATCCGCGCACGGCCGCAGTCTGGTTACTACGTACACCAGACGCCGGCCCTGACCGCGCCGACGCCGGACATTGCCCGGGTCGAACGGCCAGGCTTGGTTACCCGTAGCAGCATCATCCAGCAAGTCCTGGTCGAATCCCGCCGCGAGGGTGTTTTCCCTTTGGGCGCGGCGGTGCCGAGCGTCGATTATTTGCCGGTCCGGGCCCTGCATCAGCAGTTGGCCAAGGTCACCCGGTTCCATAGCCCGCGGGCGTTCAGCTACATGTTCAGCCCGGGTTTCGAACCGTTGCGCCGCCAAGTGGCGATCCGCATGCGCGATGCCGGGGTGGTGGTCGATCCGTCCGAAGTGGTGATCACACACGGTTGCGTCGACGCCTTGCAGATGTCGCTGCGGGTGCTGACCCGGCCCGGCGATCTGATCGCGGCTGAATCGCCGACCTATTACGGCTTGCTGCAATTGGCTGACCTGCTCGGCCTCAAAGTCATCGAAATCCCCAGCGACCCCGCCACCGGCATGAGCCTCGAAGCCCTGCAACTGGCCGCCAACCAGTGGTCGATCAAGGCGCTGGTGCTGACCACTCGCCTGAGCAATCCATTGGGCGGCACCATGCCCGAAGAGCGGCAGAAGCAATTGCTGCGCCTGGCCTCGGATTTCGATATCCAGATTGTCGAAGACGATATTTACGGCGAGTTGATGTTCGAGCAGGGGCGCACCAAAGCGCTCAAGGCTTATGACCGGCTGGACCGGGTGATTTATTGCTCGAGCTTTTCCAAAACCCTGTCGCCGGGCGTGCGGATCGGCTGGATGATTGCCGGCAAGTACCAGCAGGAGATCCAGCGTTTGCAGACGTTCAGCACCCATTCGGCCTGCAGCGTCACGCAAATGGGCATCGCGGCCTACCTGGAAAACGGCGGCTACGACCGACATTTGCGCTACATCCGTCAGGAATACCGCAAAAATCTCAGCGCCTTTCAGTTGGCGGTGCAGCAATACTTCCCCGAAGGTACGCAGATGAGTCGGCCAACCGGCGGGTTCATTTTGTGGGTCAGCCTGCCGGGTCGGGTCAACACCCAGGAATTGCATGTGCGGGCCTTGCAGCAGGGCATCAGTATTGCGCCGGGGCTGATTTTCAGTAACACCGAGCAGTTCAATCACTGTATTAGGTTGAACTGTGGCACCCCCTGGAACCGTGAAGCCGAGCGTGCACTGATGACTCTCGGGCTGCTCGCCACCCAACTCTGTCAGGAGACGGCCAGCGGTTTTTGATCATGCGGGCAGGTCATCCACTGCCCGCGCTTGTCATGTCGCTTGCAACAAGCGAGCATATGGCCCTCTGCCGTTAGCGCCGTTGGGTCCATGAAACCGATTTTTTCTGCCGCCTGGCTGTCGATCTGCCTGTTGCTGACTGCTGTACCGCAAGGTGTCATGGCGGCTGCCGTTCAGGAAAAGCCCGCCGCCAGCAGCTCCAAGGCAACACCGAAGAAACCGGTTGCGGCGAAAAAAGCGACGCCGGCCAAAAAGAAAGCCGCCCCGATCAAGAAACGTCCGCCCATTGCCTCCAAGTCCAAATCGGCCAGCGAAGTGGTCAAGACCACCCAATTGCCGCCGGCCAATCTCGACTTGAGCCTGCCCCAGCACATGGTCGAAGAACTCAAGCCGATCGGCACCGTGCCTTTACCCAAGCACGACGGTGCGTTCCCACAAATGTTCGGCGATAAATCCAGTGACTTCCAACTCAACGGCCGTCTGCTGAGCAACGAAATGCAGCTGCAACTGCGCAACGAAGAGCGCCGTGAGGTCGAAGGGGCGGCACTGGAATTCGAGTTCAAGCGCTAAATCATTCCCATCGGTAAGCCGCGGACCAGACGCTTCGTCGGAGACTGGTCGGTCACGTTCGGTTAAGCGCAAAAACTGCGCTGCAAGTAATTTTAAACAGTCGTTTTAGCGGTTACTCTGTGCCACGTCCCTTTTACACATCACCCGTCGCGAGGAGCTTGTCGTCATGAAATGCCGTGAAGGCTGTGGCGCCTGTTGCATTGCCCCTTCCATCAGTTCACCGATTCCCGGCATGCCCCATGGCAAAGCCGCCGGAGAACGTTGCGTACAACTTTCTGTCGAAAACCTGTGCAACATTTTCGGCCAGGCAGAACGCCCGGCCGTTTGTTCGGCCTTCGAAGCCGATGCCGAGGTTTGCGGCAACAGCAGTGAAGAAGCCATCCGGCTGATTGGCTGGTGGGAGCAAATGACGGCGGCGTGATGTGATCAAACGAACGGAACTTCAACAATAAGGAATAAGACTATGGGTTCGCTGCATCGTATTGCTGTGCTGTGTGGTTTGACGGTTGTGCTGGCCACCTCGGCTGCCCAGGCAGAAGACTGGAAAGTCGCCAAAAACGAAGACGGCATCAAGGTGTCCCTGAGTGAAGTGGCCGGTTCCGATTACAAGGCTTATCAGGGCGTCACCCTGATGAAGACCACCATCGCCAAATTGCGCGCGCTGCAGGAAGACGTGTCGCGAGCCTGCTCCTGGATTCACGAATGCAAAGCCCAGAAGTTGCTCAAGCACGAAGGTGCCGACAGCTGGACCTACACCCAATTCAATACGCCGTGGCCCGTCACCCCGCGTGATTCGGTGCTGCACGTCACCACCGTCGAAGGCGCCGATGGCAGCCTGACCCGCAAGCTCGAAGGCGTGCCGAAGTACATTCCTGAAGAAAAAGGCTTCATTCGGGTCGCCAAGGTCGATGGCTTCTGGAAGTTCGTGCCCAAGGGTGACCAGGTCGAAGTGACCTATCAGGTGCACACCGAGCCGGGTGGCAGCGTGCCGTCGATGATCGCCAACAAGTTCGTGGTTGATGCCCCGTTCAATACCCTGAAAGCCCTGAAAGAACGCGCCGAGAAGTAACCGCGCCGCACTTTCGAAAACGCCCCGACTGGTTCGGGGCGTTTCTATTTGGGCGAGACTTAAACGCAGTCCCTGTGGGAGCGAGCCTGCTCGCGAATGCGGTTAATCATTCAACATAGATATCGACTGACACGACGCCTTCGCGAGCAGGCTCGCTCCCACAGGTTCAGCGTTCTTTCAGGTTCAGTGTTTTATTGTGTTTCCAGATATACGTTGCACGAAATTTTCACAAAGCCTCCAAGACAATTCGCCCGCGCCAACATCCGCACAGTAATCAATGGCAATGCCGCGAGTGATCGTGCAACATTTGCGCACCCGCGCAAGCCCCGGGGCCGAGTACTGGCCAATAGAGGGCAGGGCGCAGCTGTATTTTTGAAACTTCAACTTCCAATGGGTCCTAAAACGACATGGCAAACCCGGACGCCCTGAATCAGCAGCGAGCTTCTAATCGCCTGCTGCAACCGACCGTCAAATCGCATCTGGCCTACACGTTGCTGTGTGCCCTGGTCATGATGGTCATGTTCAGCCTGCTGCGCGTCGCGCTGCTGGTCTACAACCGCTCGATGATCCTCGACACACCGGCTTCGACTTTCCTCGAAGCGTTCGCCAATGGCCTGCGTTTCGACCTGCGCCTGGTGGTCTACCTCATTGTTCCGCTGCTGCTGGCATTGTTCAGCGCCCGGGCCATGGCGGCTCGCGGGTTTTTCCGTTTCTGGCTGACCATCGCTTCGAGCATCGCGCTGTTCCTCGGCCTGATGGAGATGGACTTCTACCGTGAATTCCACCAGCGCCTCAACGGCCTGGTCTTCCAGTATGTGAAAGAAGACCCGAAAACCGTGATGAGCATGCTCTGGTACGGTTTCCCGGTGGTGCGCTACCTGCTGGCCTGGGCCGTTGGCACCTTGATTTTGACCCTGGCGTTCAAGGGCGCCGACCGCGCCACCCGTCCGCGTGGTCCGTTCAGCGGCGGCAGTATTGGCACGCGCCAGATCGCCCCGTGGTATGCGCGCATTGCGGTATTCGTGGTTTGCCTGCTGGTCTGCGTAGTCGCTGCCCGTGGCACCCTGCGTCAGGGCCCGCCGTTGCGCTGGGGTGACGTCTACACCACCGACTCCAACTTCGCCAACCAATTGGGCCTCAACGGCACGCTGTCGCTGATCGCGGCGGCCAAGGCGCGGATGTCCGAAGAGCGCGACAACATCTGGAAAGCCACGCTGCCCCAGCCTCTGGCCCAGCAAACCGTGCGCGACATGCTGCTGACCCCGAGCGACAAACTGGTCGACGACGATATCGCTGCGGTACGTCGTAACTACACGCCGGATGCCAACAAGACCCTGCCGATCAAGAACGTGGTCGTGATCCTGATGGAAAGCTTCGCCGGTCACTCGGTGGGCGCTTTGGGTCGTCCGGGCAACATCACGCCAGCCTTCGACAAGTTGTCGAAAGAAGGCCTGTTGTTCGACCGTTTCTTCTCCAACGGCACCCATACCCACCAGGGTATGTTCGCCACCATGGCCTGCTTCCCGAACCTGCCGGGCTTCGAATACCTGATGCAGACCCCGGAAGGCAGCCACAAGTTGTCCGGCCTGCCGCAGTTGCTCAGCGCCCGTGACTACGACGATGTGTACGTCTACAACGGCGATTTCGCCTGGGACAACCAGTCGGGCTTCTTCAGCAACCAGGGCATGACCAACTTCATCGGGCGCAACGATTTCGTGAACCCGGTGTTCTCCGACCCGACGTGGGGTGTGTCCGACCAGGACATGTTCAACCGTGGCCTGGAAGAACTGAAGGCCCGCGATGGCAAGGACAAAAAACCGTTCTATGCCTTGCTGCAAACCCTGTCCAACCACACGCCGTACGCTTTGCCGACACCATTGCCGGTGGAGCCTGTGACCAATCGCGGCAGCCTCAACGAACACTTGACCGCCATGCGCTACTCCGACTGGGCGCTGGGTCAGTTCTTCGAGAAGGCGCGCAAAGAGCCGTACTTCAATGAAACCCTGTTCGTGATCGTGGGCGACCATGGCTTCGGCGACGAGCAGCAAATCACCGAAATGGACCTGGGCCGCTTCAACGTGCCGATGCTGATGATCGCACCGGGCATCCAGGAAAAATTCGGCCAGCGTGACCACACCGTGGGCACTCAGATCGACATCGTGCCGACCATCATGGGCCGTGTCGGTGGCGACGTGATTCATCAATGCTGGGGCCGCGACCTGCTGAACCTGCCGGAAGGCGACAAGGGTTTCGGCGTGATCAAGCCGTCGGGCAGCGATCAGACCGTGGCCTTGCTGACCGCCGACCGCGTGCTGGTCTTGCCGAAAGAGATGCCGCCGAAGCTGTATCAGTACGAACTGGGCGCCAATCCGAAAGGTACGGTGATTCCCGAGTCAGCTGACGAAGCGGCCCTCAAGCAGAAACTCGAGTCGTTCCTGCAAACCGCGACCAAGAGCCTGCTGGATAACACCGCTGGCGTGGTGAACGGCAAGCCGGACTAACGATTGACGCAATAAAAAAGAGGCCCTTTTTCAAGGGCCTCTTTTTTTGCTCGGGTTAAATCTTTATATCTTGCCAAGCAACAGCAGAATCAACAGCACTACCAACACCACGCCGAGGATACCCGATGGGCCATAACCCCAACTTCTGGAGTGTGGGAAGACTGGCAGACCACCGATCAGCAAGAGGATCAGAATAACGATAAGAATTGTGCCCATGACGATTTCCTTGTTGGAAGTGTTCCGGATTGACCGAATGTTTTAACCATCAGCCGGGATGTAATTAATCCGAACTGCTTACAAAATCCGACTCTCGGGCATGAAAGAAAATTCAAAGTTTTTTAATGTTTTTTAGAAACCAGGGTTATTTCTTTTTCTTTTCGGTCAAGTTCACAAGTTAGACCGCGTTATCGTTCTTCGCGAGCAAGCCCGCTCCCACAGGGGAATGCGTTCCCCTGTGGGAGCGGGCTTGCTCGCGAAGGCGGCAACACGGTCTACAAACAAACCAGGCCAGTCACTCCCACGGTTTGCCCGGACCATTCAGCAATCTGATGGAGCGTGGGTCGGGCAATTTCCTTCGCTACACTCGGCGCATCTTCCCCAGAACAACAAGGCTGTTTGCTATGCAAAATCGCATGATGATCACTGGCGCAGGCTCGGGCCTGGGTCGCGAAATCGCGCTGCGCTGGGCCCGCGAAGGCTGGCAACTGGCCTTGTCGGATGTCAGCGAGCCCGGTCTGCAGGAAACCCTGAAACTGGTGCGCGAAGCGGGCGGCGACGGTTTTATCCAGCGTTGCGACGTACGCGACTACAGCCAACTGACCGCGTTCGCCCAAGCGTGCGAAGAGAAACTCGGTGGCATCGATGTCATCGTCAACAACGCCGGCGTGGCCTCGGGCGGGTTCTTCAGCGAGCTGTCGCTGGAAGACTGGGACTGGCAGATCGCAATCAACCTGATGGGCGTGGTCAAAGGCTGCAAGGCCTTCCTGCCACTGCTGGAAAAAAGCAAAGGCAAGATCATCAACATCGCGTCCATGGCGGCGCTGATGCAAGGTCCGGCCATGAGCAACTACAACGTGGCCAAGGCCGGTGTCGTGGCGTTGTCCGAAAGTCTGTTGATCGAACTGGCGCAGCAGGAAGTCGGTGTCCACGTGGTGTGCCCGTCGTTCTTCCAGACCAACCTGCTGGACTCTTTCCGTGGCCCGACCCCGGCGATGAAAGCCCAGGTCGGCAAGTTGCTGGAAAGTTCGCCGATCACCGCCACCGACATTGCCGACTACATCTACACCCAGGTGGCCGCCGGCGAGTTCATGATCCTGCCTCACGAACAGGGGCGCATGGCTTGGGCGCTCAAGCAGAAAAACCCGCAACTGCTCTACAACGAAATGACCGTCATGGCCGACAAAATGCGCGCCAAGGCCAAACAATCCGCGGGCTGATCTTGCCCGCAGGCAACACCGTCGTTAGGGTGGCCGCATTCGGCCATCCTCACGAGACGTCTGCATGCTCAATTACCTGTGGTTTTTCCTCGCTGCGCTGTTCGAAATCGCCGGTTGCTTCGCGTTCTGGATGTGGCTGCGCCAGGGTAAAAGTGCGTGGTGGGTGATCCCGGCGTTGCTGAGCCTGACCTTGTTTGCGCTGTTGCTGACCCGGATCGAAGCGACTTACGCCGGGCGCGCTTATGCCGCCTACGGTGGCATCTACATCATTGCGTCGATTGGCTGGCTGGCGGTGGTCGAGCGGGTGCGTCCGCTGGGCTCGGACTGGATCGGCGTGGCGCTGTGCGTGATCGGCGCGTCTGTCATCCTTTTCGGCCCGCGCTTCACCGCATCCTGAAAGATCAGTCCTTCATTGGCCCGGTTTGCGGGACGTTTCCGTCAGGCGAAATTTCCCGGGTTGTAGGGCAAGACTGATTTGCCCGCAGCGCATTGAAGCCCCGGCGCACGCCGGGCATCTTCAGGGTCCGGTAACCCCTGAAGGATAAAGGCCATGCTTGTACTCAGTCGTGTCGTAGGCGAATTGATTTCCATCGGTGACAACATTTCCGTGCGCATTCTCGCGGTCAACGGCTCCAGCGTGCGCTTTGGTGTCGAAGCGCCACAAGACGTCGATGTGCACCGAGCCGAAGTCTACGAACGCATCCAGGTCAAACTGGCCAAAAACAAAAGACGCTGAGCGATTCAGTCGAACAGGTGCTTGGGCACGTCGTGCTTGAGCATCAACTGGCATTGCTCGCTGTCCGGGTCGAAAACGATCAGCGCCTGGCCCTTGGTCAGCGCCTGGCGAACTCGCAGTACGCGGGTTTCCAGCGGCGTGTCATCGCCATTGTCCGTGCCGTCGCGGGTCACGAAATCCTCGATCAGGCGGGTCAGGGTGTCGACTTCAAGTTGGTCGTAAGGGATCAGCATGGGCACCTCGGCTAAAACAATGGCGCGATGCTACGGCGAATGGGGTTTTGCGGCTAGCCTGAGCGCATCATTGCCTGATCTGCCGCTTTCGCGAGCAAGCCCGCTCCCACAGTTGGAATGCGATCAACTGTGGGAGCGGGCTTGCTCGCGAAGGCAATCTTTCAGACAGCGAAAATATCAGGATCAGCTCTCGTTACGCTGCCCAACAAGACTATCCACCGACGGCACCCGCGTATCGCTTTCCATCTGCGTGTCATGTTCGATCTGGTGACTGAACCGGTCCAGCGAACCCTTGGCCGGTTGCGCATCGCTGGCAAACACCGGCGGGCTCAGGATATACGCACCCAGCAGACGACTCAGCGCCGCGAGGCTGTCGATGTGCGTCCGCTCGTAACCATGGGTCGCATCGCAACCAAATGCCAGCAACGCGGTACGAATGTCATGCCCGGCAGTCACCGCCGAATGGGCATCGCTGAAGTAATAGCGGAACAGGTCGCGGCGCACCGGCAAGTCGTTGTCGCTGGCCAGTCGCAGCAAATGCCGCGACAGGTGATAGTCATACGGGCCGCCGGAATCCTGCATCGCCACACTCACCGCATGCTCGCTGGAGTGCTGCCCCGGCGCGACCGGCGCAATGTCGATGCCGACAAATTCGCTGACATCCCACGGCAATGCCGCCGCCGCGCCACTGCCGGTTTCCTCGGTGATGGTGAACAGCGGGTGACAGTCGATCATCAGCTCTTCACCGCTGTCGATGATGGCTTTCATCGCCGCCAACAGCGCGGCAACCCCGGCCTTGTCGTCGAGGTGACGGGCGCTGATGTGGCCGCTTTCGGTAAATTCCGGCAACGGATCGAACGCGACGAAATCGCCGACGCTGATCCCCAGGGAATCGCAATCGGCGCGGGTCGCGCAATAGGCGTCCAAGCGCAGTTCGACGTGGTCCCAACTGATCGGCATTTCATCCACGGCGGTGTTGAATGCATGCCCGGAAGCCATCAACGGCAACACGCTGCCACGAATCACGCCGTTGTCGGTAAACAGGCTGACGCGGCTGCCCTCCGCGAAACGGCTCGACCAGCAGCCGACCGGGGCCAGCGTCAGACGACCGTTATCTTTCACTGCACGCACCGCTGCGCCGATGGTGTCCAGATGCGCGGACACCGCTCGGTCCGGGCTGTTTTTCTTGCCCTTGAGGGTGGCGCGGATGGTGCCGCGCCGGGTCATCTCGAACGGAATGCCCAGCTCTTCGAGCCGCTCGGCAACGTAACGCACGATGGTGTCGGTGAATCCGGTCGGGCTGGGAATGGCGAGCATTTCCAGCAGGACTTTTTGCAGGTAGTTGAGATCCGGTTCTGGAATTTTGCTGGTCATGGAAACTCCTGATGAGTAAACGGCTGATCGTTCCCACGCTCTGCGTAGGAATGCAGCCAGGGACGCTTTGCGTCCCAAGAGCGGACGCAGAGCGTCCGAGGAGTCATTCCCACGCAGAGCGTGGGAACGATCATGAAGGGGAGGTCTAAACCGCCGGCTGACTATGCGGAAACAACAAATCCACAAACCGCTCCGCCGTCGGCTGCGGTTCATGATTCGCCAGGCCGGCGCGTTCATTGGCTTCGATAAACACATACTCCGGCTGATCGGCCGCCGGCACCAACAGGTCGAGCCCGACCATCGGAATGTCCAGCGCCCGCGCCGCGCGTACGGCGGCATCCACCAGCGTCGGGTGCAGGATCGCGGTGACGTCTTCAAGCACGCCGCCGGTATGAAGATTCGCCGTACGCCGTACGAACAGATGCTCACCCGCCGGCAGAATGCTCTCGTAGTCGTAACCCGCCGCCCGCAAGGTGCGCTCGGTTTCGTGGTCCAGCGGGATCTTGCTTTCACCGCTGGTGGCCGCCTGGCGACGTCGGCTCTGGGCTTCGATCAGCGCGCCGATGGAATGCTGGCCATCACCGACGACTTCCGCCGGCCTGCGAATGGCGGCGGCGACCACTTCAAAACCGATCACCACAATCCGCAGGTCCAGTCCTTCGTGGAAGCTTTCCAGCAACACACGGGTGTCGAACTGGCGCGCCGCTTCAATGGCTAGCTGAACCTCTTCAATGGTCTGCAAATCCACCGCCACGCCTTGGCCCTGTTCGCCGTCCAAGGGTTTGACCACCACCCGTTCATGCTCGTCGAGAAACGCCAGGTTGTCGTCGCCGTTACCCGCCAGTTGCTGGGAGGGCAGGTTCAGGCCAGCGGCTTTCAACACTTTATGGGTCAGGCTCTTGTCCTGGCACAGGCTCATGCTGATGGCGCTGGTCAGGTCGCTCAAGGATTCGCGGCAACGCACCCGGCGCCCGCCATGGCTGAGGGTAAACATCCCGGCGTCGGCGTCATCGACCTGCACATCAATGCCACGCCGATGGGCTTCCTCGACAATGATTCGCGCATAGGGATTGAACTCTGCCTCTGGCCCCGGCCCAAGGAACAGCGGCTGATTGATGCCGTTCTTGCGCTTGATGGCGAAGGTAGAAAGGTTACGAAAACCAAGCTTGGCGTAGAGGCTTTTCGCCTGGCGGTTGTCGTGCAACACCGACAGGTCCAGGTAACTCAGCCCACGGCTCATGAAGTGTTCGATCAAATGCCGCACCAGCACTTCGCCGACGCCGGGCCGCGAACAGTGCGGATCGACCGCCAGGCACCAGAGGCTGCTGCCGTTCTCCGGATCGTTGTAGGCCTTGTGATGATTGAGGCCCATGACGCTGCCGATGATCGCGCCGCTGTCCTCGTCTTCCGCCAGCCAATACACCGGGCCGCCCATGTGACGCGGGGTCAGCAACGACGGATCGATCGGCAACATGCCGCGGGCCTGATACAGCAGATTGATCGCCTGCCAATCCGCCTCGCTCTGGGCCCGACGAATACGGAAGCCGCGAAACACTCGGGTCGACTGGCGATAATCGCTGAACCACAGGCGCAAGGTGTCGGACGGATCAAGAAACAACTGTGCCGGCTCCAGCCCCAACACTTGCTGGGGCGCCGCCACATATAGGGCGATATCGCGCTCGCCAGGATGTTCGTTAAGCAACTCTTGGGCGATGCTCGCCGGATCAGGAAACGTATGCCCGATCAGCAACCGGCCCCAACCGCAATGCACCGCGATCGGTGCCGCGCCGAGTTCGCTGCCGTCCTCGGCCAGGCGCGCCTGCAAGCGTTCGTAAGTGGGAGACTGACCGCGCAACAAGCGTTGGCTGTAAGCCGTGGCGTGGGGTTTCATCGATCAGATTCCTTGTTCACTGAGCCACAGGTTCAGCGCCGCCAATTGCCACAACTTGGAGCCGCGCAACGGGGTCAACTGGCCCTGCGGGTCAGTCAGCAGGCGGTCGAGCATGGCCGGGTTGAACAGGCCGCGATCCTGACTTGGATCGAGCAGCAGTTCACGCACCCAGTTCAGGGTATCGCCCTGCAAATGCTTGAGGCCGGGCACCGGGAAGTAGCCTTTTTTACGATCGATCACTTCGCTTGGAATGACCAGCCGCGCCGCTTCTTTCAATACCTGCTTGCCACCGTCCGGCAGTTTGAATTTGCCCGGCACCCGGGCCGACAATTCCACCAGGCGATAATCGAGAAACGGCGTACGCGCTTCCAGGCCCCAGGCCATGGTCATGTTGTCGACGCGTTTGACCGGGTCGTCCACCAGCATGATCGTGCTGTCCAGGCGCAGGGCCTTGTCCACCGCCGCATCGGCGCCGGGTTGTGCGAAATGTTCCTTCACGAAGTCGCCAGCGGCGTCATTCGCCGTCAGCCATTTCGGCTGCACGGTGGCGGCATAATCTTCGTAGCTGCGGTCGAAAAACGCCTCGCGATACGCCGCGTACGGATCGGCCGCGCCGTCCACTTGCGGGTACCAGTGATAACCGGCGAACAATTCATCCGCGCCCTGGCCGCTTTGCACCACTTTGCAATGCTTGGCCACTTCCCGGGACAACAGATAGAAGGCGATGCAGTCATGGCTGACCATCGGCTCGCTCATGGCGCGGAACGCCGCAGGCAGTTGCTCGATGATCTCGCTTTCCTGAATCCGCAACTGGTGATGCTGGGTGCCGTAATGCTTGGCGATCAGGTCCGAATACTGGAACTCGTCGCCGCGTTCGCCGCCGGCATCCTGGAAACCGATGGAGAAGGTCGACAGGTTTTCCACGCCGACTTCACGCAACAGACCCACCAGCATGCTCGAATCGACGCCGCCAGAAAGCAGCACGCCGACATCCACCGCCGCGCGCTGACGGATCGCTACCGCTTCGCGGGTGCTGTCGAGCACACGGTCACGCCAGTCTTCCAGGGTCAGGTTCATCTCATCGGCGTGGGGGCCGTAGGGCAGGGTCCACCAGGTTTTCTGCTCGGTGGTGCCATCGGCTTCGATGCGCATCCAGGTCGCCGGCGGCAGTTTTTCGATGCCGGCGATCAAGGTGCGCGGGGCCGGGACCACCGCGTGGAAATTCAGATAGTGATTGAGCGCCACCGGATCGAGCATCGGGCTGATATCGCCACCCTTGAGCAACGCCGGCAATGCCGAGGCGAAGCGCAGGCGCTGGCCGGTGCGCGACAGGTACAACGGCTTCACGCCGAGACGGTCGCGGGCAATGAACAGGCGTTTGGCATCGCGCTCCCAGATAGCGAAGGCGAACATGCCATTGAGCTTGGGCAACAGTGCTTCGCCCCAGGCGTGATAGCCCTTGAGCAGCACTTCGGTATCGCCGCCGGAATAGAACGCATAACCGAGGCTTTCCAGCTCGGTGCGCAATTCCGGGAAGTTGTAGATCGCGCCGTTGAAAGCCAGGGACAGGCCCAGTTGGTTGTCGATCATCGGCTGCGCCGAGCCATCCGACAGGTCCATGATTTTCAGGCGACGATGGCCCATGGCAATCGGCCCTTGGCTGTGGAAGCCCCACGCATCCGGGCCGCGAGGGGCCAGGTGATGGGTGATTCGTTCAACGGCCGCGAGGTCCGCAGGTTGGTGATCAAAGCGTAACTCGCCAGCTAATCCGCACATAAAGTCCTTACCGGTTTTTCCGTTGGGGAGGGTCAGTCGATACCGCGCCGACACGGCGGGTACTCTGAAACTGACCCGGTGGGTTGGCGGGAGTTTTAGATCGATCGGTTATAAGTAGCAGGGCGGGGCTGTTGTAGGCGGCATGCACAACCACAGGGCTGCCGTGCGGTACATAGTTATAGAAAGCATGCGAGTTACTGCTCAAACCAGCGCCGGAACGTCCCGGTTTTCGTGTTTTTTTTCCTGCCTCGGAGTCGATAGGTTTAGGGCTACTGACCTGCAATAAGGATATTGCTGATGTTAACCACGCAAACCCCGGCGCCGGCGCGCCGACCATTGAGTCACACCGAAACCCTCATCGCGCTGCTGGAGGCAACCGGGGATCTGGACATCGCCGAGACGTTGCACAAGGGCCTTCCTGCCTGGTTACTCAAGGCGTCGCCGACGGTCCTCGCGGCGTTAGACACCGATACGCGAGAGCTGCTGGTTTATCAGCAAAAGTTCGAACTCCTGATGCAGAAGCTGCAACCGCTGGACACTTTTTGCGCGTCGCAACTGTCGAGCGCGCTGACCCGGAAGTGGTCCGTGGCGTTCGATGTGAACCACGACGCGTTAGTGCTTCCCGGGTTCGACTGTGGTTGCGAAGGCGCATCGACGACGACCGAAGGTGTGATGAAAATCCCCTCGGTCCGCCGCAGCCTGCTGCAGGCTGCGATGCAAAACTTCACCACCGCCGAAACCGAAAAGGACGGGTTTCCAGCCGAAAGCACTGTTGATGTCGCCTCGAGCCCGAAAGGTCTCACGGGCCTGACGCCACAAGCCTTTGCCACCCTGTGCCGGGAACTCGACCTGGGCCAGCGCTATCAAGACCACATCCGCGAAGTGTTCCAGCTCCCGACGACGTCCGACGGTCTGGTCAATGACCTCAAATGGCTCAAGATCAAGAAGCTCAGGGTCGATGCGCACCTGGCTTTCATGAAAGAGCACCTCACCGAAGCCGCCTATAAAACCCTGCTGACGCTCAACACTCACAGCGGAACAGGCAGTGAGACGGGGATCCAGAAAATCACCCACGGCAGCGAACCGCTGATCATCCAGGGCATGGAATTGTTCGGCACTTGTGTCTGGGGTGTGGTGGTGTTCTCCAAACGTTCGGTCGAGACGTATCCAAACGAATGGTGCGTGGTTTACATGCCCAACGAACCGGGGCGGCCGCTCTACGAATACAAGACTTTTGCCGAGTTCAAACTGTATCTGGGCCTGAAGTTGAAGGTGAACAGCTACAAGGACTACTTCGCCCACGGCATCGAAGAAGACCACAAACTGGAGTTCTTCAAATCCGCGGCACAGGCCAGCAACCTGGACACCTTCAAGGCGCTGCCGATCACCGTGCCGCTCTCCCAATTCCTGATCCAGAGTGCGCTCGGCAAGATGCAGATCGATGCCCGGGAGCTGGCCGTGCCGACGGCGGATGTGGATGAAGAGGCGCGCAAGCAGCGTTTGCAGAGTTTCATTGAGCTGGGTTTGACCGTCGCCAATGTCGCGGCATTTTTTGTCCCGGTGCTAGGGCAGTTGATGATTGGCGTGAGCGTCGGAATGGTGCTGGCCGAAGTCTATGACGGCGTGCAGGACTGGCAGCACGGCGACAAACAGGAAGCCCTGTCTCACCTGCTCAGCGTCGCGGAAAACCTCGCCTTGCTGGGTGCGTTTGCCGTTGGCGGTAAAGTCATCGGTGCGCTGGTCAAGAAAACCGTGCGTGAACACCCGGCGTTTTTCAGTCAGTTCGAATCGATGACCCATAGCAGCGGCAAGCCGCGTCTCTGGAAGACCGACCTCCAGCCGTACAAGCGTCCCCTCGGTTTGCTGAGCGGGCGTGCCGCCGACGCCGAAGGGGTTTACCAGGTTGACGGGCATCCGCACATCCGCATCGACGACAGCGCCTATCGGATTCATTACGACCCGACGCTGAAAAAATGGCGGGTTCGGCATTTTTCCCGGGACGATGCCTTTTCGCCGGTTCTCGAACACAACGGCGAACGCGGCTGGCGGCTGGCATTCGAGCAACCCCATCAATGGCGTGAGGGCAGCTATGCGCTCAAACGTGCGGATTCACGCTTGGCGGCGCTGGAGGACAGTCGGTTGGAAACCATTCGACGGGTCACCGGCACTTCAGTCCCGGACCTGCATCACCTTAACGAAGAAAGCCTGGTCTTGAGCGCCCGGTTGAAGGACTGCATCGAGCGTTTTCGCCTGGACCAACGCCTGCGCGACTGTATCGCCGCCCTGGAAAAAGGCGATCCCCGCAGTGCCGTGCATGCCTCCGAGCATCTGCAGGCGTTGCCGTCCATGAGCGGCTGGCCGGCCGGGCGCTATATCCGCGTGCTGGGGCGCGATCAAAAGGTCAGCGCGGTGTATCCGAAAACCGCACGGGTCACGGACGAGGAACTGGCGGTTGATGTCACTGAAACGGATCTGGCCCAGGGCAAGTTGTTCGAGAAGGTGGTGGCTGGCTTGTACCAGACCGAAGTGGACACGTTGATCGGTGCCAAGACCAGCACGGAAAAGGACGTCGATGCGCTGGCGAAAAAACTCAGCGCCGCGTTGAAGCAGGATCGCGTACCGCTGTTCAACCGCTTGTACCAGTTGCACGACGTCAGTACGGCCAGTGATGTGGAACTCGTCAGGAAGGAATTCGCGCAGTTGCCCGTCGACATGGCGCAGGAATTGATCGATCAGGCCAGCAGCGTCGAGCGCTTGCGTCTGCGAGCCAACAAGCGCGTGCCCATGGGGCTGGCGCAAAAGTCCCGTGAAGGGGTGGCGGATGTGCAGTTGGACCGAGCCATCAGCGGCTTGTCCCTGCCGGAAATCGCCAGTGGCGACAGCGAAAATCTGGCGTTGGCCTTGCTCGAACACTTGCGTGGCTGGGATCGCAAAATGTTGCTTGAGGTGCGAGAAGGCTCGATCACCGGCAACGTGCTGCACAGTATTCGTCGGGAGGGCAGTGTGTTGAAGCGCACTGTCGTCAAGTCAGCGGCCGGCTACCAGGCTTTTGGCAGCGATGGAAAGTCCCTCGGCCCGGCAACAAAAGGTCCGGACGCCTTGTACGAAGCCATCGTGCAAGCCCTTCCCACGGCACAACGGACAGCCATGGGGCTGGGCAATCAGTTGCCGGCGCAAGCCAGGTTGTTGCGCGGCCAGTTGCTGGCCCGGGCCACGGAGGAACGGGCGCAAGCGGCGCGTTTACTCGTGGGTAAACCCTTGGAAATCGCCGCGCCAGCCGCTTGTATCCAGGCCGACCCACCGCTGCCTTCAGCGACTCACCCCCGTGCATTGCTGCGCAAAGTCAAAAAGCTCTATCCGCTGCTGACGGATAAACAGCTCAATACCCTGCTCGATGGCCTGGGCACTGACCACCTGACCAGGGCCACGGCGGTCAAGCAGCGCAAGACTCAACTCGAAACCCTGCGCGGCGTGCTCAAGACCTGGCGCAACGATGACGCCAACATGCGCAAGCTGCCGGGCGACTGGCGTGAATACCAACAAAGTCGTCGACAGGTGGCCAATGCCATCGAGAACAGTTGGCGGCGAATGGTGCTCCTGCGCAATGAGCAGGGCAACGATGTGCCAGGGCTGAACCTGGATGGCATGCGTGTCGGCAAGCTCCCGACATTGCCGGCCGATATCGACTTCAGTCACGTCCAGCGTTTGTCATTGAAAGGCATGCAGCAGGGCGACGACATGGTGCACTTCCTGAAATCCTTCAAGGGCATTGAATCCCTGGAGCTGGACGGCAACCAAATCACCGCGTTGCCCGACGCGTTGGCGCTGATGCCCAAACTCATCCACTTGAGCCTGGCGAACAACCGGCTGCGCTTGTCCGAGACAACCCTGGTGAAACTGGCGGCCATGCGCTCACTGGAATCGCTGAACCTGAGCAAAAACGCCCTGGGCGCCACCCCCGATGTCACCAAGATGTTCGATTTGCGTCTGCTGGCGCTGCGTGACACCGGGGCTACCGAGCTGCCCAAAGGCCTGGTCCGGTTGCCTCATCTGAATTTCGTCGACCTGCGCGAGAACAACATTCGGACGCTGCCCGACTGGCTGTTTGAGGCTCCCACGCGCTTCAGCAAAAGCATCAACCTGCGAACCAACACCCTGGACGACGCCAGTCGCATCAAGCTCGAAACCTATCGGGATAGCACCGGGGTGGGCATGGGCTATTTCGACGATGACATCGCCCGTATGAACGAACAGAGCGCCAAGGCGCTTTGGTTGCCAGAGGAAACCAGGGTCACTTACACCCGACGTGGCGAGATCTGGAACGCGTTCAGGGATGATCCGCAGTCCGAAAGTCTGTTCCAGTTGCTGGCCGAGTTGGGGAACACCGCGGACAGCGAATACGTTCGCGAAGACATGACCCGCAGAGTCTGGTCGGTGCTGGAAGCCGCCTATGGCGATGCGGCGTTGCGTGACCAAGTGCTGAATCAGGCGGCCAACCCGATCAACTGCACGGACACGGCGGCGATGAATTTCAGCAACCTGGAAGTGGCGGTGGAGGTGGATAAAGTCCGACGGCTGTCCGGCACCACCGCCGATTCCGCCAAGCCACTGTTGCAACTGGGGCGAGTGTTGTTTCGAATCGAGCGATTGAATGCCATCGCCCTGGAACATAAAGCCACCCACCCGGCGGTGGACCCGCTGGAGGCCAACCTGGCGTATCGAACGGGGCTGGCGGAGGATCTTGAATTGCCGGGGCAGCCCAAGTACATGCGTTTTTCCTCCCTCGGCGACGTGACAGCCACCGACATTGCGGCGGCGAAAAACCAAATCCTCGCCGCCGAGCTTTCCCCGGCGTTGCGCACATCCTTGGCGAAGCAATTCTTCTGGGTCGACTACCTGAAACAGTATTCGCCCAAGGCGTTCTCGGCGATGAATGCGCCGTTTCAAACCCGCTTGAGCGAGGTGTTCGAAAAGGCCGAGACCCTCAAGGATGCCGATTACCGAGCGCAGGTCGAGGCCATCAATAAGGACCGCGACCTGTCCGAGATGAAGCTGCTGGAACGTTTGACGGACGAGACCATGAAGCGGGTTGACCTGGGGTTGTGTGCCATCGCGGAAGTTTGACTCAACTGCCGCGGATCAACCGGCGCAAGGCAAAGCGATTCGGGTGACAGGCCTCGGCGACGCTGCGCGGCAAGGGCAACGGTTCGTTGTCCAGCCACGCGGCCAGTAACTCGCCGGACAGTGGCGCGGTGATCAAACCCCGTGAGCCATGACCGCTGTTGACGTACAAGCCCTCGAGCCAGGGGCACGGGAAGTCCGGCACTTGCCGGGCGTCCTTGCTCAGGGCGGCATAGGCCTGGTTGAACGCTTGGCCATCAGCCAATGGGCCGACGATGGGCAGGTAGTCGGGGCTGGTGCAACGGAACGCCGCGCGACCTTGCAGCTGTTCGGCGTCCAGTTGATCGGCGTGCAGGCGGGTGACCAGATCGCTGGAAATCTCTTCCAGCAATTGCAGGTTGCCCAGGTGTTCGGCGGTGGTCGGCGTCAGGTCATCGCTGTTGAAATCGAAACTGGCGCCCAGGGTGTGTTCGCCCAAGCGTGCAGGCGCGACATAACCTTCGGCGCAGACCACTGTGGCCAGACTCTGGCTTTCGTCGGTTTGCGCCAGTCGAGTGATTTGTCCGCGAATGCGTTTTAGCGGCAGGTCGGCGCTTTGTTCAAAACGCTTGATCTCGGCGGCACCGGCCAATACCACCACGGGTGCGCTGGCGAGCAAGGTGTCGCCGTCCCAGGCTTGCCACTGGTGCTCGACCTTGCGCAGTTCCAGCACATCGCGATGGGTCAACAACTGAATATTGGGTTGGGTGGCCTGCCACTGACACAGCGCTGGCGGATGCACCCAGCCACCTTCGGGATAAAACAAGCCGCCATGGGCCAGCGCAATGCCGGCCCGCGCTTCAGCTTGTTGCTGATCCAGCACATGCAGCAGGTCCGCAGGAAACGCCGCCGCCAATTGCGCCTGGCGCTCGGCTTCCTTGGCATTGAACGCCAGTTGCAACACACCGCAGCCGTCCCAGTCGACACCGCGATGCAAGTGTTCGAGTGCGCGCCGGGTGTGGCCGAAACCGCTGACGATCAATTGCGACAACGCAGTGCCATGAGCCGACAGTTTCAAGTACAGCACGCCTTGCGGATTGCCCGAGGCTTCCTGGGCGATGTCGGCATGCCGTTCCAGCAAACTGACCTGCCACCCCCGGGCCGCAAGGCTGGCCGCACTGGCACAACCGGCGAGGCCGGCACCGATCACCACGGCGCGGCGTTCGCCTTTATGCACGGGCGGACGCGCGAACCAGGGTTTGGCGGTGACAGATGCGGCAACTTCGGTGGGCCAGCCGAGGAAGGCGCCTCGCAGGATTTCCCATTTGTGGCCGATGCCCGGGGTGCGCTTCATCTTGAAGCCCGCCGCGTTGAGCAACCGACGTACCCAACCGGTGCTGGTAAAGGTGCTGATGGTCGAGTCGGGAGCGGACAGGCGCGCCAGTTCGGCGAACAACTCGGCGGTCCACATGTCGGGGTTTTTCGCCGGGGCAAAACCGTCGAGAAACCACGCATCGATCTGCGCGTCCAGCTGCGGCAATTGTTCCAGTGCATCGCCGATCAGCAAGGTCAGGGTCACCCGACCGTTATCCAGCACCAGCCGTTGGAAACCCTGATGGATCGCCACGTATTGGGCCAGCAATTGATCGGCGAATGGCTTGAGTTCTGGCCACAGCGCTAATGCCCGTTGCAGGTCCGGGGCAGTCAGCGGGTACTTTTCCACGCTGACAAAATGCAATCGCGCACCGGCCACGGCCTGCTCTTCGAACAGTTGCCAGGCGCAGAGGAAATTCAACCCGGTGCCGAAACCGGTCTCGCCAATCACCAGGCAACCGTCGGCGGGCAACGCGGCAAAGCGTTCCTTCAAACGGTTTTGTTCGATGAACACATAACGGGTTTCATCCAGCCCGGACAGGTCGGAAAAATACACATCATCGAACACCCGCGAGTACGGGCGTCCCTGGTCATCCCAGTCGAGCTGGGCGTGGGGCAATTCGGGGTTCATGGCAGGCTCGGTAACGGCAAGGCGGGCATTCTATCTGATCGGTGGGGGCGTGCTTGATCCATGGCAGGTTCTTAGACAGGTAAGGCTGCGATCTTTTGATCTTGCTCGTGATCTTGAACTTCTCCCCCCATAGGAGAGGTCAATCCGCTAGTCTTGCTCAATCTTGGAAGGGAGCCGCCCATGTTCGAATCTGCCGAAATCGGTCACGCCATCGACAAAGAAACCTACGACGCCGAAGTGCCGGCCCTGCGGGAAGCCTTGCTCGAAGCGCAGTTTGAACTGCAGCAGCAACAACGCTTTCCGGTGATCATTTTGATCAACGGCATCGAAGGCGCCGGCAAAGGCGAAACGGTCAAGTTGCTCAACGAATGGATGGACCCGCGCCTGATCGAGGTGCGCACCTTCGACCAGCAGACCGACGAAGAACTGGCGCGGCCACCGGCCTGGCGTTACTGGCGGATGCTGCCGGCCAAGGGCCGCATGGGGATTTTCTTCGGCAACTGGTACAGCCAGATGCTGCAAGGTCGCGTCCATGGCGACTTCAAGGATGCGGTGCTGGATCAGGCGATCAACCAGTCCGAGCGTTTCGAAAAAATGCTCTGCGACGAAGGCGCGCTGATCTTCAAGTTCTGGTTCCACCTCTCCAAGAAGCAAATGAAGGCGCGTCTCAAGGCGCTGGCCGACGACCCGTTGCACAGTTGGCGCATCAGCCCGCTGGACTGGCAGCAATCCAAGACCTACGACAAATTCGTCAAATACGGCGAGCGCGTGCTGCGTCGCACCAGTCGCGACTATGCGCCGTGGCATGTGATCGAAGGCGTCGACCCGCATTACCGCAGTCTGGTGGTCGGCCAGATTCTGCTCGAAGGCCTGCAAAATGCCTTGAAGCGGCCCAAGGTCCATCCTGACAAAGTCAACGCCGCGCCGTTGCCCATTCATGTCGATCAAATGAACCTGCTCGACAGCCTGGATTTGACCCAAAGCCTGGACAAGGACGATTACGAAGAACAACTGATTACCGAACAGGCGCGGTTCTCCGGCCTGATGCGCGACAAACGCATGCGTCAGCACGCCTTGGTGGCGGTGTTCGAGGGCAATGATGCGGCGGGCAAGGGCGGGGCGATTCGTCGGGTTGCGGCAGCCCTCGACCCACGTCAGTACAGCATCGTGCCGATTGCCGCGCCCACCGAAGAAGAACGGGCGCAACCCTACCTGTGGCGTTTCTGGCGGCACCTCCCGGCCAAGGGTAAATTCACCGTGTTCGACCGTTCGTGGTACGGCCGGGTGCTGGTGGAGCGCGTCGAAGGCTTCTGCCCTCCGGCAGACTGGCTGCGGGCGTACAGCGAGATCAACGATTTCGAAGAGCAGATCTCCGACTCCCACGTCATCGTGGTCAAGTTCTGGCTGGCCATCGACAAGCAAACTCAACTGGAGCGCTTCCAGGCTCGGGAAGAAATCCCCTTCAAACGCTTCAAGATCACCGAAGACGACTGGCGCAACCGCGACAAGTGGGACGCCTATCGCGCGGCGGTCGGCGACATGGTCGACCGCACCAGCACCGAGATCTCACCCTGGACCCTGGTGGAAGCCAATGACAAGCGCTGGGCGCGGGTCAAAGTGTTGCGCACCATCAACCGGGCGCTGGAAGAGGCGTTCGAAAAAGCCGACAAGAAAGCCAGGAAGCACAAGAACTAGGACGATGGTTGCGCATACGCGAGGTGAATGATTGTCGCGGTCGGCAATGGGGTGGACTTATGCTCGGTCCACTCTCAACCGACAACAACAATGAGGTATGCCATGCGTGAAGTGGTGATCGTCGACAGCGTACGGACCGGCCTGGCCAAATCCTTTCGCGGCAAGTTCAATCAGACCCGTCCGGACGACATGGCGGCCCACTGTGTCAATGCGCTGCTGACGCGCAACGACATCGACCCGGCCAGCGTCGAGGATTGCATTGTCGGCGCCGGCTCCAACGAAGGCGCCCAGGGCTATAACATCGGGCGCAACGTCGCGGTGCTCTCGCACCTGGGCATCGGCACCGCCGGCATGACCCTCAACCGTTTCTGTTCCTCGGGCCTGCAAGCCATCGCGATTGCTGCGAACCAGATCGCCTCGGGTTGCAGCGACATCATCGTGGCCGGTGGCGTCGAGTCCATCAGCCTGACCATGAAAAGCGTCAACACCGATAACCTGATCAATCCGCTGCTCAAGGAACAGGTGCCGGGCATCTATTTCCCGATGGGCCAGACCGCTGAAATCGTCGCCCGACGTTACAACGTCAGCCGCGAAGAACAGGATCTTTACGCGTTGCAGAGCCAGCAACGCACGGCCCAGGCCCAGGCGGCCGGTTTGTTCAATGATGAAATCGTGCCGATGGCGGTCAAGTACCGGGTCGAAGACAAGGCCACCGGTCAGGTGCAAATCCTTGACGGCATCGTCGACCACGATGACTGCAACCGCCCGGACACCACCCTGCAAAGCCTCGCCGGTTTGAAACCGGTGTTCGCCGAGGACGGCTCGGTGACGGCGGGTAACTCGTCGCAGTTGTCGGATGGTGCGTCGATGACTCTGGTGATGAGCCTGGAAAAAGCCCTGGAATTGGGCTTGAAGCCGAAAGCGTTCTTCCGTGGCTTCACCGTGGCCGGTTGCGCGCCGGATGAAATGGGCATCGGCCCGGTGTTCTCGGTGCCGAAGCTGCTCAAGGCCAAGGGCTTGCAGATTGCCGATATCGATTTGTGGGAACTCAACGAAGCGTTCGCGTCCCAGTGCCTGTACAGCCGTAATCGGCTGGAAATCGATAACGCCAAGTACAACGTCAATGGCGGGTCGATTTCCATCGGGCACCCATTCGGAATGACCGGGTCGCGGCAGGTCGGGCATATCGTGCGGGAACTGCAACGGCGCAATTTGCGTTATGGCGTGGTGACCATGTGCGTGGGTGGCGGGATGGGGGCGACGGGGTTGTTTGAGGCGGTGCGTTAAACCGCGGGATTTGGGTTGTCTGTTTAATAGCCTTCGCGAGCAGGCTCGCTCCCACATTGGATCTATGGCGCTCATCAGATCCCTGTGGGAGCGAGCCTGCTCGCGAAGGCAGCGACTCGGTCTACCTGTTTTTGCTCTGAAGCTGCATCCGCTCGATATACGCCTGAATCTCCCGCGCCGCCGCCTCAGGGTTGTCAAACGGACCCTCGAGGGTGTTTTCCCGGGTGCTGAAATACAACTCCCCATTCACACGACACATCCGGTCACTGCGAAAGTGCGTGGCGGGGGCGTTGTCCTGGGCGCGCATGCCGTACATGGCGATCTCCTGAGGGTAGGTCCTGATTGCGGATCCAATGAGCTTATGCCTGAAGTACTTGCGGCGCCTGGCGACCTGATCGACGGCACTTCGTCAATTTAGCGTTGCGACCTGCACAGTTTCATTCGCGGCTAACCCGCAACTGTCCCTGTGTGCCAAACGGCGCCGAGCCTAGAATGTCGATTCTCGTCACTTGGCTTTGGGGTCGGCATGCATATTTCATCGGGTCGCTGGGTGTACGGTCTGTTCCTGGCGTTGCTGACAGCGCTGCTGTGGGGCATTTTGCCGATCAAACTCAAGCAAGTGCTGGCGGTGATGGACCCGGTGACGGTGACCTGGTTTCGCCTGCTGGTATCCGGCGGCTGCCTGTTCCTGTACCTGGCGGCGACCAAGCGCCTGCCAACCCGCAAAGTGCTCGGCCCCAAGGGTGGCTGGCTGGTGCTGATGGCGGTGCTCGGGCTGGTGGGCAACTACGTGTTGTACCTCATGGGCCTGAACCTGCTCAGCCCCGGTACTGCGCAACTGGTGGTGCAGATGGGGCCGATCATGTTGCTGATCGCCAGTCTGTTTGTGTTCAAGGAGCGCTTCAGCGTCGGGCAGGGGATTGGCCTGTTGGTGCTGCTGATCGGCTTCGGGCTGTTTTTCAATCAGCGTTTGGCCGAATTACTCACGTCCCTGACCGATTACACCGCCGGCGTGTTGATGGTGCTGGCGGCGTCCACGGTCTGGACCTTCTATGCCCTCGGGCAGAAACAATTGCTGACGGTGTGGAATTCGTTGCAGGTGATGATGGTGATCTACCTGTTCTGCGCGCTGTTGCTGACGCCGTGGGTGCATCCGCTGGAAGCATTGAGTCTGAGTCCGCGACAAGGCTGGCTGCTGCTGGCGTGCTGCATGAACACGTTGATTGCCTACGGCGCGTTTGCCGAAGCGCTGGCGCATTGGGAGGCTTCGCGGGTCAGTGCGACGTTGGCTATTACGCCGTTGGTAACGTTTGTCGCGGTGGCCGTGGCGGCGTGGGCATGGCCGGAATACGTGCATGCCGAGACCATCAATGGCCTGGGTTATGGCGGGGCGGTGCTGGTGGTGCTGGGGTCGGCGCTGGTGGCGTTGGGGCCGTCGTTGATGGCGGGGCTCAAGGCTCGGCGGATTCGGATGGCCTGAAAATGATCGTTCCTACGCTCTGCGTGGGAATGCAGCCCGGGACGCTCCGCGTCCCTTTCGAAGCGGACGCAGATTGTCCAGTGAGACATTCCCACGCAGAGCGTGGGAGCGATCAGTTCAGGTGCTCAGCCCTTGGCCCCAGCCTCCAGCATATTCTCCGGCCGCACCCACGCATCAAACTGCTCATCGGTCAGGTAACCCAACTGCAGCGCCGCTTCACGCAAAGTCAGCCCTTCGGAATACGCTTTCTTGGCAATCTCCGCCGACTTGTCATAGCCAATGTGCGGATTCAACGCAGTCACCAGCATCAGACCCCGTTCCAGGTGTTCCGCCATTTTCTCGGCATCCGGTTCCAGCCCGGCGATGCAATGCTGCTGGAAGTTGCTGCAACCATCAGCCAGCAGGCGAATCGATTGCAGCAGGTTGTGGATGATCACCGGTTTGAACACGTTCAATTGCAGGTGACCCTGGCTCGCGGCAAAACCGATCGCCACGTCATTGCCCATCACCTGGCAGGCGAGCATCGACAACGCTTCACACTGGGTCGGGTTGACCTTGCCGGGCATGATCGAACTGCCGGGTTCGTTGGCCGGTAGCTTCACTTCAGCGAACCCGGCGCGGGGCCCGGAGCCGAGCAAACGCAAGTCGTTGGCGATTTTCATCAGGGTCACGGCCAGGGTTTTCAGCGCGCCGGACAGGGTGGTCAACGGCTCATGGCCGGCGAGGGCGGCAAATTTGTTCGGCGCGGTGACGAACGGCAAACCGGAGAGCGCAGCCAGTTCGGCGGCAATCGCTTCACCAAACCCGTGGGGCGAGTTGAGCCCGGTGCCCACCGCCGTGCCGCCCTGGGCCAGTTCACAGACCTGCGGCAACGCGCTGCGGATCGCCCGTTCGGCGTAATCCAGTTGCGCGATAAACGCCGACAGCTCCTGGCCAAAGGTGATCGGCGTCGCATCCATCATATGCGTGCGGCCGGTCTTGACCAGTTTCATGTGCCGCGCCGACAGCTCGGCCAGCCCGCCAGACAATTCACTGATCGCCGGTAGCAATTGTTGCTGCACCGCCTGGACGGTGGCGATGTGCATGGCGGTGGGGAAGCAATCGTTGGAACTCTGGGAGCGATTCACATGATCGTTGGGGTGCACCGGCGACTTGCCGCCCCGGGGGTTGCCGGCCAGTTCGTTGGCGCGACCGGCGATCACTTCGTTGACGTTCATGTTGCTTTGGGTGCCGCTGCCGGTTTGCCACACCACCAGCGGGAACTGGTCGTCATGGCTGCCGTCGAGCACTTCGTCGGCGGCTTGCTCGATCAGCCGGGCGATGTCCGCCGGCACGTCGCCATTGCGGTCATTGACCCGGGCCGCGGCCTTCTTGATCAACGCCAGTGCATGCAGGACCGCCAGGGGCATACGTTCCTGACCGATGGCGAAGTTGATCAGCGAACGTTGGGTCTGCGCGCCCCAGTAGGCCTCATCCGGGACGTCCACTTCACCAAGGCTGTCGGTTTCGATACGGCTCATCGGTCACACTCCTGAATGTCTGATTGCGCAGTTTAGGCCGTGTTCGGCCGATGTGGTTCCATCAGTCTGTTTTTTGACCGCTCAGCCCTGCAAATCAGGCCCTGTAAGGGGCAGGGGTTGAGCCATGACGTTTTTTAGGCGCAGAATGGTCGCCCTTGGGGTTTTACCTCGCCTGCTAGAAAAGGAAACTCGATGACTCGTCTTCGTGCCATCTGTACCGCGGTTGCACTGGTTTGCGCCAGCGGCCAGGTTTTTGCCGATACCGCCAGCCACAACGCCAGTGCCGAAGCTTTCCTGACCCTGGCGCACGCTGACAAATTGGGCACTCCGGTGTACATGCAAGTGCAGCAAATGTTCGCTCAGCGCTTTGAACAGACCAAAGCCCCTGAATCGAAAAAAGCCCTGCTGGAAACCTACCAGGCCAAGGCCAACGCCGCTCTGGACCAAGCCATTGGCTGGAACAAGCTGAAACCTGACATGGTCAAGCTGTACACCACCAACTTCAGCGAATCCGAGCTCAAAGACCTGGTTGCGTTCTACCAGTCGCCGCTGGGCAAGAAAGTCCTGGAAAAAATGCCGCAGCTGACCCAGCAATCGGCCCAGATGACCCAGGCCAAACTCGAAAGCGCCGTGCCAGTTGTCAACAAGCTGTTGGCTGACATGACCAACGAGCTGGATCCGAAAGCTGCCGCTGCCGCACCTGCTCCTGCCAAGAAAAAGCCTTAAGCGGAGTCGGGTATGACCATGCAACAACGCATCGAATCGACGCTGGGGCTGTTGCAGCCCGAGCACCTGCAAGTGCTGGATGAAAGCCATATGCACAGTCGTGGGTTGCAAACCCACTTCAAGGCCGTGGTGGTCAGCCAGCAGTTTGAAGGGCTCAATCGCGTCAAGCGTCACCAGAAGGTCTACGGCACGCTCGGCGAGCTGATGGGCGAGTTTCATGCGTTGGCGCTGCATACCTACACGCCTGAGGAATGGGCACAGATGGATGCGGCTCCGGCCTCACCGACCTGTGCTGGCGGCAGCAAACATTAAGATCAAAGGATCGCAGCCTTCGGCAGCTCCTACAGGGGAATGCGTTCTCCTGTAGGAGCTGCCGCAGGCTGCGATCTTTTTTGCTAGAATCCGCAACGCGCCGCTAACCCGGCGCGTTTTTTTTCGCATCCGGTTCACCCCTTACGAGGGTAGCCACCTGGAGAATCACCCATGACACAACAGATTGTCGTGGCGGCACTGTATAAGTTCGTCACCCTGGAAAACTACGTCGAGATGCGTGAGCCATTGCTGCAAGCGATGGTCGACAACGGCATCAAAGGCACGCTGCTGATTGCCGAAGAAGGCATCAACGGCACCGTGTCCGGCAGCCGCGAAGGCATTGACGGGCTGATGGCCTGGCTCAAGAACGACCCGCGCATGGACGATATCGACCACAAAGAATCGTACTGCGACGACCAGCCGTTCTATCGCACCAAGGTCAAGCTGAAGAAAGAAATCGTCACCCTCGGCGTCGAAGGCGTGGATCCGAACAAAGCCGTCGGCACTTACGTCGATCCACAGAACTGGAATGCGCTGATCAGCGACCCGGAAGTGCTGCTGATCGACACCCGCAACGACTACGAAGTCGCGATCGGCACCTTCGAAGGCGCCATCGATCCGAAAACCACCAGTTTTCGCGAATTCCCCGACTACATCAAAGAACACTTCGACCCGGCCGTGCACAAGAAAGTCGCGATGTTCTGCACCGGCGGCATTCGCTGCGAAAAGGCTTCGAGCTACATGCTCAGCCAGGGCTTCGACGAGGTCTATCACCTCAAGGGCGGCATCCTGAAGTACCTCGAAGAGGTGCCGCAGGAAGAAACTAAGTGGCAGGGCGACTGCTTCGTGTTCGACAACCGCGTGACCGTGCGCCACGATTTGAGCGAAGGCGACTACGATCAATGTCATGCCTGTCGTACACCGATCAGCGTCGAAGACCGCGCATCCGAGCACTACGTGGCCGGCATCAGTTGCCCGCATTGCTGGGATAAGCTGAGCGAGAAAACCCGTCGCAGCGCCATCGACCGGCAGAAGCAGATCGAACTGGCCAAGGCGCGCAACTTGCCGCACCCGATCGGTTACAACTACAAGCAAACCCCTTCCGAGGCTTGAATCCATGTCTGCTCGCCGCCTGCTCTATGTGATGGACCCGATGTGTTCCTGGTGCTGGGGCTTCGCACCGGTGGCTGAAGCGCTGGTCGAGCAGGCACAGGCGGCGGGCGTGGAATTGCATCTGGTGGTGGGCGGTTTGCGCACCGGCAGTGGCTCGGCGCTGGAGCCGACCACCCGACGCTACATTCTTGAGCATTGGCAAGCGGTCACCGAGGCTACCGGCCAGCCGTTCAAGCGCGAAGGCGCGTTGCCCGACGGCTTCGTCTACGACACCGAACCCGCCTGCCGGGCACTGGTGACGGCGCGCAGTCTGGCGCCGGATTGCGCGTGGAAACTGCTCGGGCTGATTCAGCACGCGTTCTATGCTGAAGGTCGCGACGTCACCCACGCCAGCGTGCTGGTGGAGTTGGCGGAGCAGGCCGGTTTGCCGCGTATCGAGTTCGCCGCCGCGTTCGACCGTGCCGATCAGCACGCCGCCACCGCCGCCGATTTCACCTGGGTCCAGGACCTCGGCATCGCCGGGTTCCCGACCTTGCTGGCCGAGCGCGATGGGCAACTGGCGTTGCTGACCAACGGCTATCAACCCCTGAGTGTCCTGTCACCGCTGCTCGGCCGCTGGCTGGAGCGCGCTGCCTGTGCATGATCTGCCCGACGATGCACCCGCTTCCCCGCGTGTCGATCGACTGAGCTGGGCGGAAATCCGCCGACTGGCCCTGCATCACAAAAAATCCCTGTGGATCGCCAACGGCGTGGCCGTGCTGGCGACCCTGTGCAGTGTGCCGATCCCGTTGCTGTTGCCGTTGCTGGTGGACGAAGTGCTGCTGGGCCACGGCGATTCCGCGCTGAAAATCATGAACCACGCACTGCCCGATACCTGGCAGAAAGCCGCCGGCTACATCGGCCTGATGTTGCTGGTGACCTTCGTCCTGCGCTGTGGCGCGTTGTTGTTCAACGTGGTCCAGGCGAAGTTGTTTGCGGCGCTGGCCAAGGACATCGTCTATCGGATTCGCGTGCGGCTGATCGAACGGCTCAAGCGCATCTCCCTTGGCGAATACGAAAGCCTGGGCAGCGGCACGGTGACCACGCACCTGGTCACCGACCTGGACACCCTCGACAAGTTTGTCGGCGAAACCCTCAGCCGTTTCCTCGTGGCGATGCTGACCCTGGTCGGCACCGCGAGCATTCTGGTGTGGATGCACTGGAAACTCGCGCTGCTGATCATGCTGTTCAACCCGCTGGTGATCTACGCCACGGTGCAGTTGGGCAAACGGGTCAAGCACCTGAAGAAGCTGGAGAACGACAGCACCTCGCGTTTCACCCAGGCGCTGACCGAAACCTTGGATTCGATCCAGGAAGTGCGCGCCGGCAACCGCCAGGGTTTTTTCCTCGGACGGCTCGGCCAACGCGCCCGGGAAGTGCGGGATTACGCGGTGAACTCGCAATGGAAAACCGACGCGTCGAACCGGGCCAGCGGTTTGCTGTTCCAGTTTGGCATCGATATTTTCCGCGCCGCCGCGATGCTCACCGTGCTGTTTTCCGACCTGTCCATCGGCCAGATGCTCGCAGTGTTCAGCTACCTGTGGTTCATGATCGGCCCTGTCGAACAGCTGCTGAATCTGCAATACGCCTACTACGCCGCCGGTGGCGCGCTGTCGCGGATTAACGAATTGCTGGCCCGTGCCGATGAGCCGCAATACCCCGGCGGTGTCGATCCGTTCCAGGGTCGTAACACCGTGGGCATCGACGTTCAGGGCCTGAGTTTCAGTTATGGCGATGAGCTGGTGCTGGACCAGATGAACCTGAGCATCGCCCCCGGTGAAAAAGTCGCGATCGTCGGCGCCAGCGGTGGCGGTAAAAGCACCCTGGTGCAGTTGCTGCTGGGCTTGTACACGCCGCTGGCCGGGACCATTCGTTTCGGTGGTGCGACGCAAGAAGAGATCGGTCTGGAAACGGTGCGGGAAAATGTCGCCGTGGTGCTGCAGCATCCGGCGCTGTTTAACGACACCATCCGCGCCAACCTGACCATGGGCCGCGAACGCAGCGACGAAGCCTGTTGGCAGGCCCTGGAAATCGCCCAACTCGATGGCACGGTGCGCGGCTTGCCCCAGGGTCTGGACAGTGTGGTCGGTCGTTCCGGTGTGCGTTTGTCCGGTGGCCAGCGTCAACGGCTGGCCATTGCGCGGATGGTCCTGGCCCAGCCCAAAGTGGTGATCCTCGACGAAGCCACCTCGGCGCTGGATGCCGCCACCGAATACAACCTGCACGAGGCATTGGCGCGTTTCCTCAGCGAGCGCACCACCCTGATCATTGCCCACCGACTGTCAGCGGTGAAGCAGGCCGACCGTGTGCTGGTGTTCGATGGCGGGCGCATCGCCGAGGACGGCGACCATCAGCAATTGATTGCCGATGGTGGTTTGTACGCCAAGCTTTATGGGCATTTGCAGCAGCTGTAGGTCATTTCCACAGGACTTGCAGCGCGTTTTCCCCGCCGTCGTAGGCGAACTCTTTCATCACCACCGAGCAGGAATCACACGGCGGCATCGTCGTGGCGACGTCCACCGATTTCATCGACTCGCGATCCGGGTATTTCTTGCGAATCACGCTGATCAGTTTGCTTTCACTGTCCAGTGATGTCGGGCGGCTGGTCAGCTCCGGGCGATAGGTTTCGATGTTGTCGATGGTGCGCGGCACGGCGAGCAGCTTGCCCTCGGCAGTGACATTGAGCGACGTGCTGGGAAACGAGGCCTTATGGTCGATATTGAAGTAGGTCGTTTCTCCCACGGTGATTTCGGCCATCCCCTGATTGTGCTTGAACAGCGGGAGATGCCCGGTAGCGCCCTGTGCGCCGGAAACACTGACGTAGACCTCGCGTTTCCCGGTCGCGGTAACGACTTCGGCATAGGCGATGTTGCGCACGTTGTGCTGGCGCAATCGATAGGGGAGCAATTTGTGCAGTTTTTTCATCGTCTCGTCGATTTTCAAAGCGCTGCTGGCGTTCTTCGGGGTAATGACGGTTTGCAAAAACAGCGTATCGAAAATCTCCGCCGTCCTTTGGCGCAAGGCCTCGGGCGCGTCCTTGCTGCGTGACCACGACGTCGCGCCCTCCGGCAGTTTGCTGATGATCATCCGCGTCGAATGATCGAACATCGCCGCTTCACCCGGACTGGTGTCGACCTTCAACCACTTGAGGGTTTCGGGTGGATTGGCATGGCTACCAATCGGGATGGCGATGTCCTCCATAGTCTTCAAGGCGCGCTCAACAGCCTCGACGCCATGGATGCGCACGGTGTTATTGGCGTTGAGGGAGCCGGTGTAAACCACCTGTAATTCCTTGCGCACCTCGTCGGGAAGGGTGGAGGCCTTTTTGAAGGTCAACGCATCGCGCACGCTTTGCCCCTTGGCCACTTCGGCAACGTAGAAGTCCCCGGCGTTGAGGCGGGTGAACAGGTAGTGTTTCGATCCGTCCATGGCTTCGACGATGGCGGTGCCGACATCGAAGGTATCCATCAGCTCTTCCCCCGCCACAGGGATGCTGACTTTGGCCCGGCCATAAATCCCTTTTTGAAACTCCATCGTGGCGTGGAGGGACGGGTGAGTGGCGATCTTGCTGCTTTCCATCGCCGCCCGGTGGGCGGCGGGGGTGTAGATGCTGTCGCCGAACCAGGGCGCCCAGCCTTTGCTGTCATCGAACAGACCAACGTCGGGCGTAGGGGCCAGGCTGCGGGTGACATAGCGGGTCTGGCAAACCTCCGCGCCGGGCGCGCGACGTATCCTGCAAGGCAACGCCTTGAGGGTGTCAGCGGAATCCGCTCTGCGCAGCGTGTCCCCGTCCAGGCGATACGGTACGTCGTCGATGAGCAGGGTGGTTCGGCCGTCAACCTCAAGCACTTCAAGCACTCGGGCGTTTTCGGGGAGTTCCACAATGACGTGGCTGTGGTTGTTTTCCAGTGGGGCGAACGACGATCTGCCGGGGGAAAAATCCCTCCTCCGGGTGGCCAGTCGTGGTCCATAGGGCAGGGAGGATAAAGGATCGACCAGAAAGTGTCGGGGCGAGTCGGCGTTGGGGATTTCGCGGATCGGTACGTCGTCGATTCCCTTGATGGTGGCCAACTGATCACCATTATTCAGCGGCATCCACCGACCGGGTGTGGTGGCTTGGGTAAAACCCTGGGTAAAACTGTACTGACCGGATATCCCGGCCAGTGTCCTGACTTTGCGGACCCCAAGTTTACCGAGCCACAAGACGCCTTTGCCGAGTGATGCAAGCAGGGTCGGTATGCCGTCCAGCGGGTTGAGGTTTTGTACGGTCGACACCAGTAGTTTACGGGTCAGGGTAGCGAATGAAGGGAGGGCGGCTTTGCTGCTCAACTGCCCGGTCACACTGGCGACGCGGGCCAACTTGACGAGCCTGAGCGAGCCGGAAACGAATTTCCCGATGGGCAAGGCAAACGTGGCCAGGTCCATCATGAGCCCAAGTAATCCACTGTAGGTTCGGTCCGTATCTCCAGACATCAGATCCTCAAGGCTGCCCCAGAACGGAATGAAGGATTTGACGGTGTCGAGTTTGCTTTCGAAAGCACTTTGAATATCGTCGAATGCCGTTCTGCCGCGCGCGTCGGTATGCAATTGTTTTTCATCGACATAAAGGTGATTAGATGAAACGAGTTGGGCTATTTCCCTGTAACGCGACCATCCGGAGGTGTCTGGGTCGACGCTGGCGTCGGGCGCGAGCAGGGTCGCTCCTCGTTGCTCGAGAATGGCGCGGCAGCTTGCCCCCTCTTTTGGCGCCGAACCGTTTGCATAGGCTGACCAATCCAGCGGCAGTGTTTTACCCCTTAGAACCGGGGCATCAAATGTTTCGCCGAAGAACCAGCCTTCGAACTCTGCTGTTGTTCGAACGGCGCCGGGCATGTCGAGGGTCAAGTCCGGGCGTCGGCGAATCGTGCCGGCCCGAGGAAACAGTTCGTAGAAGTAGGTTTTTCGCTCGTGGATGATCTGGATCAGAAACCCCATCCGTGCGGTCATCTGCCGGAGGATGTCATCGGTTTCTTCTGCTGCTCTCAGGTTTTCCGTTTCCTTTCTCAGTGCCAGTAATCTGAGTTTTCCAAGCTTGAAGAGCTGACGGTCGGCCAGTGGCAGAGAGGCAAGTTGGCTGATGATCAGTGATTCATAGGCCCGTTTGATGGCGGCAATGTGACTGTCGAATGCCGAGTTGAACAGGTTGTTTACATCGGGTATTACCCTGGCTCTGTAGCCGTATATAAAAATTTCGTCTCGATCGAAGTAAGTCTGGTTGGTCGTCACCGATGACAACAATTCGCGATTATTCCCCAAACGGAATACTCGGTTGGTTTTGGATTTGCCATCGCTGCCGGTCATTACCCACTTCTGGCCGTCGTCGAATTTTCCGCCGGCGTATATATCCAGAAAGGTGAAAGCTTGAACGCGAGGATTATCCAGCAGCGGTGTGCTGCGAAAACCGCCAGCCGGGCGGGTGTTGTCCCATTTGACTAATTTGCGTCCATCGCTGATGAAGTTTTCGCTTCCGAACAGCTTGGCCATCTCTTCCTTGGCCATCTTCAGTCTTTCGGGCGGGGGAACGTCCAGTTCAACAATGGCTTTTTGCAGGTCCTGGGTGTGAGCATCGAGCGCCTTGGTGGCGCGTTCGAGTTCATCCTGACTGTAATCCAGGTCGGCTCGATCAGGGACAATGCCCTGGGTCACGGCCCATTGGAGGGTCGGGACCAGGCGTGCAAGCGCGATGGCCTCCAGTTCATCGGCAGAGGCATCGGTCGATAGCGCCAGCGGCAGGTTGACCAGTTGCTGGAATGTCTGGCGTTGGCGCCAGCCCGGTTCCATGGCTGCGCAGAGCAAGACGCCGTGCATGAAGTTCACCCACACCACGGAACTGCGGTACGGCAGTTCGGCGGGCACGTCACGTACCGCAAAATCCTTCGTCAGCTGCGTTTGGTAAAGGCGGGCGAGAATGACGGCTTCGTTGGCAGTCGCAACGCGTCGGGTGCTGAGCAGGTGGGATTCGAATTCACGGTGGATCGCCTGGTAACTCTTGCCCCAATGTGCGGATTGCTGCCAGTCATAACCGGCGATTTCTTGCGGCACCTCGCTGGAGGGGGCTTGGAGATAAAGGCGGATGGCCCGGGACACCAGTTTGGTGCGTATGGCGGGCGACGTCTGCTCCCCGGGTTGGGCGCCGTACCAGTCCAGCGCCTTGATCAACAGGTCAGCGAGGGTCTGGGCCCTGGGCGAGTTCAACAGTTTTTCCAGGTAGACGGTTGGTTTGGCGCGTACCTTTGCAAACGTAACCTTGGCGTCAAACCCGTCGCCCAAGTAGCCGATCAATGAGGTCTGTGGCGGTAAAAAATTCCGTACTGTCTCGATAATCAGCGTATTGGTCCGTTTGGCTCGATAGCGCTCAAACGTCAGTGTGTCCTCCAGGTGCGGAACGCTTTTGCGCATGGCGTCGTAGGCTTTGCGTTCTTTCAAACTGCCTGGGCGCTGTAGTTCGTCAATCTCCAGGCCATTTTCAAGTTCCAGGGAATGGCTGGCGCGTTTTTCTTCGAGTGCGTCGATGACCGATTGATGTTGGGTCGGGTTTTGCGGATCCCACGGTGCAATGCCGTAATAGCGCGCCATTTGATCAAGGGGAAGCAGGCCATTCTGGCGAACTATTTGAAGGTCCAGATCAAGGGGTGAAAAGCGACTGGGTCGCAATAACGTGTCGCTGGTTTGTTGCGGGGAGCGCATGGACGACAGCAATAAGTCGTAGTCTTCCAGCAGCCCTTGATGTCGTTGCGCATAGGTGGGATTTGATGTTGCTGCGGTGTCGGGTAGTTCAGCTGACATAAATGATGCTCTTCGCAAAGTTGCTCGCTTAACCTGCACTTGCTTGATGTAAGCAAGGGCAGGACCGGCCTCCAGTTAAGCGAGTCGGCAATGAGCAAGTGCGGTGCATATATATACAAACGACTAGTCACTAGTCGGCACGGGCACCTGTTAACGGTCAATGACGGCGCAGGTCACGTTGTTGCTCTATGCTGGGACGATGCATCTTCGCCGGGTGTACGTCCCGCCCCTTGCAGGGAAAGGGATCGCCTCCTAGTCTTGCGGGAGTGGCGGGATCTGGATGATGATCAGGGCAGCGCCTATGCAAGGGACCTCATGAAGCCAAAACGGACTCTCGGAACGCCACGATTGTTGGGCATCGTCTGGCCGTTTATCGCCGTCGTGCTGTTTCAAGCGTTGCTTGGCGGCGTCAGCCTCTATGTGCTGTCGGCAGTGCGCGGCTATGTGGCCGGTGAAAGCCTGTGGTCAAAGGGCCAGAAAGACGCCATCTATTACCTCAACCTCTACGCCGACAATCGCGACGAGGCGATCTTCCTCAAATACCAGAACGCGATTGCCGTGCCTCAGGGCGGGCATGAATTGCGCGTGGCCCTGGACAAGCAACCTCCGGATCTCGAAGCCGCGCGGGTGGGGATTCTCAAGGGCGGCAACCATCCGGACGACGTCGCCAGCCTGATCTGGCTGTATCTCAATTTCCGGCACTTCAGTTATCTGGAAAAAGCCATCGACCGCTGGACCGTGGGCGACGCTTACCTGGTGCAACTCGATGACGTCGCCCGGGAGATGCACCAAAACGTGGTCGATAATCAGGCCACCTCGGCCGATATCAAGCGCTGGAAGGATCAGATCTTTGCGATCAACGACGGCGTAACCCCGGCGGCGAAGGCGTTCAGCGATGCGCTGGGGGAGGGCTCGCGGGTCATTCTGCGGCTGTTGCTGGTGACCAACCTGGCGACGGCGCTGGGGCTGATCGTCCTGGCGTTGCTGCGCACCCACAAGCTGCTCAAGCAGCGCCATGCCTTCGCCGAAGCCCTGCAACTGGAGAAGGACCGGGCGCAGATTACCTTGCAGTCGATTGGCGATGGCGTGATCACCACGGATGTCGAAGGGGCGATTGCTTACATGAACCCCGCTGCCGAGGCCATGACCCACTGGAAAGCCGAACAGGCCACCGGGTTGCCGCTGGCGGCGCTGTTCAATCTGCTGGACGAGAACGCCCAGGCCGACGGCTTCACCTTGATCGAACACATTCTGAGTGGCCAGCTCAGTGGCGGCAGCGAGCATTCCAAGCTGATCCAGCGCCTGGACGGCAGCACCGTGTCAGTGACCCTGGTCGGCGCGCCGATCCGCAATGCCGGCAAGGTCAGCGGCACCGTGCTGGTACTGCATGACATGACCCAGGAACGGCAATACATCGCCAACCTGTCCTGGCAGGCCACCCACGACGCCTTGACCGGGCTGGCCAACCGCCGGGAATTCGAATATCGCCTCGAGCAGGCGCTGCACAACCTGACGCGCCAGCCGGGGCGTCACGCCTTGATGTTCCTCGACTTGGACCAGTTCAAACTGGTCAACGACACCTGCGGCCATGCGGCGGGGGATGAGTTGCTGCGGCATATCTGCGCGCTGCTGCAATCCGGCCTGCGCGAAGGCGACACCCTGGCTAGGCTCGGCGGCGATGAATTCGGCATCCTGTTGGAGAACTGCGCGCCGGAGCATGCGGAAAAAATCGCCGAGGTGCTGCGCCAGACCGTGCAAAATCTGCACTTTGTGTGGAAGGGCCGGCCGTTCCTGACCACCGTCAGCATCGGCCTGGTGCACGTTGCGCAAACCCCGACCACCCTCGAGTCCTCGCTACGCGCCGCCGATATGGCCTGTTACATGGCCAAGGAGAAGGGGCGCAACCGGGTGCAGGTCTACCATGCCGACGATTCGGAACTGTCCCTGCGTTTCGGCGAAATGGCCTGGGTGCAACGTTTGCATATGGCCCTGGAAGAAAACCGCTTCTGTCTGTATGCCCAGGAAATCGCGCCGTTGGGGCATGTCGAGCACGGCGGCGGGCACATCGAAATACTGCTGCGCCTGCATGACGAGGCCGGGCGGATGATCTTGCCCGACAGTTTCATTCCGGCCGCCGAGCGTTATGGCTTGATGACGTCGCTGGATCGCTGGGTTGTGGAGAATGTATTCAAAATCATCGCGCAATGTATTGGCGAACAGCGCAAAGGTCCGTTAGCCATGTGTGCGATTAATCTGTCAGGTATTACTATCGGAGATGAGGCGTTCCTGGACTTCTTGCGTGAACAGTTTGTTACTTACTCTATTCCTCCTGAAATGATTTGTTTTGAAATTACAGAAACCAGCGCTATTTCGAATTTGGGAAGTGCAATCAGATTTATTAATGAACTCAAAGGTTTAGGTTGCCACTTCTCACTTGATGACTTTTGCGCCGGAATGTCCTCGTTCGCTTACTTGAAACATTTACCTGTAGACTTCTTGAAGATCGACGGGAGTTTCGTAAAGGATATGCTGGACGACCCGATTAACCGCGCTATGGTCGAGGTGATTAACCACATCGGTCATGTCATGGGTAAGCGCACCATTGCCGAGTTTGTCGAGACACCCCAGATCGAGCAGGCATTGCTCGAAATCGGTGTGGATTACGCTCAAGGGTATGTGATTGAACGCCCGCAATTGTTTACCTGCGACAGCTTGCAAAGTCGTCCCGCCAGACCGCAGCCTCTGTTATTCAAGGCGCCTGGCACGTTCCGTTGAAATCTCTTGCTGATCTTACAATCACAAATCAAAAGGAGCCGAACAGTGATCGACACATTCAACCGAACCGGACCACTCATGGAAGCTGCAAGTTATCCCGCCTGGGCTCAGCAACTGATCCAGGATTGCAGCGAGAGTAAGCGCCGGGTTGTCGAACACGAACTGTATCAGCGCATGCGAGATAACAAACTCAGCGCAAAGACCATGCGTCAGTACCTGATAGGGGGCTGGCCGGTGGTCGAGCAGTTCGCGTTGTATATGGCACAAAACCTCACCAAGACCCGCTTTGCCCGCCACCCCGGCGAAGACATGGCGCGCCGCTGGCTGATGCGTAACATTCGTGTCGAACTCAACCACGCCGATTACTGGGTGCACTGGAGCCGGGCTCACGGTGTCAGCCTGGAAGATCTGCAAGCGCAACAAGTCGCCCCTGAGCTGCATGCGTTGAGTCATTGGTGCTGGCACACGAGTTCGGCGGATTCGCTGATTGTGGCCATCGCGGCGACCAACTACGCCATCGAGGGCGCGACCGGGGAGTGGTCGGCGCTGGTGTGTTCCAGTGGCGTCTACGCGGCGGCCTTCCCCGAGGAAGATCGCAAGCGCGCGATGAAGTGGCTGAAGATGCACGCCCAGTACGACGATGCCCACCCGTGGGAAGCGCTGGAAATCATCTGCACCCTCGCCGGCACGAACCCGAGCAAATCCCTGCAAGTGGAATTGCGCCAGGCCGTGTGCAAGAGCTACGACTACATGTTCCTGTTCCTGGAGCGCTGCATGCAGCAGGAACACGCGGAACGGGCGCCGGTAGCTCGCGAGCGGATGGTGTTGGTCGAGAGCTGAGCCCTGAAGGCAACATAAACCAAATGTGGGAGCGGGCTTGCTCGCGAAAGCGGTTGATCAGTCGACTTAAATGGTGACTGTCAGTCCATCTTCGCGAGCAAGCCCGCTCCCACATTGTTTTGTGCTGTCGGTGAAATCTCAGCCCGCCATCGCCAGGCGATTACGTCCCTCGCGCTTGGCCACGTACAACGCGCTGTCGGCCCGACGCAACAGGCTCTCGGCGGATTCGCCGGGCAGCAAGGTCGAGCAACCGAGGCTGACCGTCAACTCGATACTCTGGCCATCGGCGCGATATTCCTGGGCCTGGGCGGCAAGTCGCAGGCGTTCGCCAACCAATGCCGCGGCTTCCCGGCTGGTGTTGGACAGCAGGATCAAAAACTCCTCGCCACCAAACCGGAACACCATGTCCACGTTGCGCAACTGGCCCTTGATCGAGGCGGCAACCGTCTTGAGCACTTCATCGCCGGCGCTGTGGCCATGGCTGTCGTTGACGTCCTTGAAATGGTCGATGTCCAGCATCAGCAACGACAAGGGCTGCAAATGCCGCCGTGACATCTCGATTTCCCGTTGCAGGGTCTGGTCCATGGCGACACGGTTGCCAGTGTCGGTGAGCGGGTCACGCAAGGCACTTTGGGTCGCGGCGCGGTAGAGCAGGGCATTGCGCATCGGATACAGCAGCGCCGACAGCAGCGACTCCAGATTGCCCTGTTCCTGTTCGTTGAAACGCTGATTGCGGCGGAACACCAAATCACCCAGATGTTCACCTTCATGGCTCAGGCTGTAGCTGACCGAATGATGACCGCGCTGACCGAATTCCAGGCGCAAGTCACTGGTCTTGTGCTGGTAGCTCAAGGCATCCAGAGGCACGAGGCGCTGAATTTCGCGGAAAAAGAGCCCGAGAATGCGTTGCGGCTCAAGACTGGTTTGCAGTTGCAGGCCCAGTTGCTGGCGCAATTGCGCGAGACTGACCGGCCGCTCCAGGAGAGGAGGCTGCTGACCAAAGCCCAGGCGTTGCAATTTGGCGCTATCGAAGTCAATTGCGTTGGTCTGGGAAGGTGATTTCATATGGCGTGAGCCCCTAAGCAGTAAGGCTGTCTTACAGGCTGGGTGAGAGCGGCTTTGGGCTGCGCGTCATACTGGTCCATCAGTCCCGTAGGACATTTGGTACGAGTTTAGTCCGCTTTGCCGAAGATAAGTAACCTATCGACTCAGGCGCCACCGCCAGCTGCTGTCACACTGCGTGTCTGAACAAAATTAGAGCGAAAGTCGTGCCATTCGGTTCATTCGGATAAAAGCCGTTCTAAATCATTGGATTAGAGCGGTTTTCTGAAAATGCCGCTGAATGTCGCGGCATTTGTTTGACTGGAAAGGGCAGAAGTTGCAGCGGTTGCCACGTGCCGCGACGGATAATTGCCGCGGCACAAAAGCGACGTGCGGGCGTTACTGGGCGTTGAACGCCTGGCCATTGATGCCCGTGCTGTCCGGGCCCATCAGGTACAGGTAAACCGGCATGATCTCCTCGGGCGTCGGGTTGTTCAGCGGGTTTTCACCCGGATACGCCTGGGCGCGCATGCTGGTGCGGGTTGCGCCGGGGTTGATGCTGTTGGAGCGCACCGGTGCCACGGTGTCGACTTCATCGGCCAGGGTTTGCATCAGCCCTTCGGTGGCAAACTTGGAAACCCCGTAGGCACCCCAGTACGCCCGGCCCTTGCGCCCGACGCTGCTGGAGGTGAACACCACCGACGCGTCCTGGGACAGCTTGAGCAGCGGCAGCAGGGTGCTGGTGAGCATGAACATGGCGTTGACGTTGACGTGCATGACGCGCATGAAGTTTTCGCCGGACAACTGCTCGATCGGCGTACGCGGACCAATGATCGAGGCGTTGTGCAGCAACCCGTCGAGATGGCCGAACTCGGTCTCGATCATCGCCGCCAACTCATCGTATTGATGGGGCAGGGCGGTTTCCAGGTTGAACGGGATCACGGCGGGTTGTGGGTGCCCGGCCGCTTCGATTTCGTCGTAGACCTGAGTCAGGTTGGCTTCGGTCTTGCCCAGCAACAGCACGGTGGCGCCGTGGGCGGCGTAGGTTTTCGCGGCGGCAGCGCCGATGCCACGGCCAGCGCCGGTGACCAGGATGACCCGGCCCTTGAGCAATTCAGGGCGGGCGGAGTAATCAAACATAAAAAAACCTCAACAAATCAGAGTGCAGACCGCGGCGTGGCCATTCGCGAGCAAGCCCGCTCCCACAGGTACAGCGAAATCCATGTGGGAGCGGGCTTGCTCGCGAAGGCGTCAGCGCCGACAGCCCGAAATCAGGATTGGAAAATCGATTCTTAGCAACTACACAACGCGCTATCCAACACCTTGCGCAACTCCAGCGGATGATCCACCACCACATCCGCGCCCCAATGCCGCGGGTTGTCGTCCGGATGGATGTAACCGTAAGTCACGGCGGCAGTCCTGGTGCCGGCATCGCGACCCGACTCGATATCCCGCAAGTCATCACCGACAAACAACACGCTGGCCGGGTCCAGGTCGAGCATCTTGCACGCCAGGATCAACGGCTCCGGGTCCGGTTTGCTGTTCTTGACGTGGTCCGGGCAGATCAGCAGCGCCGAGCGCTCGGCAAGCCCTAGCTGCTGCATGATCGGTTCGGCGAAGCGCAACGGCTTGTTGGTCACCACGCCCCAGATCAGGTTGGCCTTCTCGATGTCGGCCAGCAGCTCGCCCATGCCGTCAAAGAGTTTGCTGTGAACCGCGCAATCCTTGAGGTAGCGCTCCAGGAACTCCAGGCGCAGTTCCTCAAAACCTGGCGATTCCGGGTCCATGGAGAACGTCACCGCGACCATTGCCTTGGCGCCGCCGGAAATCTCGTCGCGAATGTGCTTGTCGTTCATCGGCGGCAAGCCGCGATCGGCGCGCATCGCCTGGCAGATGGCAATAAAGTCCGGCGCTGTGTCGAGCAGGGTGCCGTCCATGTCGAAAAGGACTGCTCTGATTCGCATCGGCTTACTCCTCGCGCAGGGTCTGGATCATGTAGTTGACGTCCACGTCGGCCGCCAGTTTGTAGTGCTTGGTCAGCGGGTTGTAGGTCAATCCGATGATGTCCTTGACGGTCAGGCCGGCCATGCGGCTCCAGGCACCCAGCTCGGACGGGCGGATGAACTTCTTGAAGTCATGGGTGCCGCGAGGCAGCAACTTCATGATGTATTCGGCACCGATGATGGCGAACAGGTACGCCTTCGGGTTGCGGTTGATCGTGGAGAAAAACACCTGGCCGCCCGGCTTGACCATCTGGAAGCAGGCGCGGATGACAGAGGACGGGTCTGGTACGTGTTCGAGCATTTCCAGGCAGGTGACTACGTCGAATTGCTCAGGCATTTCTTCGGCCAGGGCTTCGGCGGTGATCTGGCGGTATTCGACGCTCACGCCGGATTCCAGTTGATGCAACTGCGCGACCGCCAGCGGCGCTTCGCCCATGTCGATGCCCATGACGGTGGCGCCGCGCTGGGCCATGGCTTCGCTGAGGATGCCGCCGCCGCAACCGACGTCGAGGACTTTCTTGCCGGCCAGGTTGACCCGCTCGTCAATCCAGTTGACCCGCAGCGGGTTGATGTCGTGCAAGGGTTTGAACTCGCTTTCGCGGTCCCACCAGCGATGGGCCAGGGCTTCGAATTTGGCGATTTCGGCGTAGTCGACGTTGCTCATGGTGTAAGTCCTCTAAAACTTGAAAAATCCTGTTGCCCCGGCGTTGAGTCCGGGGTGCTTACGATTCGGTGTGGCCACTGATGCGCTGGCCCCAGGCCTTGGCCGTGGCGCACAGTTGTGCTTCATCCAGGCGCGTCAGGCGCTTGTCGTCGAGCAGTTGCTTGCCGGCGACCCAAACGTGTTTCACACAGTCGCGGCCGGTGGCGTAGATCAGTTGCGAAACCGGGTCGTAGATCGGTTGCTGGGCCAGGCCGGACAGGTCGAAGGCGACGATGTCTGCAGCCTTGCCGATTTCCAGCGAGCCGGTTTCAGCCTCGATGCCCAGCGCACGGGCACCATTGAGCGTGGCCATGCGCAAGGCACGATGAGCGTCCAGCGCCGTGGCGGAGCCGGCAACAGCCTTGGCGAGCAATGCGGCGGTTCGGGTTTCGCCGAGCAGATCCAGGTCATTGTTGCTGGCCGCGCCATCGGTGCCGACGGCGACGTTCACCCCGGCCTGCCACAGGCGCTCCACCGGGCAGAAACCGCTGGCCAGTTTCAGGTTTGATTCCGGGCAATGAATCACATTGGTGTTGCTTTCTACCAGCAACGCCAGGTCTTCATCGCTGATCTGGGTCATGTGAACCGCCTGGAAGCGCGGCCCGAGCAAGCCCAAACGCCCGAGGCGCGCCAACGGGCGTTCGCCGCGTTGCTCGACCGCTTGCTGTACTTCGAAAGCGGTTTCGTGGACGTGCATGTGGATTGCTGCGTCCAGCTCTTCGGCGATCACCCGGATTTTCTCCAGGTTTTCGTCGCCCACGGTGTACGGTGCGTGGGGGCCGAAGGTGATTTTGATGCGCTCGTGGTGCTTCAAATCGCCGAACAATTCGACGCCCTGACGAATGGCGTCATCCGCCGTGGCGGCGCCCGGAATCGGGAAATCGAGAATTGGAATCGCGATTTGCGCGCGAATGCCGCTGTTATGCACGCGTTCGCTGGCAACCTTCGGGAAGAAATACATGTCAGAGAAGCAGGTGATGCCGCCTTTCAGCTGTTCGGCGATCGCCAGGTCCGTGCCATCGCGCACAAAATCTTCATCAACCCACTTGGCCTCGGCCGGCCAGATGTGGTTTTCCAGCCAGGTCATCAACGGCAGATCATCGGCCAGGCCGCGGAACAGCGTCATCGCCGCGTGGCCGTGGGCGTTGACCAGGCCAGGGCTGAGCAGAACATCCGGGAGCTCGCGGACTTCGGTCGCGTTACACTTCAGCGCTTCGGCACGCGGGCCGATAAACACGATGCGACCGTCGCGGATGCCCAGGCCGTGCTCTTTGAGAACCACGCCAGCGGGTTCGACGGGTACCAGCCAGGTCGGCAGCAATAATAAGTCGAGCGCAACGGCAGGTTTCGGCATCGAAGATCGGTTCCAGTGCTTTTGTAAAGGATGGCGAAGTATACCCGAGCGTCTTCGCGGGGGGATCGCTATAATCGGCGGCTTTTGTTCATGAGTGCGGGGTGAAGGATGCGCGATCGACTATTGGCTGCAGAGAAAGTTAAGGCCATCGATTGGCGTGATGGCGCCCTGTACCTGCTGGATCAGCGTATTTTGCCGTTCGAGGAAACCTGGATTGCCTACACCAGCGCCGCTGGGGTGGCCGAGGCCATTCGCTCGATGGTGGTGCGCGGTGCGCCGGCGATCGGCATCAGTGCCGCGTATGCCATGGTGCTGTCAGCCCGTGCCCGGATTGCCGAGGGCGATGACTGGCAAGCCGCGTGGGAAGAAGATTACGCGTTGTTGGCCGATTCCCGTCCGACGGCGGTGAATCTGTTCTGGGCCTTGAGTCGCATGCGTGATCGCCTGGACCGTCTCAAGGGCGATGCAGACCCTCTGGCGGCTCTGGAGGCTGAAGCCATTGCCATCCACGAAAGTGATCGTGAAGCCAACCTGACCATGGCCCAGTTGGGCGTGGACCTGATCCGCAAGCATCAGGGCAATGCCCAGGCGATCCTGACCCACTGCAACACCGGCGCCCTCGCCACTGGCGGTTTCGGCACAGCGCTGGGGGTGATTCGTGGCGCCTTTATTGAAGGCATGGTCGAGCGTGTCTACGCCGATGAAACCCGGCCTTGGTTGCAAGGTTCGCGGCTGACCGCGTGGGAACTGGCCAATGAAGGCATTCCCGTGACCCTCAATGCCGACTCCGCCGCCGCGCACATCATGAAGACCAAAGGCATTACCTGGGTGATCGTCGGCGCCGACCGGATCACCGCCAATGGCGACGTGGCCAACAAAATCGGCACTTACCAGTTGGCGGTGAGCGCCATGCACCACGGCGTACGTTTTATGGTGGTGGCGCCGAGTTCGACCATCGACATGAACCTGGCCAGTGGCGACGACATTCCCATCGAAGAGCGCGACGGCAGCGAGTTGCTGAGCGTTGGCGGCAAGCGGGTCGGGGCGGATGTCGAGGCCTTCAACCCGGTATTCGACGTGACGCCGGCGGACTTGATCGATGCGATCGTCACCGAGAAGGGCATTGTCGAGCGCCCGGATACCGCGAAAATGGCGCAATTGATGTGCCGTAAGCGTCTGCATTGACGATTCGTGTTGTCGGATAAATCGCTTTCGCGAGCAGGCTCGCTCCCACACTTGACGGTGTCTGACTGGATAACTCGGTCAAATGTGGGAGCGGGCTTGCTCGCGAAGGGGCCCTCCAAGCAGCAAACATCCTTTATCCAGCCCCGAAATCTGCATTCACCACGGCTCTAAGCCTCTCTCGTCCCCGTTAAGCCTGTCACCGGTCAACTAACTATGCTCCATGCGCATCAGGGGGATAGGTGCGTGGCGGCTCTTGTGATAACATCCGGCGTTTTCCGAGGCAGTCCCACGGGGTTGTCTTTACTGCGCAGATCCATGGCTTAACTCGTTGATTTGTCGTAAGTCGGTGCATGGCAATCAGTCGGCATCGGCGAGCTTCGTTCGTCCCAAATGGATGTGACGAAGTTTCACCAGAAAAAGGAATCAGGCTTCTCATGGGCGAACTGGCCAAAGAAATCCTCCCGGTCAATATCGAAGACGAGCTGAAGCAGTCCTACCTCGACTACGCGATGAGCGTAATTGTCGGGCGGGCACTGCCGGATGCGCGCGATGGCTTGAAGCCCGTGCACCGGCGTGTGCTGTTCGCGATGAGCGAGCTGGGCAACGACTTCAACAAGCCGTACAAGAAATCTGCCCGTGTTGTCGGTGACGTGATCGGTAAGTATCACCCTCACGGTGATACCGCGGTGTACGACACCATCGTTCGGATGGCGCAGCCATTCTCCTTGCGCTACCTGCTGGTAGACGGTCAGGGCAACTTCGGTTCGGTGGACGGCGACAACGCCGCGGCCATGCGATACACCGAAGTGCGCATGACCAAGCTGGCGCACGAGCTGCTGGCTGACCTGCATAAAGAAACCGTGGACTGGGTGCCGAACTACGACGGCACCGAAATGATCCCGGCGGTCATGCCGACCCGTATTCCCAACCTGCTGGTCAACGGCTCCAGCGGTATCGCCGTGGGCATGGCGACCAACATCCCGCCGCACAACCTCGGTGAAGTCATCGACGGTTGCCTGGCCCTCATCGACAACCCCGAGTTGACCATCGATGAGCTGATGCAAT
>NZ_JBIWEL010000028.1:35524-87817 GCF_044762525.1 Pseudomonas sp. NPDC096950 | reverse complement strand
CCGCGCTCGCGTGCAAGTCGGTCGCATCTCGCGCTTCGGCCTGCTGGAAATGTCCCGTCAGCGCCTGCGTCCATCGCTGGGCGAAAGCAGCGGCATCGTTTGCCCGCGTTGCAACGGCACCGGCATCATCCGCGACGTTGAATCGTTGTCGCTGGCGATCCTGCGCCTGATCGAAGAAGAAGCCCTGAAAGACCGCACCGCCGAAGTTCGCGCACAAGTGCCGATCCCGGTGGCTGCGTTCCTGCTCAACGAAAAACGCAACTCGATCACCAAGATCGAACTGCGCACCCGTGCCCGCATCGTCATCCTGCCGAACGATCACCTCGAAACGCCGCACTTCGAAGTTCAGCGTCTGCGTGATGACAGCCCGGAAGCCCACATCAACCAGTCCAGCTACGAAATCGCTGCTGCCGCTGCCGAAGTGGAAGAAGTCCAGCCAGCCGCCGCGACCCGCACCCTGGTTCGCCAGGAAGCCGCGGTCAAGACTGCGCCGGCCCGCGCCAACGCGCCGGTGCCGACCGAAGTCGTTGCTGCCGCCCCGGTTGCTGCACCGGCCGCCGCGCCAGAGCCAAGCCTGTTCAAAGGCCTGGTGAAGTCGCTGGTCAGCCTGTTCGCCACCAAGGAAGAGCCAGCCGCCCCGGTTGTGGTTGAAAAACCTGCGACCACCGAGCGTCCGGCCCGTAACGAAGAGCGTCGCAACGGTCGTCAGCAAAGCCGCAACCGTAACGGTCGCCGTGATGAAGAACGCAAGCCTCGTGAGGAACGTGCACCGCGTGAAGAACGCGCACCACGTGAGCCACGCGAAGAGCGTCAACCACGCGAAGCTCGTGAAGAGACCACCACTACCCCGGTAGTTGCTCGCGAAGAACGCGCACCACGCGCCCCGCGTGAAGAACGTGCACCGCGCGCTCCACGCGAAGACCGCAAGCCACGTGGCGACCGCGAAGAGCGTCCGGTACGTGAACTGCGCGAGCCACTGGATGCCGCTCCTGCTGCACCAGCCGCTGCCGCTGCCGTTGCTGCGACCACTGAAGAGCGTCCAGCCCGTCAGCCACGCGAAGAACGCGCGCCACGCCCACCGCGTGAAGAGCGTCAGCCACGTGCCGAACAGGCTGCCGCCGCGTCCGAAGAAGAACTGCTGACCAACGAAGAGCAGCAACAGGAAGACGGTCAGGAAGGCGCCGAAGGCGATCGTCCACGCCGCCGCTCCCGTGGCCAGCGTCGTCGCAGCAACCGTCGCGAGCGTCAACGTGATGCCAACGGCAATGTGATCGAAGGTTCGGAAGAATCCGAGTCCGCCGAAGGTAGCGAAGCCAGCGAAACCAACGAAGCGCCAAGCGCTGCCGATCTGGCCGCCGGCCTGGCTGTTACCGCAGCCGTTGCCAGCACCGTGATCAGCGCTCCTGCTGAAGCACAGGCTCACGAGCAAGCCGAACGCGCCACTGCTGCTGTTCAGGAAACTGCAGTAGAAGCGCCGGTTGTTGAAGCGACGACTCCGGTAGAAGCCACAGCCGCTCCGGAAGTTGAAGTAGCGCCGGTTCGTGAAGCACAGCCTGAAGTTCAAGCTGCTGCCGAGCCTGCTTTCATCGCCGAGCCAGTGGTTGCGGAAACCTCGTCCGAAACCGTGACCGAAGCGGTCCGCGAAGTGCGTGAAGAGCAAACCGCGTTCAACTGGGTTGCCGAGCCGGTTGTTGCCGAGCCAGTAGCCGCCGAGCCGGTTATCGAAGCGCCAGCGCCAGTCGTTGAAGCTCCGGTTGCGCAAGCGTTGGTCTCCGAGCCAGTGTCCGAGCCAGTGATTGTTGCTGCCGAACCTGCTCCGGTCGTTGAAACCCCGGTTGTCGCCGAAGTGGCTGCACCAGTGGTCGAAGCCGCCCCAGTCAGCGCCCTGACCGAAAATGGCCGTGCGCCGAACGACCCACGGGAAGTGCGTCGCCGCAAGCGTGAAGCCGAGCGTCTGCAGAAAGAAGCCGAACTGGCTGCCGCTGCTGCACCGGCTGTTGCCGAGCCAGCACCGGTTGTGGCTGAAGTCGTTGAGGCAGCTCCTGCCCCGGCCGCTGAAGTCGCTGCCGAGCCGGTTGAATCCGTGATCGACGAAGCGCCACGCTCCGTTCAGGAAGCGGTACAGCAACACGAAGAAGCCCTGGAAAAAGAACACGAGCCTAAACCCCTCGTCTGATTCCATCGGCCACTAAAAAGCCCCGCCTGGTGATCCAGGCGGGGCTTTTTTTATGCCCGTTAACCTCAGCGCAATCCGCTGTGGGAGCGGGCTTGCTCGCGAAAGCGGTCTAACATTCAACATTCATGCAGGCTGACCCACCGCATTCGCGAGCAAGCCCGCTCCCACACGGGATCTATGCCGATGGGTAGATCAACTTCTCAGGCACATCCACATCCCACAACACACCGGGATCATCCACCGCCACCTCGACCACTCGCGTTTGGGCAAACAACGGCTTCGCCCCACGATCACCGGACAGCCCCATCAACCCCGGCCCAAAGCGCCGGCCAAATCCCACCGGATGCCCGAACTCGCCCTCGTGCACTGGCACGCTGATGCAATCGTCCGCAATCCCCGCCACCACTCGCTCGATACTCGACGGCAGCATGAACGGCATATCCCCCAAAACAATCAACCAGCCACTGAGCTGCGAACAAGCCGCCACACCCGCCGCAATGCTGTCGCCCATGCCAGTGGACTCGATCAGTACAACCTCGTAACCATAAGCCTGGGCCATGCGAATCACCTGGGGACGATCCTCGGTGGTCACCAATACGCGCTTCTCAAGGTTCGCGGGCAGATTCACCAACACCTGCTCGATCACCGAGCGCACCGCACCGTCGCGACCGGCGCAGTCGGCCAGTAACTTATCCTTTTCCGCACCGGCAACCTGTTGAAAACGACTGCCCTGCCCCGCCGCCAGCACAATGACGCCGATGGGTTCGCTCATACGCCCTCCCGCAACGGCTTCTTCTGCTTCAGCTCGACGCCGTTCTTGATCGCCACGATTTCGGCCAGCAACGACAAGGCGATTTCCGCCGGGGTGTGGCTGCCGATGTGCAGACCGATCGGGCCGTGCAGCCGCTCGATAGCCTGTTCTGACAAGCCTAGCTGAGCCAGGTTGTCCCGGCGCTTCAGGCTGTTGACCCGCGAACCGAGTGCGCCGACGTAAAACGCCTTGGAATCGAGCGCGGTGAGCAGCGCCATGTCATCCAGTCGTGGATCGTGGGTCAGGGCGACGATGGCGGTGCGTTCATCGGTCTGGATATTCAGCACGGCTTCGTCGGGCATGCCCGGCACGAAGCGGCCGTGCTGCTCTTCCCAACCGTAGACGAACTCAGTGCGCGGATCGCAGATCAACACTTCGAAATCCAGCAACCGCGCCATTTCCGCGACATAGCGCGACAATTGCCCGGCGCCGATCAGCAACAAGCGCCAGCGCGGGCCATAGATCGCGCGCAAGGTGTTGCCGTCAAAACTCAGCACATCGGTCTTGTGCGCCGGTTGCAAAACCACGTCACCGGACGCGAGATCCAGCGAACGGGCGACGATTTCGTGGGCTTCGCAACGGACCAGCAACTCAGCGACCCACGCAGGATCACCGACCCGCTCCTCGGTCAGGCGCAAGGTGCCGCCGCAGGGCAAGCCGAATCGCGCCGCCTCCTCGCGGGTAACGCCGTAGGTGATCAATTGCACCGGCGGCCCGTCGGCCGGGATGCGGCCATCGTGCAGCCGCGCGATCAGATCATCCTCGACACAACCGCCCGACACCGAGCCGATCACCACGCCGTCCTCACGCAACGCCAACATGGCGCCAGGTGCCCGGGGCGCGGTGCCCCAGGTCTGGACCACGCTGTACAACACCACCCGCTGACCGGCGCGGCGCCAGTCGAGTACGCTGCGCAGGACGTTCAGATCGACGCTGTCCATCAGGCGTCCGCCTTCTGCCAGCCCTGCAGTTGAAAGCGGACCGGCAGGCTGCGGATGCGCTTGCCGGTAGCCGCGAAGATCGCGTTGCACAGCGCCGGCGCAATCGGCGGTACGCCCGGCTCACCGACCCCGCCCAACGGCACATCGCCCGGCGGCGTGACCAGATGCACCGCGACTTCTTTCGGCGCCAGGGACATGCGCGCCACTTCGTACATGTGGAAATTGTCCTGCTGGACCTTGCCGTCCTTGAAGCTGATCTCACCGAGCACCGCGTTGCCCAGGCCCATGACGCAGGCGCCTTCGAACTGCGAGCGAATCCGCTCGGGGTTGATCTGTGGACCGCAATCCACGGCGATATCGGCCTTGTGCACAATCAAGGTGCCGTCGTCTTTGACTTCAACCTCGATCACCGCCGCCACATAGGTGACGAAGCTGTAATGCACCGCCAGCCCCAGGCCTCGGCCCTTGGGCAACTGGCGGCCCCAACCGGCAGCTTTGGCGGCGGTTTCCAGCACCGTGCGCAGGCGCGCGGTATCGATCGGGTAACGTTCGGGTGATTCGCCATAGTTCCACTCTTCACTCAAGGTGCGCGGATCGATCTGACGGTCCGGGCCGAGCAACTTAATCTGGTACTTGAGCGGATCCTCCCCGGCCTTGTGGGCCAATTCGTCAACGAACGTCTGAATCGCAAACCCATGGGGAATGTTCGACACCGAGCGATACCAGCCGACCCGGGTGTGAACCGTCGCTTCCGGGTTTTCCAGGCGCACATTGGGGATCGCGTAGGCCATGTTGGTAAAGCCCATGCCCAACTCGAACGCCGCTTCGTGGTTCATGCCCGGGGCGAACAGCGCGGTGATGCTCGGCGCCACGGTGCGGTGTAACCAACCGGAGGGCAAACCGTCCTTGTCGAGGCTGGCCTTCAGGTATTCGGCGGACACGGTGTGGAAGTAGGAACAATGAATGTCGTCTTCACGGGTCCACTGCACTCGCACAGCCTTGCCAGGGAATTCCTTGGCGAGGATGGCGGCTTCGATAACGAAGTCCGGTTTGGACTTGCGCCCGAAACCGCCGCCCAGCAAGGTCACGTTGAAGGTGACGTTATCGAATGGCAGGCCGAGGCGTTCGCCAATCCGTTCGCGGGTAACTTGCGGCGCCTGACTCGGCGCCCAGGCTTCGCACACGCCATCCTTGAACCGGGCGATGGCGACCATCGGCTCCATCGGCGCTTGCGCCAGGTGCGGCAAATAATAGGACGCTTCGAGGGTGCTGCCGGTGCTGGCCAGGGCCTTGTCGATGTCGCCGGTATTGCGCACCACTTTGCCCGGTTTGAGCGAGGCGGCTTCCAGTTCCTTGCGGTAGGCGATCGAGTCGTAACTGGCGTTGGGGCCATCATCCCACTCGATTTTCAGTGCTTCGCGGCCCTTGATCGCAGCCCAGGTGTTGCTGGCGACCACGGCCACGCCACCCAATGGCTGGAACTCGGACGGCAGCGGACGGCTTTCAATCTGCAAGACCTTGATCACGCCGGGGACTTTCATTGCCGCGCTGGCATCGAAGGATTTGACCTTGCCGCCATACACCGCTGGACGGGCGATGGTTGCGTAGAGCATGCCGTCGAAATGCACATCAGCACCGTAGACCGCACGACCGTTGACGATGTCGGCACCGTCGATGGCGCGCACGCCCTCGTTGCCGATGTAGCGAAATTCCGACGGCTGCTTGAGCCGCAGGCTGTCACGGGCCGGCACCGCCAGCGCACCGGCCGCAGCGGCCAAGTCGCCGTAACCGAGTTCGCGCTTGGTAGGTTGGTGAATGACTTTGTGCAACTGGGCGTGGCACTCACCAACCGGCACTTTCCACTGCTCGGCCGCGGCCTGTTCCAGCATGGTCCGCGCGGCGGCACCGCAGCGGCGCATCGGCTCGTACCAGTGGCGCATGCTGCGCGAACCGTCGGTGTCCTGGTTGCCGAAGCGCACTTCGTCACCCGGCGCCTGCTGCACTTTGACCAGCGCCCAGTCGGCGTCCAGTTCATCGGCCACCACCATGCTCAGGCTGGTGCGCACACCCTGGCCCATTTCCGAACGGTTGCAGACCACCGTCACCGTGCCGTCGGCGGCAATGCTGACGTAGACCTTCGGATCGTCGACCGAGCCGTGGGGCATGCCGTCGGCGCCGAACTTCTTCGGTTTGTCTTCGGCGAAAGCGTCTTGCCACCCCCAACTCGCGGCGAGCACCAGCGCACTGGTGGCGCCAACGCCTTTGAGAAAACCGCGACGGCTGAGGTTACTCAGATTGCTCAGGGCGAAATCATTCGGGAGCTGGCTCATGCCTTGGCCTCCTTCAGATGAGTGGAGGCTTGGCGAATGGCGGTCTTGATGCGGTTGTAAGTGCCGCAACGGCAAATATTGCCGACCATCGCCTCTTCGATTTGCTCGTCGCTCGGATTGGGATTGATCTTGAGCAACGCGGTGGCGGACATGATCTGCCCGCCCTGGCAAAAACCGCACTGGGCCACGGCGGTGTCGAGCCAGGCTTGCTGGACGATTTGCCCGACCGGATCAGCGTGCAGGTTGTCGATGGTGCGGACGTCCTGGCCGACCACCGAACCAATCGGCGTGATGCAACTGCGCGCCGGCAAACCGTCGATATGGATGGTGCACGCGCCGCACAGGCCCATGCCACAGCCGAATTTAGTACCGTTGTAACCGGCCACGTCGCGGATCGCCCAGAGCAGCGGCATATCCTCGGTCACGTCGAGTTGATGGTCTTGACCATTGAGCTTCAGGGTAATCATGGGCACGCCCGCATATTGTCATGGTTATGGGGTCGAGCAATCTGCCGCCAGGGGGTTAGCGGTGGGTTCACGCAGATCGGCTCAGGCTAATGGGCTCTCTTACGCAAACGGGAACGTCTGCATCGGGCCTTTGGTGGAGCAAATGCTTGCATCGTTAGGTGGATAAGTTAACCCAGCATTAACAAAGAAGCCCTGCACAATTGAAGTTGTGCAGGGCTTCGAAATTCGCCTGTTTAAAGCGTAGCTTCAATAGCGATTGGGTTCCATTTCCAGCTCGACGCTGAAGCGTTGCGAAATGTCTTTCTGGATCCGTTGCGCCAAGTCCAGCAATTGCAGACCGGTCGCGCCACCGTAGTTGACCAGTACCAGCGCCTGCAATTTATGCACGCCGGCGTCAGCCTCACGGAAGCCTTTCCAGCCAGCCTTCTCGATCAGCCAGCCGGCCGCCAGTTTCATTTGCCCGCCCGGTTGCACGTAGGCCACCAGATCCGGGTATTCCAGCTTGAGCCGAGTCACCAGCGCCGCCGGCACCAACGGGTTCTTGAAGAAGCTGCCGGCATTGCCGAGCACGGCCGGGTCCGGAAGTTTTTCGCTGCGGATGCTGCAAATCGCCTGGCTGACATCGGTCGGCGTCGGGTGATCGATGCCCTGCTCGGTCAGGCGCTGGCGCACCGGGCCGTATTCAAGATGCAGGTGCGCGGTGCGATTCAGGGTGAAACGAACCCGCAGGATCAACCAACGCCCCGGCTGCTGTTTGAACAGGCTGTCGCGGTAGGCGAAGTTGCATTCTTCCAGGCTGAAATCCCGCAACTCGCCGGTCTGGCGATCCAGCGCGGTGAGGCCGGCGAACACGTCTTTGATCTCGACGCCGTAGGCACCGATGTTCTGCATCGGCGCCGCGCCGACGGTGCCGGGGATCAGGCTGAGGTTTTCCAGGCCCGACAAGCCTTGGGCCAGGGTGTGTTGCACGAACGGATGCCAAGGCTCACCGGCCTCGGCTTCGATCACCACTTGGCTGCCGTCATCGCTCAACACGCGAATGCCGCGCGTGGCCATGCGCAGCACCAGCGCGTCGATATCAGCGGTCAGCAGCAAGTTGCTGCCACCGCCAATCACCAACAGCGGCACCGCGTTCGAAGCGGCATACGCCAGGGCTTCACGCACCTCGGCGTCGTTATGGGCCTCGGCAAACAGTCGGGCCTGGACGTCCACACCAAAACTGTTGAACGGCTTGAGTGAAACCCCGGATTGGACCTGCAAACTCATAACCGTCCCTTCAACTCGATCACCAGCAAATCACTGGCGCGCTCGATCAAATCCAGCACTTGTTCAAAGCCCTGGTCGCCGTCGTAGTACGGGTCCGGCACTTCATCGATTTCCGACTGGTAGCGGCGCAGGAACAAGTCCAGCTCAGCCTTGCCCTTGGCCGGTTGCAGGGCCTTGAGGTTGCGCAGGTTGCTGTTGTCCATCGCCAGGATCAGGTCATAAGTGGCGAAATCCGCACGGCTGACTTGCTGGGCACGCTGGGCCGACAGGTCGTAGCCGCGCAATTTGGCCGCCGCCTGGCTGCGCTTGTCCGGGGCCTTGCCGACGTGCCAGTCACCGGTGCCGGCGGAAGCCACTTCGACTTGATCGGCCAGCCCGGCCTCACGCAATTTATGTCGCAATACACCTTCGGCCGTGGGCGAACGGCAGATGTTGCCCAGGCAGACGAACAGAACCCGCATCAGGCCTCCAGCAGGCGACGAACGCGCTCAAGGTCTTCGACGGTATCGACACCGTGCGGCGGAGCGATCAGCGCATCGGCGACGTGAATCCGCACGCCATGCCACAAGGCGCGCAGTTGTTCCAGGGATTCGGTGTTTTCCAGCCAGCACGGGCCCCAGCTGACGAAGTCATGCAGGAAACCGGCGCGGTAGGCGTAAATGCCGATGTGACGACGATACGGCACGCCTTCCGGCATTTGCTCACGCGTCTTGGCGAAAGCGTCCCGGGCCCACGGCAACGTGGCGCGACTGAAAGTCAGCGCCAGGCCATTGAGATCGCTGACGACCTTGACCACATTGGGATTGAACAGGCTTTCCACGTCCTCGATCGGCTCGGCCAACGTGGCCATGCGCGCTTCGGTGTGGGCGGCCAGGTTGGCGGCGACCTGATCGATCACGCTCGGCGGGATCAGCGGCTCGTCACCCTGGACGTTGACCACGATGGCGTCGGGCGCCAGGCCCAGTTTCGTCGCCACTTCGGCCAAACGGTCGGTGCCGGAGTTGTGGTCTTCCCGGGTCAGCACCACTTCGGCGCCAAAGCCTTTGCAGGCCTCGACGATGCGCGCATCGTCCGTGGCGACCACTACGCGCTGGGCACTGCTTTTACTCGCCTGTTCCCAGACGTGCTGGATCATCGGCTTGCCGGCGATCAGCAGCAGCGGTTTGCCCGGCAGGCGGGTGGAGGCGTAACGCGATGGAATGACAACGGTAAAGGCTGTGGTCATTTATCCAGGCGCTCATCGGTGGTCAGGGTGCGGGCTTCGGTTTCAAGCATCACCGGGATGCCATCGCGAATCGGGTACGCCAGGCCGGCGCCCTTGCTGATCAGCTCGGTCTTGTCGGCACTGAGCTTGAGCGGGCCTTTGCAGACCGGGCAAGCGAGGATATCGAGCAATTTGGTGTCCATGAGCATTCCCTGGATAAATACGGTTTTAAGGCAAAAGACGATTCGGCAACAGGCGCATCAGCTGCGTATCGAACCAGGCCACGAAGGCCGGTGACGGCACAGCATCGACCGCCAGGTACCACCAGTCGGCGGCGGCAAAGGCACGGCACTTCACCGCATCCTTTTCGGTCATCACCAACGGCAATGACGGGGTGAAATTCAAGGCCTGCACGCTGTATTCGGCGTGGTCGGCAAACCCATGGGGGATTGGCTGCCAGTGTAGCGTTTCGAGGGTTTTGAAGAAACGCTGGGGATTGCCGATCCCGGCCACGGCGTGCAACGCCTGGCCTGGGGGAAAATGATCGAGCGGCTTGCGTTCGCCGGTTTTCAGATTGATCAGTGCGGTGGGTTGCAGTTGAAAGGCAAAACCGTCGTCGCGGTCATGGGCCGCGCCGTTGTAGAGCACCGCGTCGACGCTTTGCAGGCGCTCGATCGGCTCACGCAACGGACCGGCGGGCAGGCAACGTTTATTGCCCAGGCCACGGGCGGCGTCGATCAGTACCAACTCCAGGTCCCGGGCCAATCGATAGTGCTGCATGCCGTCGTCGGACAGGATCAGGTCCAGCGGTTCACTGGCCAGCAAGGCTTTGACGGCGCGGCTGCGGTCCGGGTCGATCATCAAGGGCACGCCGGTGCGCTGCACGATCAGCAGCGGCTCGTCGCCGGCGATATCGGCGCCTTGATCGGCCTCGACTCGCCACGGCAGTTGCGGCGGCTTGGCGCCGTAACCCCGGCTGACCACGCCCACCCGCAAACCGCTGCGCTGGCAGTGCTGGATCATCCACAGGATCATCGGTGTCTTGCCGGTGCCACCCACGGTGATATTGCCGACCACGATCAGCGGCACCGGCGGCTGGTAGATGTCGCCCTCACCCGCCAGGAAGCGCTGACGCTTGCCCGTGACCACCCGCCGATACAGCCACTCCAGCGGCTGCAACAGCTTCAGGGCCGGATGACCGGCATACCACGCGGCGAGCAATCGATCGGACATGGCCATCAGTGCGTCGGCGCTGCCTCGACAGTAGTCATTCGCAGATGGCTGAAACCGAGCTTGCCGGCGGCGTCCATGGCGGTGATGACGGATTGATGCTGGGTCTTGCCATCGGCGGTGATCGACAGCGGCAGGTTGGTGTCGCCGTTGGATTCTTTCTGCAAGGCGTCCATCAGGCTGCTCAGGTCATTCTTTGGCAACAACTGGTTGTTGACCGAAAACACCCCCTCGGCGCTGATGGCGATGTCCAGTTGCTTGACCTGCTGGTCTTCCGCCGGCGAGCCGCTGACCGCTTCCGGCAGCTCGACGCGCAATTGGGTTTCCCGGGTAAAAGTCGTGGTCACCACGAAAAACAGCAGCAGGACAAACACCACGTCGATCAGCGACACGAGATTGATGTCCACGTTCTCCCGTTGCTTTCGGCGGAATTTCACGCTTTTTTGCCCTCGGACAGGTCCACGTCACGGTCGCCCTGCACCACTTCAACCAGCTTGATGGCTTCCTGCTCCATGCCCACTACCAGTTCATCGATGCGCCGTTGCAGGAACCGGTGGAAGAATACCGACGGGATACCGACGATCAGGCCCGAAGCCGTGGTGATCAAGGCTTTGGAAATACCGCCGGCCAGCACGGCGGCGTTGGTGGTCATGCCGGTGCCCATGAACGAACTGAAGATATCGATCATGCCCAGCACCGTGCCGAGCAACCCGAGCAACGGGGCCATCGCGGCGATGGTGCCCAGAGCGTTGATGTAACGCTCCAGTTCGTGGATGACCCGGGCGGCGGCCTCTTCGATGCACTCTTTCATGATCTCGCGACCATGCTTGGAGTTGGCCAGGCCTGCGGCGAGGATTTCGCCCAGCGGCGAGTTGGCGCGCAGTTCCTTGAGTTTTTCTTTATTGAGCTGTTTGTCTTTGATCCAGACCCAGACCTGCCCGAGCAAATGCTCCGGAGTCACTCGGCTGGCACGCAGGGTCCACAGACGTTCGGCAACGATCGCCATGGCCGCGATGGAACTCAGAATGATCGGCAGCATCATCCAGCCGCCGGATTTGACCAATTCCCACACAGTGACAGTCCCCTCGAAAAAGTGCGCCACTCTAACATAGGGGGTCGGCGCACCGAAGACCGCGATGTCGCATCCCGTCTGGCTGGTTATTTGTTCAACACCGGCACATCACGCCAGAAGCGCCGTTGTTGACGCATCGTTTGCGGTGGCTTGAAGCTGCCCAGTTGCAGACGGACGGCGCCGTGCTCAGCACTGTCATAGATGTGCAGGCCCCGTTTGCGATAGCGTGCCATGACCATGGGATGGGGGTGACCGAAGGAATTGCCTTGGCCACGGGAAATCAGCACAGCTTTGGGTTGCAACGCAGTAAGCAGGGCCATGGATGACGAACTGCGACTGCCATGGTGCGGCGCCGTGAGCCAATCGGTGGGCACCGCCAATGGACTGTCCAGGAGCGCGAGTTCGGCGTGGGTATCGATGTCGCCGGTCAGCAGCAAGCGTTCGCCGTTGGCTTCGATCTGCAGGACGCAGGATTTTTGATTGCTTTCGCTGGCCGATGACCATTGCCAGAGCTGGAAGGTCACGCCGTCCCAGGTCCATTGCCGGCCACTCTCGCAGCCCTCGGCCTGTAACTCGACGGGGAGCGCCAGCGGATCGCCGCTGAACACCCGCGTCACCGGCAATCCTTTTGCAATTGCCCGCGCACCGCCGGCATGGTCGGCATCGGCATGACTGAGCAGCATCAAGTCGAGTCCATTCACGCCGAGTTTGCGCAATGCCGGCAGCACCACCCGTTCACCGAGGTCGAAATCACCGAAACGCGGGCCAGCGTCATACAGCAGCGTGTGCTGGCGAGTGCGCACCAGGATTGCCAAGCCCTGGCCGACATCCAGTTGCCAGATCTCGGCCCGGCCTTCATGCACCTCCTCGCGCGGCGGAAACACCAGCAGCAACAGCATCGGCCAACCCAACGGGCGCAGCGGTACACCTCGGGGCATTAATAGAAGAAAGGCGCCCAAAGCGCCGATGCCCCCTATCCATAACGGCACCGCCACCGGCACCCACGCGGGCAACTGATTCGCCATGAGTGCCAGGCCCTTGAACAACAAGTCGATCAGTCCGCCCGCCAGCCACAGCAATCCTTCCCCCACGTAAGGCACCGGCAACAGCAACGTCCCGAGCAAGGCTGGCGGCAAGACCACCAGACTGATCCACGGCACCGCGAGCAGATTGACCAGTGGCCCGCTGACACTGATAGGCAATCCCAGCATCAGCAGCAAGGGGCACAATCCAATCGCAATCAACCATTGGGCGCGGGTCCAGGTTTGCCACCAGCGCCAGGGACCCAGCCGACCGCCGAAGGTGAAGATCAACACCGCCACCGCCGCAAAGGACAACCAGAATCCCGGCTGCAAACTGGCGAGCGGGTCCAGCAACAAGACACCATTAAACGCCAGCAACAGCGGCCACCACGCACCGAGATGACGAAAGCGCAGCCGCCACAAAAGCACCAGGCCGATCATCACGCAGGCCCGGCGCACCGGCACGTCGAAACCGGCCAGCAACCCATAACCGAGCGCCGCCGCAAACGCCAGTCCGCACGCCCACGGCAGCCAGGGCCAGCGCACCGGCCACAAGCCATAACGGGCAAGCCCGGCGATCAGCAAATACACCACGCCCGCGAGCAAACCAATGTGCTGCCCGGAAATCACCAGCAGGTGCACGGTGCCGGTGTCTTGCAACACCTGCCAGTCCTCACGGCTCAACCCGGCGCCATCGCCCAGCACCAACGCCGCCAGCGCTCCGGCTCGTCCTTGGGCATCGACACTGAGCAAGCGTTGGCGGATGCCATCGCGCCAGGCCCAGCGGGCGGGTGACAGGCGCTGGCCATCCTTGACCGTTCCGGTGGCGCCGATGCCCTGGGCCAGCAGCCAGGCGTCGTAATCGAAGGCATGGGGATTGAGCAACCCGGTCGGGCGCTTCAACTTCACCGCCAGGCGCCAGCGTTCGCCGCTGTTGACCGGCGGCCCTTCATACCAGGCCAGGCGCATCAGCGGCGGCACAGCTCCGTGGCGCGAGCGCGCATCCGCCAACTCGAAACGCACCACCGTCTCGCTGTGCTGCGGCAATCCCACCACTCGGCCTTCGACCCAGCGAGTTTCACCGTCCAGGCTCGCTGGCAGTCGATCATCCAGCGCCGATTGCGCCTGCCCGCACGCCCAACTGAAGCCGAACAGAAAAAACGCCAACGGATAGGTGCGAAACGGCAGCAACATCAAACCCACTGCCGGTAAGAACAGCCATAACCCGACCGGCGGTAAAACCGGTAAAAAACGCAGCGCCAACAACCCGAGCGCCAGCGCCACCATCCCTGTGCGCATAAGCCCGTCCTTGAGAGTTCCCTCACCAGTCATAGACGGCCCGGCGCACGGGCGCGGTTATTAATTGTCACAAAGTCTGAATAGGCCGCTAGTAGAATCCAGACATACTTGCGGCCTGAACCGACCGAGAAGCCTTATGCCCCGGCGCTTATTCAAACGATACATGCCAGACCCGACCAGCATCAGGGAACACAAATCCTTACGCTTTCTCGGCACGCTGCTGCATGACCCGAACCTTTGGCACCTCAATCGCCATTCGGTGGCCCGGGCAATGGCCGTCGGCCTGTTCGCGGCGTTCCTGCCGATTCCGTTGCAGATGCTGGTGGCTGCCGTCCTCGCGATCATGGTGCGCGGCAATATGCCGATTGCGGTGAGCCTGGTCTGGCTGACCAACCCGATCACCATGCCTGCCGTGTTCTTCTGTACGTACCAGACCGGTGCCTGGCTGATGGATGTGCCCGCCCGGCATCTGCCCGATGAGCTGACCTGGGAATGGATCAGCGGCGAACTCTCGACCTTGTGGCAGCCGTTTTTGCTGGGCTCTGTGGTGGTGGGGTTGGTGTTGGGCGCCCTCGCCTATTGCCTGACCATGATGTATTGGCGGTGGTGGGTGGGGCGGCAGTGGGCGCGGCGCAAGAAAAACCGGATGTGAGAATGCAAAACGGCCTCCATTGTTGGAGGCCGTTTTTTATGCGGTGTCTGGGCTGGCGCCTTCGCGGGCAAGCGCGCTCCCACAGGTAAGGTGGTGTCTTATGAGAGCGGGCTTGCCCGCGAAGGGGTCGACGCGGTCCCGAATCAGGTCCGCATCCCGCGTCCACTCACCAGCAACCGCGCGCAACCGATGTACAACGCCACGGTCGCCACCAGCATGAAGGTGATTGCCACGCTGATCTTGATGTCCGACACCCCGAGGATGCCGTAGCGGAACGCGTTGACCATGTGCAGCACCGGGTTGGCCAGGGACACGGTCTGCCAGAACGGTGGCAGCAACGAGATCGAGTAGAACACCCCGCCCAGGTACGTCAGCGGCGTCAGCACGAAGGTCGGGATGATCGAGATGTCATCGAAGTTGCGCGCAAATACGGCGTTGATGAAGCCCAGCAGCGAGAAGATCGTCGCCGTCAGTACTACCACCAAAATGGTCACGCCCAGGTGATGCACCTGCAAATCGGTGAAGAACAGCGACAGGATCGTCACGATGATCCCGACCATCAACCCGCGCAGTACACCGCCCAGGGTGTAGCCGATCAGAATTGTATGCGGCGAGACCGGCGAGACCATCAATTCCTCGATGGAACGCTGGAACTTGCTGCCGAAGAAACTCGACACCACGTTGCCATAGGAGTTGGTGATCACCGACATCATGATCAGCCCCGGCACGATGTACTCCATGTAGGTGAAGCCACCCATGCCGCCAATCTGCTTGCCGATCAGGTTGCCGAAGATCACGAAGTACAGAACCATGGTGATCGCCGGCGGCAGCAGGGTCTGCGGCCAGATCCGGGTAAAGCGCTTAACTTCGCGGTAAACGATGGTATTGAGGGCAACGAGGTTGGGTTGCAGCTCGGAACTCATACCGCCACCTTCGACAGATTTTTCTCCACCAGGGACACGAACAACTCCTCGAGGCGATTGGTTTTGTTACGCAGGCTCAGCACTTCGATGTTCTGCTGCGCCAACTGGGTAAACAGCGCGGTGATGCCCATGGCCTTGTCCACCTGGACTTCCAGGGTGTGGCCGTCGAGCAGCCGGGTCGGGTAACCGAGCAACTGCGGCACCACGTTGAGCGTGTTCTTGGTGTCGAGCAGAAAGGTTTCCACATGCAGTTGGCTGAGCAACTGCTTCATGCTGGTGTTCTCGACGATGGTGCCGTGGTCGATGATCCCGATGTTGCGGCACAACTGCTCAGCCTCTTCCAGATAGTGCGTGGTGAGGATGATAGTGATGCCTTTCTGGTTCAGCTCGGTCAGGAAGGTCCACATCGAGCGACGCAATTCGATGTCCACCCCCGCTGTAGGTTCGTCAAGGATCAGCAGGCGCGGTTCGTGAACCAGGGCGCGGGCGATCATCAGGCGACGCTTCATGCCGCCGGACAATGAACGGGACGGCACATCGCGTTTGTCCCACAGGCCCAATTGCGTCAGGTACTGCTCGGCGCGTTCCTTGGCGATTTTCGGCGGAATGCCGTAGTAACCGGCCTGGGTCACGACGATGTCGAAAGTCTTTTCGAACTGGTTGAAGTTGAATTCCTGCGGCACCACGCCAATGGAGCGCTTGAGCTGCGCAGGATTCTTGTCCAGGTCATGACCGAAGATATTCACCGTGCCCGTGGTCTTGTTCACCAGGGTCGAGAGAATGCCGATGGTCGTGGATTTGCCGGCGCCGTTAGGGCCGAGCAAAGCGAAAAAGTCACCTTCGGCGACATCCAGATCGATACCACTCAAGGCCTGGAAACCGTTGCCGTAGGTTTTGGTTAGCTGCCGGATGGACAGAGCGGAACTCATATCGGATTACGCACCAAGAAGGGAGGAAGGGAATAAATAAGGGCGGGCGGCGATCAATACAACCACGGCGCACGAGCGCAATGGTGCTTGTCGCCGCCACACAAGTACAGTCAAGTGTGTCGATAGTGAGTATTAAGTCAACGCGGTCATGACGGCTTTCTGATACGCCGGGCGCTGTTTCAGTCGCGCATACCAGGCTTGCAAATGTGGCTGCGGTGCGCGCTCGATCGGCATCTCGAACCAGGCATAAATGAAACTGCCCAAGGGAATGTCGCCCATGCCGATTTCATCGCCGGACAGGTACGGTTTCACCGCCAGCGCCTGATCGACCATCGATAGCAAATCATCGCACTCCTTGATAGCAGCGTGGATGGCGGTCCAGTCCTGCTGGTCTTTCGGGGTGCGCAACACGCCCCAGAACACGGTGCGGAACGGGCCGGCGAAACTTGACGTGGTCCAGTCCATCCATTTATCGGCCGACGCCCGGGCCTGAAGATCTTCCGGATACCAGGTCGTGCCATTGGCGTGACGAGCCATCAGGTAACGCACGATGGCGTTGGATTCCCACAGCACAAAACCATCGTCCTGAATCACCGGCACGCGGCCATTGGGGTTCATGGCGCGGTATTCAGGCGTGTCCACCACCCCGAACGCGCCGCCGGCATCAATGGCTTCATAGGCCAGGCCAAGTTCCTCCGCGGCCCACAGTGGTTTCCTGACATTCGACGAGTTTTTCCGACCCCAGATCTTCAGCATGACTGCCTCTTTTTGGATGAATGTGCCGGAAGCATACGCCGGATCAGGCGCGACTCAAATCACTCTGCATGTCTCCCAGCAACACCGGCAGTTGCTCGCCAAACAGATGCGGATAGCACTTTTCCAGGTGTTCGAAAAAGAACGCTTCCGGCACATCGGGAAACTGGCCGTGATCCACGAGATACTCCATCAGCTGCGCGCCGTCGCGGTTGAAGGGATGGAAAACGCTGTCGTTCAACCCATCGAATTCCAGCGGCGCGACATTGAACAATTCGCACAAGCCTTGATTGAACGCGGGCGTGGCTTTCACCCAGCGCTCGTTCAGGTACAACTCGGTGTAGCCGTGCATGGCGAACACGTCGCTCTTGAGCAGTTCGAGCAGGCGTGGAGTCGACAGGTGATTGCGCACGTCCGCCAGGCCAATGCGCGCCGGGATCCCACAGTGCCTGGCGCACGCGGCCAGCAACGTGGCCTTGGGCACGCAATAACTCTCGCCGGCCGCCAGTGCATAACTGCCGCGCAAGGTGTCTGGGTCGCGACTGAAGGTGTAGGGGTTGTAGCGCACGGCCTCGCGCACGGCGTAATAGAGATTGATCGCCTGCTCAAGCGGATCGCGACTGGCACCGCGATGTTTTTCGGCGAACTCCACCACCGCAGGGTGGTCACTATCGATGAAGCGGCCGGGATTCAGATACTCGTGCATGAGGGCGATCTCCTGGGGGAGCTTCGAGTCTAACGACACCTTCAGCACAGAGATAACGACGATTCGGCCAAACATGGGCGCTTTGCCGCTCACCTTGCGAACGATTTTCGAGGCCTGATGCCAACAGGTCTTACAAAACCCATCCAAGGTTTCCCACGAATTCAATCCATTGCTCTGACCACCCGATTTTGCGGATGCCGTCTAAGCTCTGAAAGTTGGTTTTGCCCTGGTTTCACGGAGGATTAAATATGCTGTTGTTGTGGATACTGGTTCTGATCGTTGGAATAGCCTATTTGGCCCACCGCCGCATCGCCCCGCTGCCTGCCTTGGGCATCGTTGCGGTTTATGTGGTGGCGATGGGCGCCTTCAGCCATGCACCGGGCTGGCTGCTGCTGATCATCTGGGTCTTGATCGCGGCGGTCGCAGCGCCATTGTTGCTGCCTGACCTGCGCCGCAAATTCTTCAGTGCGCCGTTGTTCAGCTGGTTCCAGAAAACCCTGCCGCCGATGTCGCAAACCGAACGCGATGCCATCGACGCCGGCACGGTCTGGTGGGACGGCGAGCTGTTCAGCGGTCGTCCGGACTGGGACAAATTGCTGTCCTACCCAAAAGCGCAATTGAGCGAAGAGGAACAGGCCTTTATCGACGGCCCGACCGAAGAACTCTGCGCGATGGTCAGCGACTGGCAGATCGGCCAGGACATGGATCTGCCGCCGGAAGCCTGGGCGCATATCAAGGAAAACGGCTTCTTCGCCCTGATCATCCCCAAGGAGTTCGGCGGCAAAGGCTTCTCCGCCTACGCCCACTCCCAGGTTGCGATGAAACTGGCAACCCGCAGCGGCGACCTCGCGTCCACCGTGATGGTCCCCAACTCCCTTGGCCCCGCCGAACTGTTGCTGCACTACGGCACCGACGAACAGCGCAACCATTACCTGCCACGGCTGGCTCGCGGCGACGATATCCCGTGCTTCGCGTTGACCGGTCCGTTGGCCGGCTCCGACGCCGGCGCGATGCCCGACACCGGTGTCATCTGCAAAGGCGAATGGGAAGGCCAGGAAACCCTGGGCCTGCGCCTGAACTGGGAAAAACGCTACATCACCCTCGGCCCGGTGGCCACCCTGCTCGGCCTGGCTTTCAAGGCCTACGACCCGGACCATTTGCTGGGCGACAAGGAAGATCTGGGCATCAGCCTCGCGTTGATCCCGACTGACACTGCCGGAGTAGAAATCGGCCGCCGTCACCTGCCGCTGGGCGCCGCGTTCATGAACGGCCCGAACTCCGGCAAGAACGTGTTCATTCCGCTGGACTTCCTGATCGGTGGCCAGGAAATGCTCGGCAAGGGCTGGATGATGCTGATGAACTGCCTGTCGGTGGGGCGTTCGATTTCCCTGCCGGCAGTGGGCACCGGCGCGGCGAAGTTCACCAGTCTGGTGACTGGCCAGTACGCTCAGGTACGCGAGCAGTTCAACGTGCCGTTGTCGGCCTTCGAAGGTATTCAGGAAGCCATGGCCCGGATCGGCGGCAACGCCTGGATGATGGACGCCGCACGCCTGCTGACCGCCAACGCGGTGGATCTGGGCGAGAAACCGTCGGTGCTGTCGGCGATTCTCAAATACCACCTGACCGAACGCGGCCGCGAGTGCATCAGCCACGCCATGGATGTGCATGGCGGCAAGGCAATCATCATGGGTCCCAACAATTACCTGGGCCGCAGCTGGAATGGCGCGCCGATCTTCATCACCGTGGAAGGCGCGAATATTCTCTCGCGTAACCTGATGATCTTCGGCCAGGGCGCGATCCGCTGCCATCCGTTCGTACTCAAGGAAATGGCCCTCGCCGGCCGTGAAGACAAGGATCAGGCCCTCACCGAGTTTGATGGCCTGCTGCTCAAGCACATCGGTTTTGCCGTGAGCAACGCCGCCAGCACGCTGGTGCTGAACCTCGGCTTTGGGCACTTCGAACACGCGCCAGGCAATAAACTCAGCCAGGGTTACTTCCGTGCGCTCAACCGTCAGGCTGCCGCGTTCGCCATGCTCGCCGACTTGAGCATGATGTTGCTGGGCGGTGAATTGAAACGCCGTGAACGCCTGTCGGCACGCCTGGGGGATGTGCTCAGCAACATGTACCTGGCCTCCGCCGCGCTCAAGCGTTACCACGACCTCGATTCGCCGGACCACATGGCCCCGCTGTTTATCTGGGCGATGGAAGAAAGCCTGGGCCAGTCCGAGCGCGCGCTGGATGAACTGCTGACCAACTTCCCGAACAAGGTGCTGGGTTGCCTGCTGCGGGTGATCGTGTTCCCGTTCGGTCGCCGCCACAAAGGGCCGTCGGACAAACTCGGCGCCGAAGTGGCGGCGGTGATTGGCCGGGCCAAGGGCGACCCAACCCTGGAAGAGTTGCTCGGCGGTTGCTACCGTCCGCAATCGGCCGACGACGCTGTCGGTGCCCTGCAACATGCCTGCAACCTGCTGAACGCGGCGCAACCCTTGCAGAAAAAACTGCATGTGGCGCTCAAGAGCGGCCAGGTCAAACCGGCCGCCGGGGAGCACGCGATCGATGCAGCGCTGGAAGCCGGGGTCTTGCAACCGGTTGAGGCGCAAACCCTGCGTGACGCCGAAGTGGCGCGGCGCAAGGTGATCGATGTCGATGATTTCGACAAAGAGGAGCTTATGCTGGAGGAGGGAAAAGTCCGCTGATCCAGCCATCGATGTAAAAATGGGCGCGGGAGCTTTATACTCCCGCGCCCGTTTTGCTCTTGAGGACTTATCTCGTGTCCAATGTCGTTGCCGATCATCTCGTCTTGCTTGACCACTTGCGCAGCATCCTGGTCGCCGTGGGTGAGGCCGAACAGGTTCCCGAAGAAAGCCATGCCTTGTTCCTGGAGCGCTTCGACGAACTGCGTGCATTGCTGCCGGTCGATCCGATCGAAAGCCAATACCTGGGCCAGGACATCCTCTGCCAGGTAATCACCCGCTACCCACAAATTGCCCACCTGGTACCGCGCGACCTGCTGTGGTACTTCGCCGGGGACTGCCTGCACTACATGCCCGATGATGAAATCGACTTGTATCAGGCGCTGGAAGAGCGTCGTTTCGAAGCGGAACAGAACGACGAACCGTTCGACTGGAACCAGGAAAAACAGCTGCTGGCGATGTCGCAGGACGACAGCAAGCACTGATTCACGGTTGGAAATGCAAAAGGCCCGCATGGTGATCATGCGGGCCTTTTTTGATCTTGATTTCAGAGCAATCCATCACTCTCCGGCAACTCATACTCCGCCGCGACCTTGCTCAACGCACTGGGCTTACCCGGTTTGCTCAAGGTCGGCTCCTTCTCCAGGCACTCCACCAGATAATCAATAAACACCCGCAACTTGGGTGGCAGGTAACGGGTCGGCGAGTGCAGCAGCCAGGCACCGCCGTGATACGACGCCAAGAAAGTCCAGTCCGGCAACACTTGCACAATCAGCCCCTGCTCCAGCGCATACCGGGCGGTGAAGTACGGCAGACTGCCGATGCCGATGTGCTGCAACACCGCGCCCAATCGCACGCCGGTGTGATTGGCCGCATAACGTCCGCGCACGCCGACGGTCACAGCCTTGGTGCCTTTCTTGAATTTCCAACGGGCATCGCTCGGGGTTTCGCCCAAATAGATGCAGCTGTGATTGAGCAAGTCGTGGGGATGGGTCGGCGTGCCGTGTTCGGCCAGGTACTGCGGCGTCGCGCAGAGCAAATGGTCGATGGTCAGCAATTGCCGCCCGACCAATCCCGCGGGCGGCCGATCGGTAATACGAATCGCCAGATCGACGTTGTCATCGATCAAATCCACTTGCCGATCTTCAAGCAACAACTCCACATCCACTTTGGGATAACGACGCAGAAATTCCGGCATATGCGGGTGAATCACAAAACGCCCCACCGCTTTGGGCACGCTGACCCGCACCAGGCCTTCGGCTTCGTGGGTGAACTGACCGCTGATTTCCATCACCGACTTGGCTGCGCTGACCATCTCCTGACAACGTTTGAACACCTCTTCGCCACCATCGCTCAACCGCAATTTGCGCGTGGTGCGCTGCAGCAACCGGGTGGCCAGGGCTTTTTCCAGGCGCGAAATGCTGCGACTGACCGCCGAGGGCGACGAGCCTAATTGTCGTGCCGCTTCGGAGAAGCTGCCGGTTTCGACAACCTTGACGAAAATCGCCATTTCACCCAACAGCGGCAGCGGTAGATTTATGCTCACAGCGCAACAGTCCTTTGATGTTTGAACGGATTATCACGCAATTCCACGCTTCATATAATAAAAATAGAAACTTTAATAAGGGCATGGAATATGACGCTTCGCCTCTTTTTCCATAGTGATGACCTCAAGGCCAATGTGGAAGTCCTGGATTGCACGCCCCACGAGAATGAATTCGCGGTCGTTTTGCGCGCCACACTGTTTCACCCCCAGGGCGGCGGCCAGCCCTTCGATACCGGCTGGATCGGTGAAAGCCGGGTGCTGCGGGTGGTTCAGGATCCGGACCGGATCGTCCATTACGTCGACCAACCGGTGAAACTCGGCATGACCCAGATCCGGGTCGATGAACCGCGCCGCCGACTCAATACCCGCCTGCATTCGGCCGGTCACCTGATTGGCCATTTTGTCCAGGCGCTGGGCTGGATGCCGATCAAGGCCCATCACTGGCCAGGCGAAAGCCGTGTGCAATTCAAACCGGCAGAGTCGGCCGCCGAAGTGGATATCGAAGCCGTGCAGCACGGCATCGAGCAGTGGATCGCCCACGACCTGCCGCGCCTGACGTCACTGCGCGAAGGCGCCCGGGAAATCGGTTTCGGTGAACTGCCCGCCTACGGTTGCGGCGGCACCCATGTCCGTAGCCTGAGGGATTTGGGCACGGTCACGATCGACTCCCTTTCACAGAAAAAGGGCACGTTGTCCGTCAACTACCACGTGGATTGAGCTTTTTGGCGATGTCGACACCGTCATCGCCTGACGCCGGGGGAGCCTGCATTCGCGAGCTCCGTTGACTACTCGATAGATGGACCTAAACCATGATGCTTGACGTCGAGCGTCTCGATGAGACGTGCATAAAAAAACTGGCCAACGAAGAAGTCCTCGCCATCCGCGTCAAAGGCTTTTTGCCTCAGCCGCTGGCGGTGCAGATTGGCGACAAGATCCTTGCGCCGGGTTTCGAGGGTTACATCAACGCGCCAAGCATCGGTCGCATCGGCATGGCGTTTTACGAGGCGGAAAACCAGCCGCTGCTGATCGAAGATTATTTCGAACGCGCCACCAGCAACATCGAGGAACTGCGCAATCGCTGTGCGCCCTACTCGTCCCCGGTCGACACGTTGCGCTGCATGCTCGACGAGTCCTGGCCGGCGGGCGCGCATCTGGAAAACCTCTACGGCCGCAAGATGTACGTCGGGCTATCGAGGGTGGTGAAACCCGGCGTGTGCTTCCTCGCCCATCACGACATCTTCGCCAAAGACGCCCCGGACAGTTTTCAGGCCCGCAGCCTGGAAGCGCAATTTGCCTGCAATGTTTACCTGAACATGCCCACCGAGGGCGGCGCCTTGCAGATGTGGGACCACGACATTTCCCCGGACCAGTTCGATGAAATGCGTGGCGACAGTTACGGCATCGACCCGGCCCTGCTGGGCCCTCCGACCCTGGAAGTGCGCCCGGATCCGGGGGATTTCATCATGTTCAATTCGCGCTGCATGCACTCGGTGACCCCGGGCGTGGCAGACCCGCGGTTGAGTCTTTCGTTCTTTGTCGGCTATCGCGGCAATGCTTCACCCCTTACTTTTTGGAGTTGAGATGCTTTCGAATTACTTGGGCGAGTTTCTGGCGCTGGCGACCATTCACTTTCTGGCCGTGGTCGCACCCGGACCGGACTTTGCCGTGACCATTCGCCAGAGCGTGCGCTTCGGCCGTCTGGTGGGAATCTGCACCGCGCTGGGCATCGGCGCGGGGATTTCCGTGCACGTGCTTTACACCCTGCTCGGTGTCGGCGCATTGATGCACACACTGCCCTGGTTATTGACGGTGGCGAAGGTCGTGGGCGGCGCCTACATCCTGTATCTCGGCGTCAGCCTGTTACGCAGCAAACCCAAGACGGCACTGGACGGCGACAAACCTGCCGACGAGCCCGTGGTCGAGCAAACCCTGTTGAAGGCGTTCACCACCGGTTTCCTGACCAACGCGACCAACCCGAAAGCCACGCTGTTTTTCCTGGCGATCTTCACCACCATCATCAGTGCCACGACGCCGCTGCAGATCCAGGCGCTATATGGCCTGTGGATGTGCTTCGTCAACGCACTGTGGTTCGTGATCGTCGCGCTGTTCTTTTCCAGCACCCGGGTGCGACTGCTGTTTATGCGCATGGGGCATTGGTTTGAACGCACCATGGGGGTGATTCTGATCCTGTTTGCCGGGCGCCTGATTCTCTCGATGTAAACCAGCCCCCACGCAAAAGGCCCGCTCAGTCAGACTGGCGGGCCTTTTTCGTTTGTGCGTCGCTTTTGCGTTTCTGTGCGACAGATCCCACTTCGGGGACTCCCCTACTGCTTCCCCGTGGTGTTAGGTTGGGGGCCTTTCTGATTATTCGATCAGATATTTCCCACTCACTACCTGCGAAGGAATGCCCCCAGCAATGGATTTTTCTCTCAAGCACCTGGCCGTGACCACCCTTGTATTGGCGAGCCTTTCGTCGTTCACCACGCTGGCCCACGCCAACATCACCCCGCAACAAAGCGCGACCCTCCTCAAGACTTTCAATGATGCATCGGTCACGGATTTTCGCCAGTTCCTGGGCAGCGTGGCCAAGAGCGACCTGGCTAAAACTGCCAACCTCGGCCCGGCCATCAGCACCTTTCTCGACAACAAAACCCTGTCCGCCGAACAGCAGAACGAGATCAATCGCCTTCTGGGTATTTATACCCGGGTGAAATACGGCAGCGCGGCCACCGAAACACTGCGTGAGTTAGTAGCGATTCCGACCTTCCAAGTAGAAGGCGTAGCCCAGCACGACAACCCTGAATTCATCAAGATCGCGGACAAGATCAAGGGACTGGCCCAGGCGTTCAACCTGAACTTCCGCAACATCGACAACCGCGTCTATGAGATTTCCCTGGAAGGCAGTGGCGATGAAGTCGTGGGCATTCACGCCCATGCCGACGTGGTGCCTGTAACACCGGAAAACTGGGTCTTGAAGGACGGCACCAAACTCGATCCGTTCAAGGTCACCCAGATCGGCGACCGCATGTACGGCCGGGGCACCGAGGATGACAAGAACGGCATCGTCGTGGCGATGTACGCGATGAAGGTCATCAAGGAAGAGAAACTGCCGCTGGCGAGGAATTTCAAGCTACTGGTCGACACCACCGAAGAAACCAGCGGCGACGCCATTCCTTATTACTTCGAACACAACCCGACACCGAACTACAACCTGGCGCTGGATGGTGGCTACCCGGTGGTGATTGCCGAAAAAGGCTACGGCACGGTCATGGGCAACTTCCCGCGTCGTCAGGGCGAGGGCAAAGGCGCCGAAATCATCTCGATGACTGGCGGGATGGCCACCAACCAGATTCCGTCGGCTTCGGTGGCCGTCCTTATCACTGACAAGCCCGCCGAACTGGCCGCCAGCCTGCAGAAGGCCGGGGCGGAGTATGCCAAGCGCAATGGCGGTAACTTCGAAGTGAACGCCAAGGTCGACGGCAAGGACGTCAAACTGACCGTCACTGGCGTATCCGCTCACTCCTCCGAGCCCGAGTCCGGCGTGAACCCGGTCGCCAGGATGCTGGGCTTTATCCACAGCATCGACGGCAAAGTCGCGCTCAAGCACAACCACATCACCGATGCTGCTCGCTACGCCGCCGACAACTGGGGCCTGGATTACCTGGGTGGCAAATTGGGGGTGGGCTTCTCCGATGCGTTCATGGGGCCGCTGACCACGTCCCTGACCTTTGTCGGGATGGATGACAAAACCTTCAAGCTCGCGGTCAACCTGCGCGTGCCGAAAGGTGAGTCCCCGGAAGCGCTGAAGGCGAAAATTGCTGACAAGATTGGCGCCTGGAGCAAGAAAACCCACGTCGCGGCGACCTTCACCTACTCGATCGCCGAGCCGATGTACCGCAACCCTGAGGGCGAATGGGTCAAGGCCCTGCTGGCGGTGTCCACTGAAAACCTGGGCATGGAACACAAGTTCGGCTCTTCCGCCGGCGCCACGTCGGTCCATCAACTGCCCAATGGCGTGCAATTCGGCCTGGCCCGACCTGAGGTCAAGTACACCGGCCACACCGACAACGAGTTCAAGACCGTCGACCAGTTCCTGCTGGACCTGCAGATCGTGACCGAGATGATGGGACGCGTCGGGCAGTTGCCGAAACTCTGATCACTCTTGCGGACCCGCTATCCTGGCGGGTCCACTACGTTGATGCGATCGTGAAATGCAAAAAAATGTGGGAGCGGGCTTGCTCGCGAAAGCAGTCTGTCAGTTGATGATTTGTCGACTGATACACCGCTTTCGCGAGCAAGCCCGCTCCCACACGCACAAACAAAAACGCCGCTCATTGCTGAGCGGCGTTTTCGTTAAATATGGAGCGGGAAACGAGACTCGAACTCGCGACCCCGACCTTGGCAAGGTCGTGCTCTACCAACTGAGCTATTCCCGCAAATGGCGTCCCCTAGGGGACTCGAACCCCTGTTACCGCCGTGAAAGGGCGGTGTCCTAGGCCACTAGACGAAGGGGACACGCTAACTGAAACACATGGTGTGTATTCCAGTGCCCAAATACGTATCCGAAGATATCGTTTCTGGTTTCACTCAGCCCCGCCCGAAAGCAGTGCTGTTTAAAAATGGAGCGGGAAACGAGACTCGAACTCGCGACCCCGACCTTGGCAAGGTCGTGCTCTACCAACTGAGCTATTCCCGCATTGGCGTCCCCTAGGGGACTCGAACCCCTGTTACCGCCGTGAAAGGGCGGTGTCCTAGGCCACTAGACGAAGGGGACACACGTACAACATTCACTCCCTACCGCGTTTCGCTGTGTGCTTTACGCTGTAAGTGGCGCGCATTCTATGGATGGATTGAGGGGTCGTCAACCCCCTGATATAAATTTATTTAAATCAATGACTTCGCCGTGCTTTGACAGGCGAATCCGGGTTTTCCGTCGCCCGGTGTTTGACGCCTATATTCTGTCACCCGCCAAGGCGCTATAGTCCACCCACGCCACAAGTGATGGCAATGTGCACCGCGCACGTTGTTACTTATATAAGCGGGGTCACGGCCGATATAAGTAGAGTCGTGGCCGATCCAACTCGTCGAGCGGCCCTATGCGCCCCCAGGCCAAGCCACTACACTCGCACGCGAACCCTATAAAGAGGTCTTACCGGTGACACCACTCATGATCACCCTGCTAGTCGTAGCCGGGATCGCACTATTGATCGCCATTGGCTACATGAACCATGTGGTGGAAAACAATAAGCTGGAAAAGGCCCGTACCAAGGTTGAACTCAACGACCGCCTGCGTCGCTGCGGCGAAATCACCGAGACCTTCCCCGGCCAGTTGATGACGCCAGCGCTCAAGCTGCTGCTGACTCGCCTGGAGTTGAACGTCTGCCAGCGCCTGCTGCACCTTGAAAAAACCAATGCCACAGTCAAGGCCCGAATCGCCGAACTGAGCGCGCTGGTTGCCCAGGGCGAATCGATCCCGGTCAACAACCCGCCGGCACCGATCCAGACCGAAGCCAAGGCCAAGGACGTGCGCTTCCTGCTCGAAGCCTTGCATGGCCAAATCACCCGCGCGGCCCAGGACGGCTTCCTGCCGACCAACGAAGCCAAACGCTGGATCCGCGAAGTCCGCCACATCCTGGTACTGCTGCACATCGAGTTCTTCAACAACCTCGGCCAGCACTCCCTGCAACAAAACCAACCCGGCCAGGCTCGCCTGGCATTCGAACGCGGTGTGCAATACCTGCGCAAACAACAGGAACCCCAGGTCTACGCCGAACAACTCGAATACCTGGAAAAACTCCTGGCCCGCGCCAACGCCCAAGTCATGGACCAGACCGCGCCGGCTGAAGGCGAAGTCAACCAACTGACCGAAGGGTTGAAAGACGTCGAGGCGGATGCTGACTGGAAGAAGAAAGCGATTTACGACTGATCAGAACAGTCAGAGAAAGCCACCGCGAGGTGGCTTTTTTTTGCTTTGGATTTGAAGATCAAAAAATCGCAACCTTCGGCAGCTCCTACAGAGAGGCAGTGCATCCGGGAGGGATTGGTTGGCTGTGAAGCCGCCTTCGCGAGCAAGCCCGCTCCCACAGTTTTGATCGAGTGTATCCGGGAGGGATTGGTTGGCTGGCAGGGCGCCTTCGCGAGCAGGCTCGCTCCCACAATTTGAGCGAGTGTATCCGGGAGGGATTGGTCGTCTGTCAGGACGCCTTCGCGGGCAAGCCTTGCTCCTACAAAATCAAAAGCAGGACGGCGTACACCCGCCCGCTCTTCACCACTCTTCAGGCCGAGCGTTAGCTCGCCTGCAGCTTTTGATCTTGCTCTACCGCCCCTTCGGGAGGCCGAGTGGAGGTTCTGCGTAGTGGGCAGCCCGGCATGGATGCCGGGCTAGCCGCCCCCGGCCATGGATGGCCGATGGCGACGGGCCCACGGAGCAGGACCGGAGCGAGGGAACGCCGAGCCTAAGCGAGGGGCCGGACGCTGGGGCAAGACCTTTTGGTTACTTTTGGCTGGGCCGGCATTCCGGGCGTTTGCCAAAAGTGACTCGCTGTAAGAGCGAAACCATAAGCCGCCGTTACCGCAGCACCGGATATGTACACAAACACCAAGAGCATGGTCGGCCCAAAGGTCGCCAAGTCAAAGCGTCAAAGCCGAAAATGCCCAACCATCCCCTTAAGCTCAACCCCCAACTGCGCCAACTCAATACTGGACGCCGCATTCCCCTGCATGGCGAGCGAAGACTGATCCGCACTAGCCCGAATACTCGTCACACTGCGATTAATCTCCTCAGCCACCGAACTCTGCTCCTCGGCCGCCGCCGCAATCTGCTGATTCATCTGCTGAATCAACGACACCGCCGCCGCAATACTCCCCAGCGCGCTCTCAGTCTGCAACGCATCACTCACCGCCAGCTTCACCAGTTCACCACTGTTCTGAATCTGCTGCACCGACGACTGCGCCGCTGAACGCAAGGCACTGACCAACCGCTCAATCTCCTCGGTCGACTGCTGAGTACGCTTGGCCAACGCCCGCACCTCATCAGCCACCACCGCAAAGCCCCTGCCCTGCTCACCCGCCCGCGCCGCCTCGATAGCCGCGTTGAGCGCCAACAGGTTAGTCTGCTCAGCCACGCTTTTGATCACACTAAGCACCGTACCAATGTTCTGGATCTCGGCACTCAGACTCTCAATGCTGGAACTGGCCGAAGTCGCCGAATCCGCCAACTGCTCGATCCGAGCCATGCTCTGGCGCACCACCTGCTGACCACTCTCAACCTTGTCATCCGCCGTCTGCGCCGCCGTAGCCGCCTCTTCGGCATTGCGCGCCACATCGTGCACCGTGGCGGTCATCTGGTTCATCGCCGTGGCGACCTGTTCGGTTTCTTCCTTCTGGCTGCTGACCTCCAGGTTGGTCTGCTCGGTCACCGCCGACAGCGATTGCGCGGAACTGGCCAACTGCTCGATGCCCGCCTGCAAACCACTGACGATACTGCTCAGGCCCGCCCCCATCTGCTGCATCGCCAGCATCAACTGGCCGATTTCATCGCGGCGGGTCACTTCCACCGTCGCGCTCAAATCCCCGGCGGCAATCTGCTGGGCAACACGGATCACACTGCGCAGCGGCGCCACGATCAACCGGGTAATCACCCACGCCGCAATCAACCCGACCAGCAATGCCAGCGCCGAAGAACCGACGATCAACAAAGAGTTCTTTTTGAGCTCGGCCTGCATCGCCCCGTCTTCGGCCACGTAGGCCTGATCCACCCGCTCCACCACCTGTGCGGCGCGCTGGTGCAGTTGTTCGTAAACGGTTTTTTCCTGGGCCAGCAGCCCGGTGTACTCGGCCAGTTTTTCACTGAAACTGGCGATGTGCCCGGTCACTTCATTGAGGACTGTCTGGTAGCCCTCGTCCTTGACTGTGGTTTTCAGCTGTTCGGCCTGGGTCAACGCCTGGTCGGCCTGCTCGATCTTGCCCTTGCCGGCGCTGTCGTCGTCACCCTTGCGGCTCTGGTCGAGACGTACGCGGGCCTCGTTCATGGCCTGCAACATCAACCGTGACACCTGGCTGACCTGGTTGGCCTGTTCGATGAACTGCGCGCCGTCCTTACCTTCGGAATCCTTCAAGGTATAAGCGCCATCGTCGGCGAGGCCGGCCTGCAATACGTCGAGGTTGTTAGCCACGCTGGACACCGACCAACTGGCCATTTCCAGCGCCAGGTCCTTGGCCTGGGTCAGCGAGACAAACTCATCGAAGGCCTTGCGATAGGCCCCCAACGACTGCTCGACATCGTTCATCACCGGCACGTTGGCCGCCGACTGCGCCTTCAACTGGTCCGCCAACGCGACCAGCGCATCAACCCCCTGCCGCAGGGCATCGGCGGTTTTCGGGTTGCCGTGCAAGGCGTACTCCTGCTCCAGCAAGCGTACCTTGAGCAAGCCACTGTTGAGCGACGACATTTGCTTTAGCCCGTCGAAGCGATGACTGATGGTTTGCAGGGACCATACGCCAATGGCTGCCACCAAGGCTGTCAACAACAGCACCAGGACAAACCCGATGCCCAGTTTTTTCGCCATACCGAGGTTGGCAAAACGTCCTTGCACGGCCGAAATCATTGCTCGTAGTCCCCTGCCATAGTCTGTAGATGGAGATTCGCAACGGGCCTGTGTCAACACAAGTCTCTGGCGTCGGAATAATGGCAAAAAGCTACGCCCACGTCGTTTTCAGAATGTTTTAGGTCGATTCGAAGCCGTGGCCTGGAAAAACCGGCGGGCCCGCGGATCACAGGCATAGGCCACATTGATTCGCTGCCAGTCGTTGGCCTCGCCAGTCGGGCTGAAAGCCGTCGGGGAAGACAGCAGGACACCGAAACGGCGTGCCTGCGTTCGCAACTGAGCATAGTCGGACATCGGTGATCGCGCCCAGATGAACAAGCCGCCGGCAGGCTTGCCGAACACCTCCCATTCGGCATCTTCAAGCACCTGCAATGCCGCGACCCGGTCCACGTTCAGACGCTGGCGCTGGCGCTGTACCAACTTGCGATAGGCGCCGGTGGCCAACAAGCTGGCCAGCACCGACTCGCAAAACCGCGACCCGCCCATGCTGCTGATCATCTTGACCTCGGCCAGCCGCGCAATGAGCCCGGCGTCGGCCACCACAAAGCCAACGCGCAATGAGCTGCTGAGGGTTTTCGAGAAACTGCCGACGTAGATCACCCCGGCACCGTCATCCAGAGCCGCGAGGCGTGTGCCGGGCGCATTGTGCAAATCCGCGTAAACGTCGTCTTCGATCACCCGCGCGCCATGGGCCTTGCTCAGTTCAAGAACCCGTTGCGCCACCACGGGGGTCACGCAACTGCCCGTGGGGTTGTGGTGGAAGCTATTGATGAACAGCGCACGGGGGCGGTGCTTGATCAATAGGCGTTCAAGCACTTCCGTGTCGGGCCCGCGCGGGGTGCGTGGCACTTCAAACATCTGAACGCCGTGCAGCCTGAGCAAATCGAACAGATGGGAAAAGCCGGGATTTTCCACCACCACGCAATCCCCCGGCTTGAGCAACGTGCGCACAATCAGGTCGATGCCCTGGGTAGCACCGGCCGTGGTCAGGACGCGACTCTCGTCGGCTTCGATATTGAGTGGCTTCAAGCGCTTGAGGATCTGCTGGCGCAGCGCGAGCAAGCCCAGCGGCGTGCTGTAGTTGAAGAGGCCAGCCATGTCGGTACGGGCTACCTGGCGGATGGCATAGCTGAGGTCGTCCGTCTCGCGCCAGCTTTCGGGCAACCCGCCACACCCCAGCATCAGTTCACCCGACAAGCTGTCGGGGTAACTCGTTTGCATCAGCTCTGCACCTTCGAACCGGGGCAGATCCCACGCGTCCGGGGCAACCGACGCCGGCGCGGCGACAAAGAACCCCGAGCCGGGACGCGACGCCAGAATCCCTTGGGCGACGAGGCGCTCGCAGGCTTCAACGACACTGGATTGACTGAGCAAATTGAGCCGCGCGATGTGTCGCACGGAGGGCAAACGCGTCGCGGGCGGCACTTCACTTTGACGGATCCAGCTCGCCAGTCCGTCGACGATTTGCTGTACGACGGGCACCATTGCCTGTCGATCAATTCTCAATTCCATGAGCAAGCAAACTCCTGTCCATTTTGCTGACAGCAGTTAATCACAGGAGCGCGTGCGAGGCTGTGCGACAACGCCGCCAAAAGCGGCGGTTCTAACCATTTGAAACACATTCCCCCACGGCTAGCCACAACCCCATGTGGGAGCGGGCTTGCTCGTGAAGGCGGCGTATCAGTCAACATAGATATCGACTGACACTCCCTCTTCGCGAGCTAGCCCGCTCCCACATGAGGGGATTGCGTTATCGACTTTTAGAACGCGGTCACACCGCCATCCACCGCCAGCGAATGCCCGGTGGTGAAGGCCGCGCCGTCGCTGCACAGGTACAACACGGCGCTGGCGATTTCCTCGACCTTGCCGATGCGGCCGACCGGGTGCATCGCGTTGGCGAACTCGGCCTTCTTCGGATCGGCCTCGTAGGCACGGCGGAACATGTCGGTGTCGATCACCGCCGGGCACACCGCATTCACGCGGATTTTCTTCTTGGCGTATTCGATGGCCGCTGACTTGGTCAGACCGATCACCGCGTGCTTGGAGGCGGCGTAGATGCTCATCTTCGGCGCCGCACCAAGGCCGGCCACCGATGCGGTGTTGACGATCGCACCGCCGCCCTGGGCCAACAGCAACGGCAACTGATACTTCATGCACAGCCAGACGCCTTTGACGTTGACGCCCATGATCGCGTCGAACTCATCAATCGTACCGTCGGCGAGCTTGCCTTTTTCGATCTCGATACCGGCATTGTTGAAGGCATAGTCGAGGCGGCCGTAGGTATTGATCACCTCGTCCATCAGATGTTTTACCTCGCTCTCCACGGTGACGTTGCAACGCACGAAGGTCGCTTCGCCGCCCGCTGTACGAATCAGCGCTACGGTGCCCTCGCCCCCCGCGGTGTCCAGATCGGCGACCACGACCTTCAAGCCTTCGGCTGCAAAGGCCTGGGCGGTGGCGCGGCCAATACCGTTGGCTGCACCGGTCACAACGGCTACCTGGCCGGAAAACGTCATGCTCATTGTTCTGTCCTCGAAGAGAAGATGGCGGGGGATCGCGTATTTGCAGTCTATCCACGGGGCGTAGCGTGCGGCAGCACTATCAGAAGGCCGGTTGAGTGCCCATGAGTCACAGTGATAGAGGCGCCCGAGTCACTATCACTGCACTGGATCGGCCTGCATTCGCCGCATCAGCCAACCTTGCGGCATCGGCCATGAAGGTCTATCAACAAGGCTTCGTTCATCTTGAGTGCCTGCCATGACTACCCAGACCAATCGCCAATTCCTGCTCGCCAAACGCCCGGTCGGCGCGGCGACCCGCGAAACGTTCACCTATCAAGAAGTGCCGGTCGGCGAGCCGGGGGCGGGTCAGATCCTGGTCAAGAACGAATACTTGTCCCTGGACCCGGCCATGCGTGGCTGGATGAACGAGGGCAAGTCCTACATCCCGCCGGTCGGTATCGGCGAGGTCATGCGCGCATTGGGCGTAGGCAAAGTCGTGGCATCGAACAATCCGGGCTTTGCGGTCGGGGACTACGTCAACGGCGCCCTGGGCGTGCAGGATTATTTCCTTGGCGAGCCACGGGGTTTCTACAAAGTCGATCCGAAACTGGCGCCACTGCCGCGCTACTTGTCCGCACTGGGCATGACCGGCATGACTGCTTACTTCGCCCTGCTCGACGTCGGCGCACCGAAGGCCGGCGACACCGTGGTGCTGTCGGGCGCGGCCGGTGCGGTGGGCAGCATTGCCGGGCAGATCGCCAAGATCAAAGGCTGCCGCGTGATCGGCATCGCCGGCGGTGCGGACAAGTGCAAATTCCTCATCGACGAATTGGGTTTTGACGGCGTCATCGACTACAAAAACGAAGACGTCGTCGCCGGGCTCAAGCGCGAATGCCCGAAAGGCGTGGACGTGTATTTCGATAATGTCGGTGGTGACATCCTCGACGCGGTACTGAGTCGCCTTGCCCTCAAAGCACGGGTAGTGATTTGCGGCGCCATCAGCCAGTACAACAACAAGGAAGCGGTCAAGGGCCCGGCCAACTACCTGTCGCTGCTGGTCAACCGCGCACGAATGGAAGGTTTTGTGGTGATGGACTACGCCGCGCAATTCGCCGCCGCCGGGCAGGAAATGGCCGGCTGGATGGCCAAGGGGCAGTTGCAGAGCCGCGAAGATATTGTCGAAGGACTGCAGACGTTCCCGGAGACGCTGATGAAGTTGTTCAGCGGGGAGAATTTCGGGAAGTTGGTGTTGAAGGTTTAACGCAACACTTCAATACACCACAAACCAATGTGGGAGCGGGCTTGCTCGCGAAAGCGGTATATCAGTCAATGATGATGTCGACTGACACTCCCTCTTCGCGAGCAAGCCCGCTCCCACATTTTGGATCTTCGGTGTGTCTGGTTAAGCGATTTCGGCTACGACATCGGCCAATGCCTTCGCCGGATCCGCCGCCTGGCTGATCGGACGGCCGATCACCAGATAGTCGGAACCGGCATCCAGGGCCTGGCGCGGGGTCAGGATGCGGCGTTGGTCGTCCTGGGCGCTGCCCGCCGGACGAATCCCCGGGGTCACCAGTTGCAACGACGGGTGAGCCGTTTTCAGGGCCTGGGCTTCCAGGGCCGAGCACACCAGACCGTCCATCCCGGCTTTTTCCGCCAGCGCGGCTAGGCGCAGTACTTGCTCCTGAGGCTCGATGTCCAGGCCGATGCCCGCCAGGTCTTCACGTTCCATGCTGGTCAGCACGGTCACGCCGATCAGCAGCGGCTTGGGGCCGGTACGCTGGTCGAGCACTTCACGGCACGCTGCCATCATGCGCAGACCGCCGGAGCAGTGCACGTTGACCATCCACACGCCCATTTCCGCCGCCGCTTTGACCGCCATGGCGGTGGTGTTCGGGATGTCGTGGAACTTGAGGTCCAGGAACACTTCGAAACCCTTGTCACGCAGGGTGCCGACGATTTCCGCGGCGCAACTGGTGAACAGTTCCTTGCCGACTTTGACCCGGCACAGTTTCGGGTCCAACTGGTCGGCCAGCTTCAGTGCGGCGTCACGGGTGGGGAAATCCAGGGCGACGATGATAGGAGTCTGGCAGACGGACATGTGCGGGCTCTCAGGCAGGACGAAATCGGCGCGCATTGTAGCGGAACCAGCGCCGCTGCGGGACCCGATGATCGGTAAATCGTCCCGCAGACTCTGGTAAGCCTAGCGGGCGCGCCAATTGTGTCGAGCCCGATACACACAGGACACGCCCACAACAAAGGGCATCGCTACCCTCGGCAGCCGCAACACGTCCTTACAGCACTTCCCGCCTTAGGGCTGGACGCCTATGCTGAAGCCACAACCTCGCAGCCCATCTTTGTGGTTGGCAGCCTACCTGGCAGATGAACCCACGCATGCACAACACCCCTGCACCTGTGAACGACGATCAAAAAGCGCCCGGCGACGACAAACGCTGGAGCATTCGTGCCCTGATCGTCGACGATGACGTCCCGATCCGCGAATTGATGATCGACTACCTGGCCCGGTTCAATATCCACGCCAGCGGCGTCACCGATGGCGCAGCCATGCGCCTGGCGCTGCAAGCGGAACATTTCGACGTGGTGGTGCTCGACCTGATGCTGCCCGGCGAAGACGGTTTGTCCCTGTGCCGCTGGCTACGTGCGGAATCGGACATCCCGATCCTGATGCTCACCGCGCGCTGCGAACCCACCGACCGGATCATCGGCCTGGAACTGGGGGCCGACGACTACATGGCCAAGCCGTTCGAGCCACGGGAACTGGTGGCGCGGATTCAGACGATTCTGCGGCGGGTGCGCGACGATCGCACCGAACAGCGTGCGAATATTCGCTTCGACAATTGGCGTCTCAATAGCGTGCTGCGCCAGTTGATCGCCGCCGATGGGCTGGTGGTGCCGCTGTCCAACGCCGAATTCCGCCTGCTCTGGGTATTCATCGAACGTCCGCGCCGGGTGCTCAGCCGCGAACAATTGCTCGATGCCGCCCGGGGTCGTTCGATCGAAGCCTTTGATCGCAGCATCGACTTGCTGGTGTCGCGCCTGCGCCAGAAACTCGGGGATGACCCGAAGAACCCACAGTTGATCAAGACCGTTCGCGGTGAGGGTTATCTGTTCGACGCGAGAGACATCGGCTGATGCGTGCGCGCTTCGATACGCTGTTCGGGCGCCTGTTTGGCGTGCTGTTGATCGCGATTATCCTGGCGCACCTGCTGGCGTTTCTCTGGTTTCGCCATTACGGCCCGCCTCCCCCTCCGCCACCGCCGGGATTTTCCGAGAACTTCGACGGGCGGCGCCCACCGATGGACCCGCGTTTCGAAAAACGCCCGCCCCGGCCGTGGTTCGGCGGGCCGTTGGTGCCGCTGACTTTTCAACTGGTTTCGTTGATCATTGCCGCCTGGTACGGCGCCAAGTTGCTGAGCCGACCGATCCAGCGCCTGAGCGATGCCGCCGAGCGCTTGAGCGAAAACCTCGACAGCCCGCCGCTGGACGAGTCCGGCCCCCGGGAAGCGCGGCAAGCAGCCCACACCTTCAACAAGATGCAGCGCCGGATCATCGAGCAAGTGCAGCAGCGTTCGCGGATGCTCGGCGCGGTGTCCCACGACCTGCGCACGCCGCTGTCGCGGCTCAAGCTGCGCTTGGAACAGATCGACGACGACAAGCTGCAAGGCCAGATGCGTCAGGATCTGGACGACATGATCGGCATGCTCGACGCCACCCTCACCTACCTGCACGAGCAACGCACCAGCGAGGCCCGGCAATGGATGGACGTGCAGGCGCTGGTGGAGTCCCTGAGCGAAAACGCCCAGGACCAAGGCGCGGACGTCCAGGCCAGCGGTCATTGCGCGCCGTTGCAAGTCCAGCCGATGGCCTTGCGCTCGTGCATCAATAACTTGATGGACAATGCCCTGCGGTATGCCGGGCAAGCGCTGATTACCCTCGAAGACAGCCGTGAACATCTGGTGATCCGAGTGATAGATCACGGGCCGGGGATCGCGCCAGACAAACGGGAAGCGGTGTTCGAACCGTTCTTTCGCCTGGAGGGTTCGCGCAATCGCAACTCCGGCGGCGTCGGCCTCGGTATGACGATTGCCCGGGAAGCGGCGGAACGCTTGGGTGGGCAGTTGAGCCTGGAAGAGACGCCGGGTGGCGGGTTGACGGCGGTCATCAACCTGCCCCGCACCTGAGCCACACAAGTCCCCTGTGAAACATAGATCCCCCTGTGGGAGCGAGCCTGCTCGCGAAAGCGATTTAACATTCAACATCTATGTCGACTGTCAGATTACCTTCGCGAGCAGGCTCGCTCCCACAGGGGATCTCGGGCTGGCCAGCTGACTCTGTGTACCCACCGGTACAAACGCCACATACCCACGACAACTTGCCCCTTGAGGCTGCATAAACCGGTGCACTCACCGGTTTTCCGTCCAAAGGAGTGAGCCCAATGATCGGTAGCGTCAGCAGTAACTACACGAGCTATACCAGCACGAGCACCAGCAGCACGACGGCCAACGCCGCCCGCCGCGCGGAGTTCCAGAAACAACTGTTAACCAAGCTCGACACCAATGGCGACGGCTCGGTGAGTCAGGACGAGTTGAAAACCGCCCAGACCGAGAAACCCGATAATCGTCTGTTAGCCGACCTGAGCAAAAACTTCACCGACCTGGACAGCGACGACAGCGGCAGCCTGAGCAGTGAAGAAATGGCCGCGATGGCGCCACCCTCTCCTCCGCAAGATCAGGCACCGAATACTGATCTGGCCGACGCACTCCTTGGCGTGCTGGACGCCGATAGCGACGGTAATCTCAGCAGCGATGAGTTGAGCAATGGCCTGACCGCCGCTGGCAGCACGGCCGACAGCAAGGAAATCTTCTCGGCCCTGGACAAAAATCAGGACGGCACCGTCAGCAAGGACGAACTCGACGCTGCGATGAGCCCACCGCCGCCGCAGCAGGCCTCCAGCGACCAGTTGTTCAGCCAACTCGATACGGATAGCGACGGCAGCGTCAGCGCCACGGAACTGAGCAGCGCGTTGCAGGCAAGCACCAGCAGTTCTTCGACCTCCACCGACACCAGCGCCGCGTTGCTGAAGATCCTCGACAGCGACAGCAGCGGTGGCGTCAGCAGCGATGAACTCAAAGCAGCGTTGCAGGCGGGTCGCGAGAAAAACAGCGACAGCTCTACCGATCAGTCGAATGTGAGCGAAGCGCTGCAGAAAATGATCGCCAATTTGAGCAAGCAGTATTCGCTGGATAACGTGGCGAGCGTGGGGAAATACCTGAACGTTACGAGCTGAGGCAAAAAGCTTCGCGAGCAAGCCCGCTCCCACAGGATTCGTGATCGACACAAAACCAGTGTGGGAGTGGGCTTGCCCGCGAAGAGGCCCTACACCCCAACAAAAAGCCCACTGACCTTTACGGGTCAGTGGGCTTTTTTAGATCAAAAGATCGCAGCCTTCGGCAGCTCCTACAAAAGCCAATCAGCGGCGATCTTCGACTCGCGCCTGGCTCTTGCTCCAGTCGGTCAGCAGGCTATACGCCACCGCCAACAACGTCGGCCCGATGAACAGCCCGATAAACCCGAAAGCAATCAACCCGCCAAAAACCCCCAGCAGCACGATCACCAACGGCAGATTCCCGCCTCGACTGATCAGGTACGGCTTCAGCACGTTGTCCACGCCGCTGATGATGAACGTGCCCCAGATGCCGAGGAACACCGCCATCCCGTACTCGCCCTTCCAGGCCAACCAGGCCGTGGCCGGAATCCAGATCAGCGGCGGCCCCATCGGGATCAGGCTCAACAGGAACGTCACGATCCCCAGCACCAACGCTCCGGGAACCCCGGCGATCAGGAAGCCGATCAACGCCAGGATCGCCTGGGCCGCCGCGGTGCCAATTACCCCGTTGACCACCCGTTGCACAGTGCCGGCGACCAGTTCGATGTAATACCCGGCGCGGTCACCGATCAGGCGTGACAGCAAGCTATGGACAAACGCTGCCAGGCGCGGCCCGTCGCGGTAGAAAAAGAACACAAAGACAATGCTCAGGGTCAGTTCGAGAATGCCGCCGCCAATCTGCGCACTGCGCGCCAGCAACCAGTTGCCGACCTGCCCCAGATAAGGTTTGACCGCCAGCATCAGCGCCGCGCCCTGCTCGTCGATGCTGTTCCAGATGCCCACCAGCCGCTCGCCAACCAAGGGAATGCTGCCCAGCCAGACCGGCGCTTCCGGCAGGCCATCGACCTGCACATCCTTGATGAACACCGTGGCGTCGCGCACGTGGTCCGCCAGGTTGAACCCCAGCCACACCAACGGCACCGCCACCAGCAACATCCAGCCCAGGGTCAGCAAGGCCGCCGCCAGGGATTCCCGGCCATTGAGCCAACGGGTCAGCAAGCGCATCAGCGGCCAACTGGCAAACGCCAGCACCGCGCCCCAGAACAATGTCGACCAGAACGGCGCCATCACCCAGAAGCTCGCACCAAACAGCACCAGGAGCAGAATCTGCACCAACAGCCGATCGTTATTGATCATGCAAATCTCGAAAAAAGTCAGTCAGCCAAAGAGTAGGCGAACGCGCGGGACGCGTTCGCCGGATGCAACTTATCGCAACAGTTCGATGTGCAGGCCAGAGCCCTCGACGCTGCCGGTTTCCATGCGCGCCGCGCGTACGCCCAGGGCGATCAGCGCTTGGCGCCAGGCTTCGGCCTTGGCCCCGGAAACACTGACCCGCAGCGTGGTATCCAGGTTCAGGCCACGGGAAATCAAACGCAGCCAAGTGTCGTCGGGATCGGCACTGAGTTTAGGGAAGTCGAGCTCACCGGTGCTTTTGAGCTGGCGCAGCAGGGTGGCCGAGGTCGGCAACAAATCCCCCAGCGGCGCTGCCGAGTCAAACTGTTCAACGTGCAGGTAGGCTTTGCGATTACCGCGGGTGATGCTGTAGAGCGCCACCAGCGAATTGTCGTTGGGCGCCGCCAGTCGCAGCAGCAAATACGCTTGTTGCTCATCGGCGCCATAAAGCTTGGAGTTGCCGAAGACTTCGTTGGCCCACAGGCTGCTTTCGCCGCAATCACGGGCCTGGCACCAGAACAGCAATTCGGCGCCCTGCTTCTGCAAGGCTTCGCGGGCGGCGGTAAACGCTTCGGTGGAGGAATGTTCCGGCGGCAGCTCGTAGGTCACCGAGGTGGTTTGGCCACGGGCGCTGACTTGACCGTCGAAGCGCAACTGGCCGCTGATCTTGCGGATCGAGCCCAGCGGATAGATCCGCTCAAGCTCCACCGGTGGGCGATAGTCGACAATCTGCGCATCGGCCAGGCGTGGCACGATCGGCAGGTCCTGGCTGCCCGGAATATCGGCAGCAAACAACAAAGGGCTGAAACAACACAACGCCAACAGGCTGAGTGAACGCTTAGGCAGGCTCATCGGATCAGCATGGCCTGGGCGACCTTGAGGCCATTCGGGGTCGCAGCGGTGTAGAGATCTTTCATGGTTGTCTCCGATTTCAACCCGCCCAGCCTCGACAGTTGCCCGGCGCAAGTCAAGGAACGGCGAAGAACCGATTGAAACAGTCTGCGACAAGGTCGGCACCGGTCTCGTCATTCAGGTGCAAATGATGGCCACCTGGCAGCTGTTCACGGCTAAAGGGTAGACGCTCCAGCAATTCGGGATGTTTGGCGAGCATGCCGTCAGCCGCCACCACCAGCAGCGTAGGACAAGTGATGCGCTGGACGAAAGCCATGGCTTGTTCTTGCGTAAGACGCAGCGGCGATGGCAGCGTCAGGCGGCTGTCCGTGCGCCAGGTGTAACCGCCCGGCACCGGCATCAGGCCCCGTTGCGCCAACAGTTCGGCGGCTTCGCGACTGACCGCCACCAGGCCTTTCATCCGCGCTTCGATGGCCCGGTCCAGCGTGTTGTACACCGGTTTGCGTTTCTCCCGCAGGTCCAGTTGCGCTTGCAGGGCCATGCCCATGCGCTCGGCCGCATTTTCGCCTTTGTCTGTAGGAGGAATGACGCCATCGATCAAGGCCAGATGCGTGACCCGCTCCGGCATCGATCCGGCGATGATCAACGAAGCAATCGCGCCCATGGAGTGGCCCAGCAGCGCAAACTTCTTCAGTCCAAGCTGTTCGGCGACTTGCAGCACGTCGTGGGCGTAATCCCACATCGCGTAGCCGGCGCCAATTGGCCGGTGCCCGGAGTGGCCATGACCGGCCATGTCCAGGGCGATGATGCGCAAGCCTTTGAGTTTTGGCGCCAAGCGGGCAAAGCTGTTGGCGTTGTCCAGCCAGCCGTGCAAGGCGATTACCGGCAAGCCATCCTCCGGGCCAAACAGATGCGCCGCCAACTCGATGTGCGGCAGGCTCAGGCGGACTTCTTCGACGACGCTGCTCATGCGCAATCCTGCTGGCGGCGACCTTCCCAGCGGCTGAACAGGTTTTTCAGCAGCGTGGCGGTGTCCTGGGGACGTTCGAGGGGAGACATGTGGCCGCCGGGCATGGTCAGGGATTCGCCCAACGGCATGCGCCCGACGGAGCTGGCGTGATGACGCATGACCACGCGGCTGTTGTTACCGCGCACCACCGCCAACGGTACTTTCAATTGCCGTGCACGACCGGGGCTGGTGTGGGGTACGCCACGGTAAATGCTGATTTCCGTGGCCGGGTCGAAGCGCAGGCGCAGTTTGTCGCCGACCTTGTGCAAACCGTGTTGCAGGTAGGCGTCGAAGCATTCCGGGTCGAAACCGCGAAACAGGGTTTTGTCGGCGAAATAGCGGCGGGCACTCTCCAGGTCGGCAAACTCTTCGCGCCGGCCCAGAGTGCGACCGGCCGGTGTCAGGCGATCGATGAAACCGAAACGCTTGGCGGCGAGGATGACCCATTGATCGGCACGGGTCAGCACCGGCGAATCGAGCATCACCACACCGCGATATAACTCGGGGCAACGCAGGGCCGCGTGCAGGTGCAACACGCCGCCGAAAGAATGGCCGACGCCCCAGACCGGTTCCGATTGGCGCTTGAGGTGATGGATCAGCTCGTCCACCAGGTTGCGCCAGTTGTCATCGGCCGGGAAACGCGGGTCATGGGCATGCTGCTCCAGATGCGTCACCTGATATTCAGGCGCCAACGCCGCGAACAACTTGCCGTAGGTCCCCGAAGGAAAGCCATTGGCGTGGGCGAAAAAGATCTGCTGCGACATACCGGTCAATCCATGGGCGAGAAACGTGCGTTGATTGTCCGTAAGACGGTGGACGACAGCAATGACTGTAACTGACAGGAAGGGTGACAGTCCGGCCAGCGCTATGACGCATATCCCTGTAGCAGCTGGCGAAGCCTGCGTTCGGCTGCGAAGCAGCCGCCAAGTAAAATTACTCGGCATATCTGATGTACCGCGTACTCAGGTTTTACGACTGCTGCGCAGCCGAACGCAGGCTGCGCCAGCTGCTACACAGGGCCGCGTATCAACGGGAGGGCGGATTCTCCCCTAACGGCACCACCGCCATGGTCAACCGCGACACGCAACTGGCCTTGCCTTCATCGCTGGTCAAGCGGATATCCCAGACATGGGTCGTGCGGCCGATATGAATCGCCTTGGCCACCGCCGTCACCCGCCCGCTGCGCAAACCGCGCAGGTGGTTGGCGTTAATTTCCAGTCCCACGCAATAAAACTTGCTGGCGTCGATGCACAAATAACTGGCCATGGAGCCGACCGATTCTGCCAGCACCACCGAGGCGCCGCCGTGCAGCAGGCCATATGGCTGGTGCGTGCGATGGTCGATGACCATGCTCGCGGTCAGGGACTCGTCGTCGAAGCTTTCGAAGCGGATATCCAGCACTTCGCCGATGGTGTTTTTCTGGATGGCATTCAATTGTTCAATGTTCGGAGCGGTACGCCACAGACTCATCGCTGACTTCCTTTATTGATGTTGTTCGTCGCTCAATCCTGCCACAGCACCGCTTCGTTGCGCTCGCTCCATTCTTCAAAACGGGCGCCGTATGCCGCTTCGATCACATTGCGCTTGATCTTCAGGGTTGGTGTGAGGAAGCCGTTTTCCACCGCCCAGCTGTCCTTGACCACCACCAACCGGCGCAAGCGTTCATGTTTGTCGAGGGCGGCGTTGACCTCTTCCAGGAGCTTTTCCAGGCTGGAATGCAAGGCATTGCGCGCCGAACTCGCCGCGTCCTGCAAACCTACCGCCGACAACACACAAAGCCCCAAAGGCGCGCTCAAGCCATCGCCGACCACGCACACTTGCTCGATTCGCGAATGCACCGCCAGGCGATTCTCGATCGGTGCCGGGGCCACATATTTGCCTTTGCTGGTCTTGAAGATTTCCTTCAGGCGCCCGGTCAGGCGCAGGTTGCCTTCGGCGTCTTGTTCGCCCTTGTCGCCGGTGCGCAGGAAGCCGTCCTCGGTGAGGGTGTCGGCGGTTTTCTCCGGTTCCTTGAAATAGCCGAGCATGGTTGCACCGCTGCGCACCATGACTTCGCCCGTCTCGGCGATCCGCACCTCGACCTCCGGGCAGGGCTTGCCGATCCAGCCGGGTTTGTCATCTCCCGGGCGGCCGATGTGCGAGTAGCCACAGCTTTCAGTCATGCCATACACCTCCAGCACGTCCAGCCCCAGTTTGCGATACCACTGCAACAAGGTCTGCGGCACCGGGGCGGCGCCGGACAAGGCAATGCGCAACGCATCCAGCCCCAGCCCGGCAAGGACTTTGTGCCCGACCCGCTTGCCGATGATCGGCAGACCGAGCAGGAAGTCGAGGCGTTTTGCCGGGATCTTGCTGTACACGCCCATCTGGAATTTGGTCCAGATACGCGGCACGCCGAACATCGCGGTCGGCCGGGCGCGTTGCAAATCAGTGAGGAAGGTGTCGAGGCTCTCGGCAAAGAACACGGTTTGTCCGGTATAGATCGACGCGAGTTCGACGAACATCCGCTCGGCGACGTGACACAGCGGCAGGTAGGACAGCAGGCGATCCGACTCATCAAGACCGAACAACTGCGTGCCACGGGTAGTGGCGAAGCCGAGGTTGCCGAAGCTGTGCATCACGCCTTTGGGCAGCCCGGTGGTGCCGGAGGTGTAGATGATGGTCGCCAACTGCTCGGCGGCAGGTTTCGGGTCATCCTGGATCGGCGAGCTCTTGAGCAAATCATCCCAGCTGAAAGTGAAGGTGCCCGGCGGATGCAGGGGCAGGCTGATGGTCGGCAGGTCGGGGCTGACCCCTCGGGACATGCCGGGCCAGTCATCGAGCTTGCCGATGAACGCCAGTGCGGCTTCGGAATGTTCGAGCACTTGGGCGACGGATTCAGCGGTGAGGTTGGGGTACAGCGGCACCGACACGTGGCCAGCCATCCAGATTGCCAGGTCGGCGATGATCCAGTGGGCGCAGTTTTTCGAGATCAGGGCAATGTGGCTGCCCTGGGGCAGTTCCCGGGCGCGCAACCAGTGCGCGGCGCAGCGGGCCTGATGGCCGACGTCCTCCCAGGTCAGGGTTTCGACCTGGCCACCGCCCAGCGGCTGGACCAGAAACCGTTGGCGGGGATGGCGGGCTTCACGCTCGTAGAACACGTCCAGCGGCAAACGAAAGGCAGCAGACATGCGGCTTGCTCCTGTGTTTTTGGTCTGGAGCAAGCGTAGTCAACCAAGCAAGTGCTTGGTTAACTATTTCACACAAAAAAATGGTTCGATGCGGTCCCCTGTGGGAGCGGGCTTGCTCGCGAAGAGGGCGTGTCAGTCGACATCAATGTTGTCTGACACACCGCTTTCGCGAGCAAGCCCGCTCCCACATTGATCCGGTTCCTTCAGGGGCTATGGGTGCTTGATGCCCTTGAGCTTCATCGCCCCCGCCAGCGGCCACTCGCCTTCGAGCTCGGCCAGGCCCGCGGTTTTCACCGCTTCCGGGTCCTGCACATGCCCGTGCTGCAGGTAACCCAGCAGGTTGCCCACCAGCGGGTTATGGCTGACCAGCAACGCGTGATCGACCGACACCAACTGCTCGGCCACCGCTTGCGGGCGATTGTCCGGGGTCAGCCACTCGACGGTGCGGATCTCGGGGGCGAACCCCAGCGCCGTGCGCACAATTTCCGCGGTCTCCTGCGCGCGCAGGTACGGACTGGCATAGATGGCCGTAATCGGCCGGCCGATCAACTCGGCGGCAGTGCGCAGTACTTCTTCACGCCCGTGGGCGGTCAGTGCCCGCTCGGAGTCCGGACGCGTGCCGTGTGGCTCGGCTTCACCATGACGCAATACCCAGAGTTTCATAGTTTCGGTTCCTCATCTCGAACCGGATGGGGAGCAGGCGCCACCACGTGCGGCGCTTCACCTTCCGGTGTACGCGGCGTCGGCCAGTCGGCGAACGGCCAGGGCTTCTGGTCGCTGTGAAACGTGCCGAAACGACCGATCTGCGCCAGGAACTGGCTCAGGCTGTCGCCGAAGTTCATCAGGCTGGCGCTCGGGGCGCCATAGATCAAACGATAGATCAACTGCACCAGCACCACCGCGCCGAGGATGAATTGCGCCACTTGCCAGACCAGCAAGAAGACGATCATCCACAACACCCGCAGCAGGATGGACTCGTACTTGGCTTCCACTTTCGGATCGTTCATATCCCGTACTCCCTGCCCCTGGATTAAGTAATCAGTTGAAACCACTGGTGGAGATAAAGTCGACATCGGTCTTCGGTTCGGCGCGCATTAACAGTTCGATCACCTGCTCAAGCGTGCGCCCTTCAAACAGAATCGCATGCAGTCCGGCGACCAGCGGCATGTACACCCCCGCTTCCTGGGATTTGGCCTTGAGCACTTTCAGCGTGTTCACGCCTTCGGCCACTTCACCCAGGCGCGTCACCGCTTCTTCCAGACTCAAACCCTGGCCGAGGGCAAACCCGACCTGGTAATTACGGCTTTTCGGCGACGAGCAGGTGACGATCAAATCACCCACGCCCGCCAGACCAAGGAAGGTCATCGGGTTGGCGCCCTGATTCACCGCAAAACGGGTCATTTCCGCCAACGCCCGGGTGATCAGCATGCTCTTGGTGTTTTCACCCATGCCCAGCGCCACCGCCATGCCGGCGATGATCGCGTAGACGTTTTTCAGCGCCCCGCCCAGCTCCACGCCGTAACGGTCGGCGCTGGCGTACACGCGAAAGGTACGACCGTGCAGCGCTTCCTGGACCCGCGCGCACAGTTCTTCGTCTTCGCTGGCGACCACCGTGGCGGTCAGTGCGTGCTCGGCGATTTCGCGGGCCAGGTTCGGCCCGGACAACACGCCGATACGGGCTTGCGGCGCGATCTCTTCGAGAATCTCGCTCATCAACTTGAAGGTGTGGGCTTCGATGCCTTTTGTCAGGCTCACCAGCAGTTTGCCGCTCAAGCGTTCGGCGTGCGGGGCCAGTACCGAGCGCAACGCGCTGGACGGCAGCGCGACGAAGCACAGGTCGCAGGCCTCCAGCGTTGCTTGCAGGTCAGTGACGGCTTCCACGCCCGGCAAAATCTTGATGCCTTTGAGGTAACGCGGGTTCTCGCGATTGACCCGGATGGCCTCGGCCTGTTCGGGGTCACGCATCCACTGCCGGACTTGAAGCCCGTTCTCGGCCAGAAGATTTGCCACGGCGGTACCAAAACTTCCGCCTCCCAGGACCGCAATTGGGCGCTGTTCAGTCATATGCAATCCGTTAATCCATACCAGTGGCGATGCCGGCATTATACGGAGCGGCCCAGTGGCGGCCAGCCCCCGCATCAATTACCGACACTTGTAGGAAGAAGACCAACAAATCCTAGGAAAATGCCCGTAACGTGACTGGAAAAGTCACTGAGCTCGGTTAACATGCGCGCCACTTAATCGCTATCAAGGCTGTGTCGTGTCTTTTGGCCCTTCCTCACCTCGTTCGTCGCTGGTCCTGGCGCTGATGTTCAGCCCGGCCTTGCTGGCTGATGATCTGTTCCTCGACAACGAGCCGCTGCCCCAGGTGCTGACGGCCACGCGGCTGAAACAGTCGCCGGCCGCCGTGCCGGGGAGCATGACGGTGCTCGACAGCGAGCTGATCAACGCCAGCGGCGCCCGGGACATCAGCGAGTTGCTGCGGCTGGTGCCGGGGATGATGGTCGGCAACATCAATGGCAACCAGGCGGCGGTGAATTACCACGGCACCAACGCCAGCGAAGCCCGGCGCATGCAGGTGCTGATCGATGGCCGTTCGGTGTACCGCGCCGGCCTGGCCACGGTGGACTGGAGCGATATTCCGGTGGCCATGGAAGACATCGAGCGCATCGAAGTCTTTCGCGGCCCGAACACCGTCAGCTATGGCGCCAACGCGCTGATGGCGGTGGTCAACATCATCACGCGCAACCCGGCGGACAGCCACGGCACGCGGTTGAAAGTGACCCGGGGCCAGCGCGGCATCGATGATTTCTACGCCAGCCAGGGCACCGGTTGGGACGGCGGCGATCTGCGTTTGTCGTTGTCCGGACAGCAAGACGATGGCTTCGATTCGGATCGCACTGGCGCCGATTATCGCGACAGTCGACGCTTGAACCGTTTCAACCTCGCCGTCAGCCAGACGCTCAATGAGAGCCAAAGCATCGACTGGCAATTGAATGCCAAGGACGGCACCAACCAGCGGCCCTACACCTACCGCCCGGTGTTCTCCGGGATTACCGCCGCCGGGAACAATTCCGACGTTGTCGCCAAGGATTACGCTGGTTCCCTGCGCTGGAACCTCGACATCAATCCCGATCACAGCCTGTATATCCAGGGCTCGGCACAGCACTGGGATCGCCAGCAGACCTGGCGCGCCTGTGACGCTGAGGTATCGTTCAGCCCGCAGTTGACGGACCTGTGGCAACTCAACCCGAACTACGCCGAACGCCTGGCACGCAACATGGATCGCTATACCGGCCCCGGCGCACCGGCGGGCACTGCGGCGGAACAGGCGTTGGGCAATCAAGTGCTGGAGCAATGGAAAAACGGCGCCCGCCGAACCCTGTGCGGCGACATCGACCAGAGTGCCCGGGAATCGCGCTACGACCTCGAATTGCAGGACACCTTGAGCCTGTCCGATAGTCTGCGACTGGTCAGCGGCATGAACTATCGTTACGACCGGGCAGATTCCGAGACCTACTTCAATGGCACGCTCGACGACACCACGTGGCGCACGTTCGGCCAACTCGAGTGGCGCGCCAGCGAACACTGGTTGCTCCAGGGCGGCGCCATGTTCGAAGACACGCAATTGACCGGCAGCTCATTGACCCCGCGGGTGGCGGTCAATTACCTGATCAACCCGCGCCATGGCTTGCGCGCGGTGTATTCCGAAGCCATTCGCTCCCCGGACATGTTCGAGAACAACGTGAACTGGAGCTACCAGGTGACCAACCTGCGGCCCAGCGCCTATGGCCAGACCAGCGCCCGTTACTTCGTGAAGACCCGTGGCCCCGGCGACCTCGACAAGGAGCGCATGCGCTCCCGGGAACTGGGCTACAACGGCGTCTTCGCCGAGCTGGGCCTGGCGGTGGATGTGAAGCTGTTCTACGACGAAATCACCGGCATGATCAGTGAGCCGTTGCGCAACAACCAGTACATCGCCAGCAACGCCAACGACTCGCGGTTCACCGGGGCTGAAACCCAACTGGACTGGCACGTCAGCAGCGCCGATCGGCTGCGCCTGACCTATGCCTACGTCGATGCCAAGGCCAGCAATCCGCTGGACCAACAGCAGACCGCGCGCAACAGCGGCTCTGCGGGTTGGTTGCGCGACTGGGGCCAGGGCTGGAACAGCGCGCTCTTCTACTATGGGGACGACGCGCTGAACGGCTACCGCTTCGAACGGATCGACACGCGCATCGCCAAGCGTATCAACCTGGGCAAGGCCAACCTGGAACTGGCCGGCGTGCTGCAACAACGCCTCGACAATCAGCCCACCACCTTCGTCGACAATAATTACGACGAGCGCCGGGTGCTCTACTTCAGCGCGGAGCTGGCGTTTTAGATGCAGCCTCAGTCACGGAAGACGCCAACCCTTGGCCGATTGCTGGCCGGGTTGTGCCTGGTCGTCAGCGCACTGCTGTGCAGTCTGCCGGCCAGCGCCGTGGAGATTCTGTTGACCGGCGCCGAAGACAGCCCTGGCGTGCAATCCTTCACCCAGGCCTTGAGCGAGTTGCGTCCCACCGACAGCGTGCGTTTCCAGCCCCTGGCCAGCCTGCCGGCGCCGGGAAAATTGCCCACCGGCACGCGCCTGATCCTGCTCGACCTGCCGAGCCTCGACTGGCGTCTGCAAGACAACCAGGGGCCGGCGACGCTGGTGTTGCGCATCAGCCGCCTGCAAGCGCGGCAACGCCTGAACAATGAGCTGCCAAACCACTTGAGCCTGTTGTGGAGCGATCCGCCACTGGAGCGGCAATTGCGCCTGACCCGGTTGATCCTGCCCCAGGTTCGTCGCGTTGGCGTGCTGTATGACCGGCACAGCGAGTTTCTCTTGAAAGAACTGCGCCTGGCCGCCCTGCCCCTGGGCCTTGAGATCGTCACCGAACCCTGGGACAACACCAATGACAGCCGCCCGCTACAGACATTGCTGAAAAACAGCGACGTGCTCCTGGGCCTCGACGACCCCGACCTGTACAACCCGAAAACCGCGAAAAACCTGCTGCTCAGCAGCTATGCCCGGCAGATGGCGCTGATCGGCCCCAACGCCGCTTTCGTCAAGGCCGGCAGCCTGGCCAGCACCTACAGCGACCAGAGCGACTGGCTGGCGATTCTCGACGATTTGCTCGACCGGCCACCGGCCAGTTGGCCACGCACGCTCTACCCCAGGCACTTCAAAGTCTTAAGCAATCCACAAGTGGCTCGTTCATTAGGTATTGAACAGATGAATGAAGCATCTGTCGCAACAACGTTGGCCGAAGGAGAAAGCCGCCCATGACCTTCCGACGCCGTTGGGACATCAACACTCGCACTCAAATTATCAGCCTCGGCCCTGCCCTGTTGCTGACGTTGCTGTTGATCAGTTTCTTCACGTTCGTGCGAATCCAGGACCTGCGCCAGGAACTCAACCACACCGGTCAACTGATCGCCAACCAACTGGCGCCGGCCACCGAGTACGGGGTGATTTCCGGCAACAACGACGTGCTGGAAAGTTTGCTCAAGGCCACGCTGGCCACGCCGAACGTGCGGTTCCTGGAAGTGCAGGACAACGCCAACCGGATTCTGGTGTACGTCGAGCAACCGTCGGAATCCCACAACCGCTCGCAGCAAGTCGAGGTGTTCCAGGCGCCGGTGCGGCTGCAACGGATTGCGCTGAACAATGACTTTTTCCAGAACACCCGCACGTCGATCAGTGCGCCGAGCGAAGATTATCTGGGGCGGGTGATCGTCGGCCTGTCCAACGACGCCTTCAGCCAGCGCCAGCAGGAGATCCTGTTCAAGGCCGGGATCCTCGCGTTGTTCGCCCTGCTGTTTACCTTCCTGCTGGCCCGACGCCTGGCAGGCAGTCTGTCGCAACCGATCCGCGACATCGGCAACGCGGTCAAGGCGATCCAGAAAGGCGACTACACCACGCCGCTGCCGATCGTCGATGACACCGAACTGGGCGCTCTGTCGCAACACATCAATAACCTGGCCGAAGGTCTCGAACAGGCCAGCCGCGAACAGCATCAAGCCATGTCGCAGTTGATCCAGACCCGCGAGGAAGCGGAAAAGGCCAACAACGCCAAATCCGATTTCCTGGCGATGATGAGCCACGAACTGCGCACGCCCATGAATGGTGTGCTGGGCATGCTGCAATTGCTCGAAACCACCGACATGACCGAGGAGCAGGTCGAATACGCGGCGCTGGCCTCGGAGTCCACCGAACACCTGCTCAAGGTGATCAACGACATTCTCGACTTCTCGCGCATCGAGCGTTCGGAACTGGAGCTGGAGCATATTCCGTTCAACCTCGCGGACCTGATCGGCAGTTGCGCCCAGTCCTTCCAGCACAGCGCGGCGCAACGCAAGCTCGACCTTGAGCTGTTGGTCCCCAACGACATGCGCGCCTTGCAGGTTCAGGGCGATCCGACGCGGATCCGGCAGATTCTGGTCAACCTGATCGGCAACGCGCTGAAATTCACCGAACAGGGCCGCGTGTCCATCGAGCCGCAGTGGCAATCCCTGGATCACGAATTGTTGTGGTTCACCTGCACCGTGCGCGACAGCGGCATCGGAATTTCGTCCGAAAGCCTGGAATTGATGTTCAACGCGTTCCAGCAGGCCGACAGTTCCATTTCAAGACGTTACGGCGGCACCGGGCTGGGCTTGCCGATTGCCCGCACCCTGGCCGAGCGCATGGGCGGTACGTTGCGCGCCCAGAGCGAAGAGGGTCGCGGCTCGGTGTTCACCCTGGAAATCCCCTTGGCCCTCTATAAGCAGGCGCTGCCGGAACTCGCGCCGCCACGGGTGCCGACGGGCAAGGGCCATGGCGAAGGACGCAATGTGTTGCTGGTGGAGGATAATCCGGTCAACCAGACGGTGATCGAAGCAATGTTGCGCAGTCTGGGCTTTACTGTGAGCGTCGCCACCGATGGCGCGCAGGCGGTACGCAGTGCCGAGAGTCTGATTTTCGAGGCGATTCTGATGGACTGCCGATTGCCGGTCATCGACGGCTATGAAGCCACCCGACAGATTCGCCAACTGCCCGGCTGCCTGGACCTGCCGATCATCGCCCTGACGGCCAACGCCTTGCAGGGGGACCGCGAAGCTTGTCTCACGGCGGGCATGAACGATTACCTGGCCAAGCCGTTCAAACGCACTGATCTGCAGCAAATTCTGCAGCGATGGGTGCAGTAGTGCTGTCCTTTCGGCTATCTGCGACTGGCGTGAAAGGCGAAAGTGCGGCAGTCTTAGGCACCCGAACAGGCCCGAAAAGGGGCTTGAATAATAATTTCAGTGCACAAGTGTACATTCATGTCCTTGGTGCTGTGACTTTCACCACAACGCAATAGTCTATGAGTAGGCTGTCGACTCGAGGCATGAACGCTTCGATCGGCCGGGAAGATTTGCCCCACCCTGCCGCACGGGACTATTGAGGAGCTCGCATGACCAAACAAAACGCCTTTACTCGGGAAGACCTGCTGCGCTGCAGTCGCGGTGAGCTGTTCGGCCCAGGTAACGCGCAACTGCCCGCCCC
>NZ_JBIWEL010000028.1:34966-35514 GCF_044762525.1 Pseudomonas sp. NPDC096950 | reverse complement strand
GAACATGATGATGGTGGATCGCATCACCCATATCAGCGAAGAGGGTGGCAAGTACGGCAAAGGTGAATTGGTCGCCGAGCTGGATATCACTCCGGACCTGTGGTTCTTCGCCTGTCACTTCGAAGGCGATCCGGTGATGCCCGGCTGCCTGGGCCTCGATGCCATGTGGCAACTGGTCGGCTTCTTCCTCGGCTGGCAAGGTCTGCCGGGCCGTGGTCGCGCACTGGGTTCGGGTGAAGTGAAGTTCTTTGGTCAGGTCCTGCCGACCGCCAAGAAAGTTACGTATAACATTCAGATCAAGCGCGTCCTCAAAGGCAAGCTGAACCTCGCTATCGCCGATGGTTCGGTCAGTGTCGACGGCCGCGAAATCTACACCGCCGAAGGCCTCCGGGTCGGCGTGTTCACCTCCACTGAAAACTTCTAAGGGTTATCCGCATGCGCCGCGTCGTTATCACTGGTCTGGGCATCGTTTCGTGCCTGGGCAATGACAAAGAGTCCGTCTCCGCTAACCTGCGTGCAAGCCGCCCTGGCATCCGGTTCAACCCGGA
>NZ_JBIWEL010000028.1:0-34956 GCF_044762525.1 Pseudomonas sp. NPDC096950 | reverse complement strand
CCCGGAATATGCTGAAATGGGTCTGCGTAGCCAGGTTTCCGGCTCCATTGACCTTCCCCTCGAAGAGCTGATCGATCGCAAGATCTATCGCTTCGTCGGCCACGCGGCGGCTTACGCCTACCTGGCCATGAAAGACGCCATCACTGACTCCGGTCTGACCGATGAGCAAGTCTCCAACCCGCGTACCGGCCTGATCGCCGGTTCCGGTGGCGCCTCCACGCTGAACCAGATGGAAGCGCTGGACATCCTGCGCGAGAAAGGCGTGAAGCGCGTTGGCCCGTACCGTGTAACACGGACCATGAGCAGCACCGTTTCCGCTTGCCTGGCCACGCCGTTCAAGATCAAGGGCCTGAACTACTCCATCTCTTCTGCCTGCGCCACCAGTGCTCACTGCATCGGTACCGCCATGGAACAGATCCAGATGGGCAAGCAGGACATCGTGTTCGCCGGCGGCGGTGAAGAAGAGCATTGGAGCCAGTCGTTCCTGTTCGACGCCATGGGCGCCCTGTCCAGCCAGTACAACGAAACCCCGGAAAAGGCTTCCCGTGCCTACGACGCCAAGCGTGACGGTTTCGTCATCGCCGGCGGTGGCGGCATGGTCGTGGTCGAAGAGCTGGAACACGCTCTGGCCCGCGGCGCGAAGATCTACGCGGAAATCGTTGGCTACGGCGCGACGTCCGACGGCTACGACATGGTCGCCCCAAGCGGCGAAGGCGCCATCCGCTGCATGCAGATGGCCATGTCCACCGTCGACACCCCGATCGACTACCTGAACACCCACGGCACCTCGACTCCGGTCGGCGACGTCGCGGAAATGAAAGGTGTGCGTGAAGTGTTCGGCGCCAACGCTCCGGCCATCAGCTCCACCAAGAGCCTGTCGGGTCACTCCCTGGGCGCCGCCGGCGTTCACGAAGCGATCTACTGCATGCTGATGATGGAAGGCAACTTCATGGCGGGTTCCGCCAACATCGACGAACTGGACCCGGAAGTGGCTGACATGCCGATCCTGACCAAGACGCGCGAAGACGCCACCATCAACACCGTGATGAGCAACAGCTTCGGCTTCGGCGGCACCAACGCCACGCTGGTGCTGAAGCGCTGGGCGGGTAAGTAATACCCCACCGCTAGCTGCACACAAAAACGCCCCGACTGGTTCGGGGCGTTTTTTTGTGCCTGGAAAAAGTATCAGCAACTGCACAAAACCTGTGGGAGCGGGCTTGCTCGCGAAGGCGGTGTGTCAGACAGAAATGATGTGACTGACACTCCGTCTTCGCGAGCAAGCCCGCTCCCACAGGGGAAATGTGGTCAAGTTCAACCCGCGGTTTTCTTCAACGCGAACATGAAACTTTTGTCATAAAACTCAGCAGCCTGCGACCGAATGTCGCGTGTTTGGCGGGCTGCGGGACTTTTGCAGATTTCGCAAATATTCGTTACCGAACGAAAGCATTTACTTAGCAACCTAACAAAACATATAACAGAGTCCTGCACACGCCTTGCTGCAGATAACAGAGATTGGAGCTAGCAGATGACTGTAAAAGTAACTGAACGCGACGATTCACATAAATCCCACGAAGGCATCGCCGCCGGTATCCGCATCTGGGATGTACATCAACAAGACATGCTGGTGGGGATGTTCCACTCCGAGACTGACGCCCACAACTACAAGGCCGAACTGGAAACTCTGGAACAGAAACGCGAACAGCGTTCCGTCCAGGCATGAAGCAATAAGCAACTACAGCATTGAAAACGACAAACCCCGCCATGAGCGGGGTTTGTCGTTGTTGCAACCGTTAAAGGCTTACCACATCAGATCATCAGGAATCTGATAGGCCGCGTACGGATCGTCCTCGGCTGCGACTTCTTCCTTCTTGACGTTCAGCTGCACGATCCGCTGCGGATCGCGCTCCTGGATTTTCAGGGCCGCCTCACGGGGGATCACTTCGTAACCGCCGGCGTGGTGCACGATCGCCAGGAAGCCATTGCTGAGCTGATTGCGCATCAGGGTGTTGACGGAGATGCGCTTGACCTTCTTGTCGTCCACGAAGTTGTAGTAGTCCTCGGTGGTCAACTTGGGCAGGCGCGAGACTTCGATCAATTGCTTGACCTGGGCGGCGCGGGCCTTGGCCTCGACCTTCTCTTGCTGCAGGCGGTTCAGCTCCTGGTCGCGTTTGACCTTCTCGGCCAACGCTTCCTGGGCCAGGCGCTGCTGGGTGTCGTCCTGCTCGATCTGGCCTTTATGGACCAGACGTTGCTGCTTCTGCTTCTCTTTGCCGACCTGTTTGGCCTGCTTTTGGTTGACCAGCCCTGCTTTGAGCAACTGGTCGCGAAGGGAAATGCTCATGGTGCTTATTTCTCACTTAGGCAACTGCTCAACCGCAGCTGGGCAAATTCTTTTCCTGACGTTTGGCTTCGCCCCACAGGGCGTCCAACTCTTCGAGGGTGCAATCTTCTATGGGACGGAGGGTGTCGCGCAATGCCTGTTCGATAAAACGGAAGCGTCTTTCGAATTTGCTGTTGGCGCCGCGCAAGGCGGTTTCCGGATCAACCTTCAAATGTCGCGCCAGATTGACCACGGAAAACAGCAGATCACCGACCTCGTCGGCAATCGCTGCCGCGTCGTTATCGGCCATGGCTTCGAGCACTTCATCGAGCTCTTCGCGGACTTTATCCAGCACCGGCAACGCATCCGGCCAGTCGAAACCGACCTGCCCGGCGCGCTTCTGCAATTTCGCCGAACGGGACAATGCCGGCAGCGCCGCCGGTACATCATCGAGCAAGGACAGCTGCTCAGGCGCGGAAGATTTCTCGGCGCGCTCTTCGGCCTTGATCTCTTCCCAGCGCTGTTTGACCTGTTCTTCATTCAGACGCGGCACATCCAGCGGCGCGTACAGATCGCCGGTGGGAAACACGTGAGGGTGACGCCGAATCAGTTTGCGGGTGATGCTGTCGATGACCCCGGCGAATTCGAAACGCCCTTCTTCCTTGGCCAGTTGGCTGTAATAAACCACCTGGAACAGTAAGTCGCCCAACTCGCCCTGCAAGTGATCGAAGTCACCGCGCTCGATGGCGTCGGCCACTTCGTAGGCTTCTTCCAGGGTGTGCGGGACGATCGTGGCGTAGGTTTGCTTGATGTCCCATGGGCAGCCGAACTGCGGGTCGCGCAGGCGGTTCATCAGGTGCAATAAGTCTTCGAGTGAATACATCAATCAATCTCTACACAAAACCAGTGTGGGAGCGGGCTTGCTCGCGAAGAGGGAGTGTCAGTCAACATTAACGTTGGCTGACCCACCGCTTTCGCGAGCAAGCCCGCTCCCACATTGGATCGGGGGATCATCACGGCGTACGGTTACGCCGGGTTTCGATGATGTTCGGCAATTGGGAAATCCGCCCCAGCAAACGACCCAACGCGTCCAGCCCCGGAATCTCGATGGTCAGGGACATCAACGCGGTGTTGTCCTCTTTGTTCGAGCGGGTGTTGACCGCCAGTACGTTGATCCGCTCGTTGAGCAGCACTTGCGAAACGTCACGCAGCAGACCGGAACGGTCGTAGGCACGGATGATGATGTCCACCGGGTAGGTGAGCACCGGCACCGGGCCCCAACTGACCTGGATAATCCGCTCCGGCTCGCGCCCGCCCAGTTGCAGCACCGAGGCGCAGTCCTGGCGGTGAATGCTCACGCCACGGCCCTGGGTGATGTAACCGACGATCGCATCCCCCGGCAACGGCTGGCAGCAGCCGGCCATCTGGGTCATCAGGTTGCCGACGCCCTGGATCTGGATATCGCCGCGCTTGCCCGGTTTGTAGCCGGTGGCTTTGCGCGGAATCAGTTCCAGCTGTTCGTTGCCGCGTTCCGGCTCGACCAGTTGCTGGGCCAGGTTGACCAATTGCGCCAGGCGCAAATCCCCGGCACCGAGGGCCGCGAACATATCCTCGGCGGTTTTCATGTTGGCCTTTTCGGCCAACTTGTCGAAATCCACCGCCGGCAGACCCAGGCGAGCCAGTTCGCGCTCGAGCAAGGTTTTGCCCGCCGCGACGTTCTGATCCCGCGCCTGCAATTTGAACCAGTGAACGATCTTCGCCCGCGCTCGCGAGGTGGTGACGTAACCCAGGTTCGAGTTCAGCCAGTCGCGGCTCGGAGTGCCGTGCTTGCTGGTGATGATCTCGACCTGTTCACCGGTCTGCAGGCTGTAGTTGAGCGGCACGATGCGCCCGTTGATCTTGGCGCCACGGCAGTTGTGACCGATTTCGGTGTGCACGCGGTAGGCGAAGTCCAGCGGCGTCGAGCCCTTCGGCAAGTCGATGGCGTGACCGTCGGGGGTGAAAATGTAGACCCGGTCCGGCTCGATATCGACCCGCAACTGATCCGCCAGGCCGCCGATGTCACCGAGTTCTTCGTGCCACTCGAGGACCTGACGCAGCCAGGAGATTTTCTCTTCGTACTGGTTGGAACCGGCCTTGACGTCGGTGCCCTTGTAGCGCCAGTGCGCACACACCCCCAGCTCGGCTTCTTCGTGCATCGCGTGGGTGCGGATCTGCACTTCCAGCACTTTGCCTTCCGGGCCGATCACGGCGGTGTGCAGCGAGCGGTAGCCGTTCTCTTTCGGGTTGGCGATGTAGTCGTCGAATTCTTTCGGGATGTGTCGCCACAAGGTGTGGACGATGCCGAGCGCGGTGTAGCAGTCGCGCATTTCCGGCACCAGCACGCGAACGGCGCGCACGTCGTAGATCTGGCTGAACTCCAGACCCTTGCGCTGCATTTTGCGCCAGATCGAATAGATGTGTTTGGCCCGGCCGCTGATGTCGGCATCGACGCCGGTGGCGGTCAGCTCGTTCTTCAGCTGACTCATCACGTCGGCGATGAAGCGCTCGCGATCCAGGCGTCGCTCGTGGAGCAACTTGGCAATCTGTTTGTACTGATCGGGCTCAAGGTAACGGAAGGACAAGTCCTCCAGCTCCCACTTGATATGACCGATGCCGAGTCGGTGAGCCAGCGGCGCATAGATGTCGAAGACTTCACGGGCGACGCGGTTGCGTTTTTCGTCGTCGGCGGTTTTCACCGCACGGATCGCGCAGGTGCGTTCCGCCAGTTTGATCAGCGCGACGCGTACGTCGTCGACCATGGCCACCAGCATCTTGCGCAGGTTTTCCACCTGGCCCTGAGTGCCCAGCACCAGAGATTGACGGGGGCTCAGGCTGGCGCTGATCGCCGCCATGCGCAACACGCCGTCGATGAGTTTGGCGACCACCGGACCGAAGCGCTGGCTGATCGACGGCAATTCGATCTGACCTTCGCGCACGCCGCGATACAGGATCGCGGCGACCAACGAATCCTGATCGAGTTTGAGGTCGGCGAGAATCTCGGCGATCTCAAGGCCAGTACGGAAACTCGAAGTCCCTTCGGACCAGAGATTCTTTGCCGCATTGGCTTGTTGTTCAGCCTGTCGAGCGAACTCGCAGGCTTCCTTCAAGGCTTCGCGATCCAGTGCCTGATCGACAGTGACCGCGTGATCGAGCCAAGCCTCGAGATTGATACTGCCGTCGGTGTTGATCGGCTGGTGTGCTCTCACCTGTACCATCTTGCTTTACCTTCCCTACGACGCAGATTCAATGCGTCAAATCGCTGACCTTCAATGCCCGTGAGCCCGCGCCGGGCTGGTGCGCGGCGGCTGCACGGGCGGCCAGTCGGACCAGACGAGCCGTCCTAGCTCGCTTCAAATAACGCCATGGCCTCGACATGTGCCGTCTGAGGAAACATATCGAGAATCCCGGCACGTTTTAACCGGTAGCCCTGCTTGATCAATTCGACCGTGTCGCGCGCCAGAGTTGCCGGGTTGCACGACACATACACCAACCGTTTGGCGCCCAGGGATGCCAGCTTGCGCACCACCTCGAAAGCACCGTCCCGTGGTGGGTCCAAGAGTACCGCACAAAAGCCTTCACGCGCCCATTCGGCTTCGGTCAAAGGCTGGGATAAATCGGCCTGAAAAAACTTCGCGTTATGCAGATTGTTGCTAGCGGCGTTCGCGGCTGCCCGCTCGACCATCGCTTGCACGCCTTCCACCGCCACCACTTCGCGAACGGCTTTAGCCAGCGGCAAGGCAAAGTTGCCCAGGCCGCAGAACAGATCCAGCACGCGTTCATCCGCTTGTGGTTTTAGCCAGTCCAGCGCTTGGGCGACCATCGCTTCGTTGACCCCGGCGTTGACCTGGATGAAATCCCCTGGCCGATACGCCAGGTCCAGGCCCCACTGTTCCAGGCGATAACCCAGATTTTGCGAGGCATCGACCGGTTGCGGTTCGCCGTCGCCATGCAACCACAATTGGGCTTCATGGAATGCACAGAAATCCTTGAGGATCGTCAGGTCCGCTTCGGACAACGGTGCCATGTGCCGCAGCAACACCGCCAGCGACGAACCACTGAACAATTCCACATGCCCCAGTGCCTGGGGTTTGCTCAAGCGACGGAGCATTTCCGGCAAGCGGCTCATGATCGGTTGCAAGGGCTGTACCAGCACCGTGCATTCAGTGATTGCGACGATGTCCTGACTGCCCGCAGCGCGGAAACCAACTTCGAGTTTTTTCGCTTTCATGTCCCAGCGCACCGCCACCCGGGCGCGACGGCGGTATCCGAATTCCGGACCGCTCAACGGCGCTGCCCACTCTTGCGGTTCGACACCGGCGACCTTGGATAATTGCTCGGCGAGCATGCGCTGTTTCAGGGCGAGTTGTTCGGTGTGCGGCAGATGCTGCACGCTGCAGCCGCCACAGCGACCGGCGTGCGGACACGGTGCCGGGCGACGCAGTTCGCTGGCCTGAAACACCCGTTCGGTGCGCGCCTCGACCACTTTGCCGTGGGCATTGAGCACGCGCGCCTCGATCTCTTCACCGGCCAATGCGCCGATGACGAACCAGGTGCGACCTTCGAAAAACGCGATACCGCGACCGTCATTCGCCAGACGCTCGATGCTCAAGCGCTGCTTTTTGCCGGTCGGAATTTGTGGGGCCTTGCTGCCGCCCGTGGGTTGGAAGCGCAGGCCTCTCTCTTGCTTGGCCATCAGTTGGGCGCGTCGAAAATGCCGGTCGACAAGTAACGGTCGCCACGGTCGCAGATGATCGCGACGATCACCGCGTTTTCAACTTCCCGGGACAGACGCAACATCGCTGCCACCGCACCGCCCGAGGACACGCCACAGAAGATACCTTCTTCGCGGGCCAGGCGACGGGTCACGTCTTCGGCTTCGCTTTGGGCCATGTCGACGATGCGGTCGACGCGATCGGCCTGGTAAATCTTCGGCAGGTATTCCTGCGGCCAGCGACGGATGCCCGGAATCGCCGAGCCTTCCATCGGTTGCAGGCCGATGATCTGCACGTTGTCGTTCTGCTCTTTCAAGTAGCGCGACACGCCCATGATGGTGCCGGTGGTGCCCATCGAACTGACGAAGTGAGTGATGGTGCCCTCGGTCTGACGCCAGATTTCCGGGCCGGTGGTGGTGTAGTGCGCCTCCGGGTTGTCCCCGTTGGCGAACTGATCCAGCACCTTGCCACGGCCTTCGGCTTCCATTCGCTGGGCGAGGTCGCGGGCGCCTTCCATGCCTTCTTCCTGGGTGACCAGGATCAGCTCGGCGCCATAAGCAGTCATGGCTGCCTTACGTTCGGCGCTGGAGTTGTCCGGCATGATCAGGATCATCTTGTAACCCTTGATCGCGGCGGCCATGGCCAGCGCAATCCCGGTGTTACCCGACGTCGCTTCGATCAGCGTATCGCCGACGTGAATCTGCCCACGCAACTCGGCGCGGGTGATCATCGACAGCGCCGGACGGTCCTTGACCGAACCCGCCGGGTTATTCCCTTCGAGCTTGAGCAAAAGGGTATTGCTGGTGGCGCCAGGCAGGCGCTGCAAACGAACCAGCGGAGTGTTGCCGACGCAATCGGCGATGGTTGGGTACTGCAAGGTCATGGCGTATTCGCAATCCAGACTGCGGGGGCGCCTATCATACCGGCAAACGTTGGCAGGCCATATCACGCAAAGTGTGGTGCTTATGGCTTATGGGAATAAGGGACGGATTGATGCAGTCGGCGGCAGGCAGCATTTGAGCAGTACAGCGGCTTCAGAGTAATTGTGTCAGCAGCGCTGACACTTTTTCACCGGAGGGGAGGCCCCTTCGCGAGCAAGCCCGCTCCCACAGGGTTCGGTGATGTTCAGACAATTTGTGAGCGATGCAAATCCACTGTGGGAGCGGGCTTGCTCGCGAAGGCGTCGTCACTAACGCCATCCGTGTCGGCCACCAACCACATATTCAGCCGCAACCCACTCTCAGTGTTCTCCGCCCAAAGCCGCCCACCCTGGCGCTGCACCGCATTCCTCGCAATGCTCAACCCCAAGCCAAATCCTCCATCCCCCGGCCGCGAGCCGTCGAGGCGAATGAACGGCGAGAAGATGCGTTCCAGGTCAGCCTCAGCCACCCCGCCGCCCTGGTCCTCCAGCCACAGATGCCAGTAATCGCCATCACGCCGTCCGCCAAGACTCACGACGCCCCCCACAGGCGAATGCCGAATGGCATTGCGCACGATGTTTTCCAACGCCTGGGCCAGGGTATTCAGATGACCACGCACCCAGCAGGAGGAATCCACGGCACAGTGCAATTGACTCGCCGGCCAGCCACTTTCGTAGCAGGCGTTTTCCGTGAGCATGTCCCACAGCGCCTGGATCTGAATCGATTCGTCGGGCAACCGGGTGCGTTCGGTGTCGAGCCAGGCCAGTTGCAGGGTGTCTTCCACCAGGCGTTGCATGCCATCGACTTCACGGCCGATACGCTCACGCAATTGCACCAGATCCTGTTCGCCTTCGCTGGCCACCCGCAGGCGGCTCAGTGGCGTGCGCAGTTCGTGGGACAGGTCTCGCAGCAATTGTTGTTGCAGGGCCACGGTGCTTTGCAGGCGCTCGGACATGTGGTCGAAGGCCCGGCCGAGCTCGCCCAGTTCATCCGAACGATTGGTGGTGTGGCTCGACAGGCGCACGTTCAACTGATCGGCGCGCCAGGCGTTGGCCTGTTCGCGCAGGCTGTTCAACGGCACCACCAGCAAGCGGTACAGACCGACGCACAGCAGCAAGGTGAACAGTCCGGGAATCACACCATTGGTGATGACGCGCCAGAACACCCGGTATTGCCCAGGCATGAAACGTTGCGGCAATTCGATGACGAGACTGCCGGCAGCCGGATCCTTGGGGAACGGCACACGCAGCCACGGCAAGCCTTGGGTATGGCGGCTGGTGGGCCAATCGAGGCCGCGCAGAAAGGTCAGGCGCTGGATTTCCTTGTCCACCAGCGGATAGCTGCTCAAGGACTGCAAGTCGCCGCCAATCACGCCAACCCACGTCGTCTCGCGCCGGCCGACTCGCTGCAGCCAGGCATCGACGCCGGCATTCTTGCCCTCATTCCACGCCTGTTCCGCTTCGGCGGCGTAAAGCGTCAAGGTGCCCCGGGCTTCGTCGGACAGGAACAGGTTTTTCTGTTCCATGTAGCGGCCCCAGGACCAGCTCAGCCAGATCATCAGCAGACAGAACGCCACCAACAGGCACGCCAGTTTCCAGAACAGCGAGTGCCGTCCAGGCAGGTCAGACCATTTCATCGACGGCACTCAATACGTAACCCTTGCCCCACACCGTGCGCACTTCCCGCTCGGTGTAGCCGATGGCCTTGAGCTTGCGGCGGATCTGGCTGATGTGCATGTCGAGGCTGCGATCATGGGCCGCGTACCCGCGCTGCAACACCTGCTGATAAAGGAAGGCCTTGCTCAACACCTCGTCATTGTTGCGATTGAGGGTTTCCAGCAAGCGGTACTCGCTACGGGTCAGGCCGGCGGCTTGTTCGCGATAGAAGACTTCGCACTGGTCATCGTCGAACAACAAGCTGTGGACCGGATTAACCACCGCGAAAGGTTCTGGCCGACGATCAAGCGCTACCCGCCGCAGAATGGCTTCGATGCGCACCCGCAGCTCGGCCATGCTGAACGGCTTGGGCAGGTAATCGTCGGCACCGAGGCGAAAACCGCTGATGCGATCCGCCTCGGCACCCAGCGCCGACATCAGTACCACCGGGGTGGCATGGCTCTGACGCAATTGAGTCAGCACATTCAGCCCGTCCATACCCGGCAGCAGGATATCCATCAACACCACATCGAACGGCTGCCCACGGGCGATGGCCAGGCCTTCCTGGCCGTTCTGGCACCAGGTCACCTGAAAACCACAGCGCCCCAGGTGCTCGTGAACATAAGCGCCGAGCACGAGGTCGTCTTCTATAGACAGGATACGGGGATGGCCAGCAGTGATGGGATTCATGACTATCTGCAAATAATTCTCAGTTGGCGATTATTCAAGATTGCCTCGCCAGGGGCAACCCAAGGTTTGGTCGGGAGGCAAAAGCGGCAATCCAGCCGACGAATGACGACATCAATTTACGAAGATTGCCCGCCTGCAAATCGCTACACTGCGCAAGTGGTGCGTGCCGGATGCACGTGCGGGTCCAATAAATAGCGGGATGCAGGAGAGATGCGTGCTCAAGAAACTGGGAATTAAAGGCCGCGTGCTGTTGCTGACCTTGCTTCCGACCAGCCTGATGGCGTTGGTCCTGGGCGGCTATTTCACCTGGATGCAGCAATCGGACCTGCAAGCCCAACTCATGCAGCGCGGCGAGATGATCGCCGAACAGCTCGCACCGCTGGTGGCCCCGGCCATGGGTCACAAGAACACCGACCTGCTGGAGCGCATCGCCACCCAGTCGCTGGAACAGACCGACGTGCGCGCCGTGACCTTCCTCGCCCCCGACCGCACGCCCCTGGCCCACGCCGGCCCGACCATGCTCAACGCGGCGCCGATCGGCAACAGCTCGCAGATGCTGCGGCGCAGCGGCAATGACGCGACCCGCTATTTGCTGCCGGTGTTCGGCAAGCATCGCAACCTGGCCGGTGACCTGATTCCCGACGAAGCCGACCGCCTGCTCGGCTGGGTCGAAATCGAACTGTCCCATAACGGCATGCTGCTGCGCGGTTACCGCAGCCTGTTCGCCAGCCTGCTGCTGATTTTCGCCGGTCTGGCCGGCGCGGCGCTGCTGGCGTTGCGCATGGGCCGCACGATCAACCGGCCGATCAGCCAGATCAAACTGGCGGTGGCGCAACTCAAGGACGGTCATCTGGAAACCCGCCTGCCACCCCTCGGCAGTCAGGAACTGGATGAGCTGGCGTCCGGCATCAACCGCATGGCCGGCACCCTGCAAAACGCCCAGGAAGAATTGCAACACAGCGTCGATCAAGCCACCGAAGATGTACGCCAGAACCTGGAAACCATCGAGATCCAGAACATCGAGCTGGACCTGGCGCGCAAGGAAGCCCTGGAAGCGAGCCGGATCAAATCCGAATTCCTGGCCAACATGAGCCATGAAATCCGCACGCCACTCAACGGCATTCTCGGCTTCACCCACCTGCTGCAAAAAAGCGAGCTGACCCCGCGCCAGCTCGATTACCTGGGCACCATCGAAAAGTCCGCCGACAGCCTGCTGGGGATCATCAACGAGATCCTCGACTTCTCGAAAATCGAAGCCGGCAAACTGGTGCTCGACAATATTCCATTCAACTTGCGCGACTTGCTGCAGGACACCTTGACCATCCTCGCCCCGGCCGCCCACGCCAAACAGCTGGAACTGGTGAGCCTGGTGTATCGCGACACGCCGTTGTCGCTGGTGGGCGATCCGCTGCGACTCAAGCAAATCCTTACCAACCTCGTCAGCAACGCGATCAAGTTCACCCGCGAAGGCACCATCGTCGCCCGGGCCATGCTTGAAGAAGAGCACGAAGACAGCGTGCAACTGCGCATTAGCATTCAGGACACCGGCATCGGTCTGTCAAACCAGGACGTGCGCGCCCTGTTCCAGGCCTTCAGCCAGGCGGATAACTCGCTGTCGCGCCAACCCGGCGGCACCGGTCTGGGGCTGGTGATTTCCAAGCGTTTGATCGAGCAGATGGGCGGCGAGATTGGCGTCGACAGCACGCCGGGGGAAGGCTCGGAATTCTGGATCAGCCTGAGCCTGCCGAAAACCCGCGACGACGCCGAAGACCTGCCCGGTCCACCGTTGCTCGGGCGTCGGGTGGCGGTGCTGGAGAATCACGAACTGGCCCGTCAGGCGTTGCAGCATCAACTGGAAGATTGCGGCCTGGAAGTCACGCCGTTCAACACCCTGGAAAGCCTGACCAACGGGGTTACCGGTGCGCATCAGACCGAGCAGGCGATTGATCTGGCGGTGCTTGGCATCACCAGCAACGACATGCCGCCGGAACGTCTCAACCAACACATCTGGGACCTCGAACATTTGGGCTGCAAAGTCCTGGTGCTGTGCCCGACCACCGAGCAGACGCTTTTCCACCTCTCGGTGCCCAACCCTCACAGTCAGTTGCAGGCCAAACCGGCCTGTACGCGCAAATTGCGTCGGGCCCTGTCCGATCTGGTCAACCCGCGCCAGCAGCGCAGCGAACCCGGCGAACCGGTGTCGAGCCGCGCGCCAAAGGTGCTTTGTGTCGACGACAACCCGGCCAACCTGCTGCTGGTGCAAACCCTGCTCGAAGACATGGGCGCCAAGGTCCTCGCCGTGGAAAGCGGTTACGCCGCAGTCAAAGCGGTACAGAACGAAACCTTCGATCTGGTGCTGATGGACGTGCAAATGCCCGGCATGGACGGACGCCAAAGTACCGAAGCGATTCGCCAGTGGGAAAGCGAACGACATTGCACGCCACTGCCAATCGTGGCCCTCACCGCCCACGCCATGGCCAACGAAAAACGCGCGCTGCTGCAAAGCGGTATGGACGATTACCTGACCAAACCCATCAGCGAACGGCAACTGGCCCAAGTAGTGTTGAAATGGACTGGCCTGGCACTGCGCAATCAGGTGCCGGAACGCTCCAGCGACAACCCTGTTGGCAGTGACTTGCTCGTGCTCGATCACGAAGAAGGTCTGCGCCTGGCCGCCGGCAAGGCTGATTTGGCGGCGGACATGCTGGCGATGCTGTTGGCCTCGCTGGAAGCCGATCGCGAGGCGATTCGCGTTGCCCGGGAAGCCAACGACCAGAACGCCCTGATCGAACGGGTTCATCGCCTGCACGGGGCCACGCGTTATTGCGGCGTCCCGCAACTGCGCGCCGCCTGCCAGCGCAGTGAAACCCTGCTCAAGCAACAAGACCCGAAAGCCGCGGCGGCCCTCGAAGAACTGGAACGCTCGATCAATCGCCTGGCCGCACAGGCGCGTATCAGCGCCTGATCCAGCGCAATAACATCTGTCGCCTCAAGCGCCATGATCGTGTAGCTGCTGGCGAAGCCTGCGTCCGGCGGCGAAGCCGTCGTAAAATCAGCCACCTCGGTTTCTCAGGCAAACCGCGTATGCCGGATTGACGACGGCTTCGCCGTCGAACGCAGGCTTCGCCAGCTGCTACAACGGCTCTTCAAGGAGAACAGGATGATGCGCACGATTCTTTTCAGCAGCCAGACCTACGACCGCGAGAGCTTTCTCGCGGCTGACGTGCCCTCCGGCATCGAATTGCAGTTTCAATCGGCGCGACTGAGCCTCGACACCGTAGCGCTGGCCGAGCATCACGAAGTGGTGTGCGCCTTCATCAATGACGACCTCAGTGCACCGGTGCTCGAACATTTGGCCGCCGGCGGCACGCGCCTGATCGCCCTGCGCTCGGCCGGTTACAACCATATCGACCTGGTCGCGGCGAAACGCCTGAAGCTGGCCATCGTGCGGGTGCCGGCCTACTCGCCCCATGCCGTCGCCGAACACGCGGTGGCGCTGATCCTGGCGCTGAATCGACGCCTGCATCGCGCCTACAACCGCACCCGCGAAGGGGATTTCAGTCTGCACGGGCTGACCGGTTTCGATCTGGTGGGCAAGACTGTCGGCGTGGTCGGCACCGGGCAGATCGGCGCGACCTTCGCAAAAATCATGAACGGCTTTGGCTGCAAGCTATTGGCCTACGACCCCCACCCGAATCCCCAGGTCGAAGCCCTCGGCGCGCGCTACCTGAGTTTGCCGCAGCTGCTGGCCGAGTCGCAGATCATCAGCCTGCACTGCCCGCTCAATGAGCAGAGCAAACACTTGATCAACCGTCAGTCCCTGGCGCACATGCAACCGGGGGCGATGCTGATCAACACCGGACGCGGCGGGCTGGTGGATACGCCGGCGCTGATCGACGCGTTGAAGGACGGGCAATTGGGTTATCTGGGGCTGGATGTGTATGAAGAAGAGGCGCAGCTGTTTTTCGAGGATCGCTCGGACCTGCCCCTGCAAGACGATGTGCTGGCGCGGCTGCTGACCTTCCCCAACGTGATCATCACCGCACACCAGGCCTTTCTGACCCGCGAAGCCCTCGGCGCGATTGCCGCGACTACGTTGCAGAACATTGCAGCGTGGGCGGCTGGCGCGCCGCAGAATCAGGTCGAAGGCTGATCGGGCTCAGGATCTTGGGCTGATCAACGACACCAGAATCCACAGGGCCAGCCAACCGAAACCAATCAGGCGCTGTTGCAGTGAGTGTCCGGGACGCAGCAAAAACCAGACGAAAAACGCTGGCAGTAAAAATGCCATGATTTTCAGCCAACCTTCCACCGGACGTGCCATGTCTGTCCATGCATCGGCCGTCGGCACATTCACCGGCGCGCCCCGGCGGCGGTGCCGGGACACAGGCGCAGGTGGAACCTCGGGAGTTGGCTTGACTTGCGGTTGCGGCTCGGATTCTGGCTCGACGGTGGAAACCTCCGGCACATGCTCATCCCGTGGCCGATGCCCGAAGGAGATCGACCCGTGCCGGGAAACGGTCGCTCGCCTTACCGCGACCGGTGCGCCGCAGTGAATGCACGAAACCGTTTCAGAGCTGATGCTCTGTTTGCATTCAAGACATTCGGTCAAGGCCATTTCCATTCCTTAGAGGTGTAAAAGCGGCAGTGTGCCATGAGTGGGTGGATGATTTGAACCTGATCGAAGGTCACATGCCCGAGCCATGCTGCGTTGATGCCCGTGCTAGCATACCGCGCATATTTGGAGGACCCATGGTCGAACACGATTTCCGCTACACCCTGATGAACCCGCAGCACACCCTGACTGAATGCCGCGCCCTGGTGCCGGGGCGTTATCAAGTCACCGGCAACGGCGGCTCGATTCGCAATAATGACGTCCTGGTGGTCACCCTCAAAGGCAGCAAGGACTTGTCCATGCGCCTGACCGTCGAAACCGTTCGCCACCTGATCAACCCGCCCGGCCAATGGGTCGCGGTGGCCAGTGGCCCGGTGTTTGGCGAACTGGCGATCCACACGTGGAAGGTCAATTGCGACAGCTGCGCCAAAGAGCTGAGCTTTGAGTTCGCGGTCGACGCCAAGCTGGGCAACAAGGCCGAAAAGCCTGCCGCCACTGCGCGGATTGCCGAGTTGGGCTGGACCACCGCTGGCGAGAAACACCTGTGCCCGACATGCCAGGAGCCTGCGTGATGAAACACCTTGCCCTGGCGGCCATGGTTGGCGCCAGTCTGATGGGCTGCGCCGCCGAACCGGTTCAACTGCAACAGAACCGCAGCTACATTCTGGAATGGATCGGTGAACGTCCGCTGATGGATTACAGCCACCTGACCATCACCCTCGGTGACGACGGTCGCGCCTACGGCAATGGCGGCTGCAACCACTGGTTCGCGCCGTACACCCTGGACGGCGATAAGCTGACCTTCGGTAAAGTCGGCAGCACCCGCAAACTCTGTGCGCCGGCGTTGATGGAGCAGGAAAAGCGTTTCCTCCAAGCTCTGGAAAACGTCCAGCGCTGGGACATTTCGCCGATCGACCAGATGCGCTTCTGGCCAGCCGAAGGCAAGCCATTGCGTTGGTGGCTTGAAGAGGGTTGATTGGCGCGCCGAAGCCCTTCCGCGATCGTTCCCACGCTCTGCGTGGGAATGCATCAAGTGACGCTCTGCGTCACAGGGACGCGGAGCGTCCCGGGCGGCGTTCCCACGCGGAGCGTGGGAACGATCAAATCTAAAGTCCTGCTCAATTCGTCGCCTTCAACTCTTCCAGCTTCGCCATCACCCCCGCCGCCGTCTGCTCGCCCATCAACTGTTCCCGCACCTTGCCCTTGTTATCGATGATGTACGTCACCGGCAACGCTTCGCTGCGCGGTAAATCGAACAACTCGGCCGGGTCCTGGGCGAGCACGGTGAACTTGATCCCCAGTTTCTCGCTGGCGCTCTTAAGTTCTTCACCCTGCACATTGTCGAAGTTGACCCCGAACACCCCGATCTTCTTGGCCTTGAGCTCTTCGGCCAGGGTATTCAACTGCGGGATCTCGGTTCGGCACGGCCCGCACCATTCGGCCCAGTAATTGAGCACCAACCATTGTTTGTCGAGACGCCCGGCCGCCACTTTGTGGCCATCCTGGTCGATACCATAGTCGTTGCCGCAGCCCCCCAGCATCAGCGCCCCGATGATCGCCAATGCTGCTGCCAATCGCCTTGTCATGTCGTGTTCCTTGTTCAAAATTGAATGCGCCTGCGACCCATCGCCTCCCGAGGTTCTGGATTGCGCGCTGCACAGTTAGAATAGCCGTCACCTTACGCAAGATGCGACCCGCACATGACCGATCTGACGCTTTATCACAACCCGCGCTGCTCGAAATCCCGCGGTGCGCTCGAACTGCTCGAAGCCCGTGGCCTGACTCCGACGGTGGTCCGCTACCTCGAAACCCCGCTGGACGCCGCGCAACTCAATGGCCTGCTGAAAAAGCTCGGCATCAACGCCCGGCAATTGCTGCGCACCGGTGAGGACGAATACAAAACCCTCAACCTGGCCGACGCCACCCTGAGCGAGGCGCAATTGATCGCGGCCATCGCGGCGCACCCGAAACTCATGGAGCGGCCGATCCTGGAAGTCGGCGACAAAGCCGTCATCGGCCGTCCGCCGGAGAATGTGCTGGAGTTGTTGCCGTGAGCGCGCCGTACATTCTGGTCCTGTATTACAGCCGCAGCGGCTCGACCAATGAAATGGCCCGGCAGATTGCCCGGGGTGTCGAGCAATCCGGGATGGAAGCGCGTTTGCGCACCGTGCCGGCGATTTCCACCGAGTGCGAAGCGGTGTCGCCGGATATCCCGGACGAAGGCGCGTTGTACGCCAGCCTCGATGACCTGAAGAACTGCGCGGGCTTGGCCCTCGGCAGCCCGACCCGTTTCGGCAACATGGCGGCGCCGCTCAAATACTTTCTCGACGGCACCAGCAACCTGTGGCTGACCGGCGCCCTCGTCGGCAAACCGGCCGGAGTGTTCACCTCCACCGCGAGCCTGCACGGCGGCCAGGAAACCACCCTGCTGTCGATGATGTTGCCGTTGCTGCACCACGGCATGCTGATCACCGGCCTGCCTTACAGCGAGTCGGCGCTGCTGGAAACCCGTGGCGGCGGCACGCCGTACGGCGCCAGCCATCACGCCGGGGCCGATGGCAAACAGGGTTTGAATGAGCATGAAGTCGCGCTGTGCCGGGCCTTGGGCCTGCGCTTGGGCAAAACCGCGCAGAAGCTGGAGGGCTGACATGGCGAAGAGGCCGAAGATCCTGCCCTCGATCGAATGGCTCGAACCGCGCGTCAAGGCGATGCGGGTGGTCAGCCTGTTGTGCTTTTTCGGCCTGGTGGGACTGTTGTGCGCCTACTACCTGCTGGTCGCCGATCTGCATGGCGCGCGGCCGTGGGTGATTTTGCTGATCGAACTGGTGCCGCTGTTGTTGCTGGCGCCGGGGATGATTGTCGGCAGTGCACGCGGGCATTCTTGGATGTGCTTTGTGGTGAATCTGTACTTCATCAAGGGCGCGCTGGCCGCGTATGACCCGAACCGGCAGTTGTTCGGTTTGCTGGAGATGGGCGCTAGCCTGGCGGTGTTTTGCTCGGCGTTGCTGTATGTGCGGTGGCGGTTTCAGTTGAATCGCAAGCTGGCTGGCGAGGGCGAGGTTTCCGTCGCCTGATCTGGCGCCTTCGCGGGCAAGCCCGCTCCCACATTGGATCTCCAGTGGACACATCATTTGTGAACACCACAGATCCCCTGTGGGAGCGGGCTTGCTCGCGAAGGGCGCGCCCCGGCCTCAATGATTGACGGTGTACGCCAGCATCATCGAAATCTGACTCATCGCCCGCCCGCCGCTCTGTTCATGCCACTGGTTGAACACGTCCTGCACCAACGCCAAATCCCGCTGGCTGGTCGGCACTTTGTCGACGATCTTCTGTGCATTCAACCCCGCGACCACGTCGTAGCTCGGCACGAACGTGTCCTTGCCGACCATGCGCAGGAAGCGCGGCGCCGACAGCCCGCCCAGTTGATGACCGCGCTTTTTCAGGAAGGTCCACAAGCCGACGATGTCGGTCACGGGCCACTCGGCGATCAGTTCGCCGAAGCTGCCCTTTTCATGGGCCACATCCAGAATGAACTGCGCATTGCGCGGCACGCTCTTGAGCTTGCCCAAGTGGCGGATGATCCGCGCGTCCTGCATCAGGCGCTCCAGGTGTTCGGCGCTCATCAGCACGACTTTTTCCGGGTCGAATTTGAAGAACACCTCTTCGAAGGCCGGCCACTTGGCGTCCACCAGGCTGTGCTTGAGCCCGGCGCGGAACACCCGCAAGGCCATGGTCGAGAGGTAACGGTCATCGCTGATCTTGCGCAATTGCGCCGGGGTCTTGGGAACCGGCAGATGGGCTTCCAGTTCAGCCGCCGAACCGAAGCGGTTCAGACAGTACTCGTGTAGCCACTTGTAATCGCGCATGCCCTCTCCTGAGGATTGAAATACATAACCTGTGGGAGCGAGCCTGCTCGCGAAAGCGGTGTCTCAGTCACCAGAGATGGCGACTGACAGTCCGCTTTCGCGAGCAGGCTCGCTCCCACAGGGGGGGGGTGTTCAGAGGTTCACGACATTGACGAAGCGCGAGGCCGCGGTTTCGTCGATCTTCAAACTGGTGAAGTCGAACAGATTACGGTCCGCCAGTAGCGACGGCTGCACATTCTGCAGACTGCGGAAAATGCTTTCGGTGCGGCCCGGGGTCTTGCGTTCCCACTCTTGCAGCATGTCCTTGACCACCTGGCGTTGCAGGTTTTCCTGGGAGCCGCAGAGGTTGCACGGGATGATCGGGAATTGCTTGAAGTCCGAGTAGGCCTGGATGTCTTTTTCGTTGCAGTAGGCCAACGGGCGGATCACCACGTTGCGCCCGTCGTCGGCGCGCAGTTTCGGCGGCATGGCCTTGAGCGACCCGTTGAAGAACATGTTGAGGAAGAATGTCTCGACGATGTCGTCGCGGTGGTGCCCGAGGGCCATCTTCGTCGCGCCGATTTCGTCGGCGAAGGTGTACAGCGTGCCGCGACGCAGGCGCGAGCACAGTGAGCAAGTGGTCTTGCCTTCCGGGATCAATTCCTTGACCACCGAATAGGTGTCTTTCTCGACGATGTGGTACTCGACACCCAGCGCTTTCAGGTACGCCGGCAGCACGTGCTCGGGGAAGCCCGGCTGCTTCTGGTCCATGTTCACGGCCACGATATCGAACTTGATCGGGGCGACCTTCTGAAAGTGCATCAGCACGTCGAGCAGGGTGTAGCTGTCCTTGCCACCGGACAGGCAGACCATGACCTTGTCGCCGTCTTCAATCATGTTGAAATCGGCAACAGCCTCACCAGCCTGGCGGCGAAGGCGCTTTTGCAGTTTATTCTGGTTGACCGTGAGAGTGCCCATGACGCGAATCCGTGAGGTGTGACGAAAGGCCGGCATTTTACGCAAAAACTGGCCTTCGGCGAAGAGCCCACCATCTCCCCCTGTGGGAGCGGGCTTGCTCGCGAAGGCGGTGTGACAGATTGCATAGATGTTGACTGACACTACGCCTTCGCGAGCAAGCCCGCTCCCACAGGGATCATCGGTGACAGACCCCGCGGCGATTACCAGTCCTGTTTACAGCGCGATTTGCTCTAACGCCCTGCAACCTGCGCCGTTAAGACCTTTCTATACTGCGACATAAGGTCGCACACATATCCAGACCTTTACTTACTTGGCCACTTTGGCCCGTAGGCGCTCCGCTGGGGGGCGATGGTAAAAACAAGAGGAGTGACTGGCATGATCCATCACGTAGTGGGGCTCTTCACCCACCCCGACCAGGAATGGAAAGAAATCCGTGGCGACCAGGAGGAAAGCATCAGCCACATGTACCTCACCCACACGCTGATCCTGGCGGCCATCCCGGCTGTGTCCGCATTTATCGGCACCACCCAGGTCGGCTGGGTCATTGGCAGTCGGGCGCCGGTGATGCTGACCACGGAAAGCGCGCTATGGATGACGATCATGTCATACGTGGCGATGCTCGGCGGCGTGGCGGTAATGGGCGCGTTCATCCACTGGATGGCCCGTACCTACGACGCTAACCCGAGCCTGGCCCGTTGCGTCGCATTTGCCACTTACACCGCGACACCGCTGTTCGTGGGCGGGCTGGCGGCGCTGTATCCACATATGTGGCTGGGGATGATCATTGGCACAGCCGCGATCTGCTACACGGTGTACCTGCTGTACGTGGGGCTGCCGACGTTCATGAACATTCCATCGGACGAGGGATTCCTGTTTTCAAGTTCGGTGCTCGCCGTCGGGCTGGTGGTGCTGGTGGCGATCATGGCGTTTACCGTTATTGTCTGGGGACTCGGCGTGGGGCCGGTCTATACGAACTAGTCTTTTTAATAGAACAAGATCTGCCAACACAGGCCGCCGCAAGGCGGCCTTCTAATGTGAAGCGACGACCATTCGGCGCCTCACTGATTCGCAAGTCCCGGGGGTTGCGGCATACTCGACGTCTCTGGAGATCCATCAAGCATGCCCGAGCAACTCAATACCCGCGTCGAAGACTGTTTCCAACAAGCCGAATCCTTTTTCAAACGACCTTTCAAACGCCCCGTGGTGAGCCTCAAGCTGCGCGGGCAAAAAGCCGGTGTCGCGCATCTGCACGAGAACCTGCTGCGCTTCAATCCGCAGCTGTACCGGGAAAACACCGAAGACTTCCTCAAGCAAACCGTGGCCCACGAAGTCGCGCACCTGATCGCCCACCAGTTGTTCGGCGACCGCATCCAGCCCCACGGCGAAGAGTGGCAACTGATCATGCGCGGCGTGTACGAACTGCCGCCCAACCGTTGCCACACCTACGACGTCAAACGCCGCAGCGTGACCCGCTACATCTACAAATGCCCGTGCGCCGACAGCGATTTCCCGTTTTCGGCGCAGCGGCATAGTCTGGTGCGGCAGGGGCGTCGGTATTTGTGCCGCCGATGCCGGAGCACGTTGGTGTTTAGTGGGGAGATGCGAGTCGAATAAGTCGATTTGTGGTGTTTGATCTGGCCCCTTCGCGAGCAGGCTCGCTCCCACAGGGGATTTTCGATGTGGCATAAATCCAGTGTGGAAGCGAGCCTGCTCGCGAAGGCGTCCTGAAAGGCACTACACAACTACTTTGTTGCGCCGCAATTCTGCAATCCGCTCAACACTGAACCCCAGCTCCCCCAACACCTGATCCGTATGCTCCCCCACCGCCGCCCCGATAAACCGCGGCTCCGGCAACCCCTCGGAAAACTTCAACGGACACGCCATCTGCGTCTGATTCGTCCCGTCACCGCGAGGCACCTCAGTCACCACGCCCCGCTCCTTTAACTGCGGATGCCGCGCCGCCTCGCCCAGGCTCAACACCGGCTCGACACACGCATCGACCCCGGCAAACAACTCGCACAGTTCGGCAAAGTCATGCTTTTCGAATTCCATCTTCAACTCATTCTTCAGCGCCTGTTGCTGCTCAGGTTTGGGCGACAAGCCCTGGGCCGCCAGTTCCGGGCGCCCCAACGCCAAACACAGTTGCTGCATAAATGCCGGCTCCAGGCTGCCCACCGATAACCAGCGACCATCCCGCGAACGGTAATAGTCGTAGAAGCTGCCGCCATTGAGCATCTGCTCTTCGCGCCCCGGCTCCACGCCGCAGGCCAGATACCCGGCGCCGGCCATGGCGTTGAGGCTGAAGGCGCAGTCGGTCATGCTCACGTCGATGTGCTGGCCCTGCCCCGTTTGCTGCCGGGCGATCACGGCTGCCAGCAGGCCGATCACCCCGTGCAGCGAACCACCGGCGATATCCGCCACCTGCATGCCTAGCGGCACCGGGCCGCTGTCGGCACGGCCGGTGTAGCTCGACAGCCCCGCCAGCGCCAGGTAATTGAGGTCGTGGCCGGCGCGGTCCTTGTAAGGGCCGGTCTGGCCGTAACCGGTGATCGAGACGTAGATCAGTTTTGGATTGATTGCCTTCAGCGCTTCGTAACCCAGGCCCAGGCGCTCCATCACGCCGGGACGAAATTGCTCCAGCACGATGTCGTGGTCCTGCAGCAGTTGCTTGATCACCGCCAGCGCCTCGGGCTGTTTGAGGTCCAGGGCGAGGCTGCGCTTATTGCGGTTGAGATAAGCGTGGCTGGCCGACACGCCTTGATCGTGGGGCGGCAGCACCCGCAGCAGGTCCATGCGGGTCGGCGATTCGATGCGCAGGACCTCGGCGCCCATGTCCGCCAGTAATAAAGAGGCGAACGGCCCCGGCAGCAGTGTCGAGAAATCCAGAACCTTGAGTGATGCCAGTGGACCGAGCATGGGTGTTCTCCGGGAGCGATGCCTCCAGACTAGGCAACTGATGGCGTTGCAGCAATCACCTGATGGGTCAGCAAAAATGACCGTTTCGCTCAAATGGCAGGCATGAAAAAACCCGCCGAAGCGGGTTTTTCATTGCAGCGTGTCTTATTTGACGTTGCTTGGGGTTGGGCCTTCGGCCACGCCCAGGTCGTCTTCTACGCGTTCGTCGGAGATGCCGCGACCGCCAGAAGCCAGTTCGGCCTGCATCACGTCGGTGTCCAGTTCCTTGACCCACTTGGCCACAACCAGGGTGGCAACAGCGTTACCGACCAGGTTGGTCAGTGCGCGGGCTTCGGACATGAAGCGGTCGATGCCGAGGATCAGCGCCAGACCGGCAACCGGCAAGTGGCCTACAGCCGACAGGGTCGCAGCCAGTACGATGAAGCCCGAACCGGTCACGCCAGCAGCGCCTTTGGAGGACAGCAGCAACACCACCAGCAGGGTGATCTGGTGCGTGATGTCCATGTGGGTGTCGGTCGCTTGAGCGATGAACACGGCCGCCATGGTCAGGTAGATCGCGGTACCGTCGAGGTTGAACGAGTAGCCGGTCGGGATCACCAGGCCTACGACGGATTTCTTCGCGCCCAGGCGTTCCATTTTGATCAGCATGCGTGGCAGTACCGATTCCGAAGAAGAAGTACCCAGCACGATCAGCAGTTCTTCACGGATGTAGCGAATCACTTTCAGCACGCTGAAGCCGTGAGCGCGAGCGATACCGCCCAGCACCACCAGCACGAACAGCAGGCAAGTGATGTAGAAGCAAGCCATCAACTGACCCAGTTGCACCAGCGAACCCACACCGTAGGCACCGATGGTGAACGCCATGGCGCCCAGGGCACCGAGTGGCGCGAGCTTCATGATCATGTTGATGATGTTGAACATCACGTGGGCGAAGCGATCGATGAAGTCCAGGATCGGCTTGCCGTAGGCACCCAGGCGATGCAGGGCGAAACCGAAGATCACCGAGAACATCAGCACTTGCAGGATATCGCCAGTGGCGAACGCGCCGAAGATGGTGTTCGGGATGACGTTGAGCAGGAAGCCGATCACGCTTTGATCAGCACCGGCAGCGACGTATTGAGCGACTTTGGAAGCATCCAGAGTCGTCACGTCGATGTGCATGCCGGCACCCGGCTGGACGATGTTGACCACCACCAGACCGACCAGCAGTGCAATGGTCGAAACGATTTCGAAGTACAGCAGCGCGTAACCGCCGGTCTTGCCGACCGATTTCATGCTCTGCATGCCCGCGATACCGCTGACGACGGTGCAGAAGATAATCGGGGCGATGATCATTTTGATCAGTTTGATGAACCCGTCACCCAGCGGCTTGAGGGCCACACCGGTCTGCGGATAGAAGTGACCGACCAGGATGCCGATGGCGATGGCAACGATCACCTGGAAATACAGGGATTTGTACAGTGGCTGACGAGTCGTCATTGCAAAGTTCCTCAAGAGTGCCCCATCACAACATCCATCTGTTGCCCGTGACACTTCATTTGCGAACCCTCCTGCACTGGAGGGATTTGTTTTGTCGAGCTGCGCAACGGCAGGCATCTGCCCGTTATATCGCAAAGCCCGTGCCACCTTCGCCGAATTCCCTGCAAGCCTTTTGACATCAAGGGCTGCAAGGTTTTCTTTGTCACCGGTCGGTTACGCCAATGTGGCGGTTTTCCGCCTATCGCCCCGACCTCGTCCTGCAATATGGCGGATATCCGCCTTGTTCATCGCCAAGTCCTGCGGCTACCATCGGCCGCTTAATGGATGGACCTGCCTGATATGCGCGAACGCACCATCGCCAGTCATTTCGCCCGTGCCGCCCTCGGTGGTGCGCGTCGGCGTGGCTATGATTATTCCGGCCTGTTGTTACAACTGGGGATCAGCCCCGAGTTGCTCGACGAGCCCCGGGCACGCATTGCGCCGGAACAGTTCACCCGCCTGATCCAGGGCCTGTGGCTGGCGCTGGACGACGAATACCTCGGATTTGGCCACGCATCGAGCAAACCCGGCAGCTTCGCCATGATGTGCCATGCCATCATCCATTGCCGCAGCCTGGAGAAAGCACTTCATCGCGGCTTATTGTTTTATAGCCTATTCCCCGAAGCTCCGCGCCTGACCCTGAGCCGCGAAGGCGAAATGATCCGCTTGAGCCTCGATGATTCGCAGCTGTGGGACCCGGATCACTTTCTCAGCGAATCCCTGCTGGTGATCTGGCATCGCCTCGGCAGTTGGCTGATTGGCCAGCGCATTCGCCTGGAACAAGCCACGTTCAGCTACCCGAAACCCGAGCACGGCGCCGAATACGATCTGATGTTTCCCTGCCCTCAGGAATTTTCGACGTCCCAGAGCAGCCTGCTGTTTCACAGTCGCTACCTGGGCATGCCGTTGTTGCAGGATGAGCGAACCCTCAAGCATTTCCTCGAACGTTCCCCCGCCGACCTGTTGTCACGTCCGGACGATGGGGACAGTTTGAGCAGCCAGTTGCGCCGCTTGCTCAGCCGCGACAGTGCACGCTGGCCAGACCTCGAAGCCGTGGCCGCACATCTGCACATCAGCCCCCAGACCTTGCGCCGGCATTTGCGTGAAGAAGGCAGCAGTTTTCAGGAATTGAAGGATCAGTTGCGCCGGGACATTGCGATTTATCACCTCGGTCGGGCGGACCTGTCGTTGCAACAGATTGCCGAGCAACTGGGGTTTTCCGAACCTTCGGCGTTTCACCGGGCGTTCAAAAAGTGGACAGGCCTTACACCCGGCGCGTATCGCGCGCAGGAGAATTGAGATTCGGCAATTGACTCTCGGGTGTGTTCACGGGCCTCTTCGCGAGCAAGCCCGCTCCCACAGGGGATCTGTTGTGAGCACATAATTTGTGTACACCCAAGATCCAATGTGGGAGCGGGCTTGCTCGCGAAGAGGCCCGAAAGAACACCTTCAATCCGATCAAACCACCGGAAAATGAATCCGGAACGCCGCCCCGCCCAACGCCGAGTCCCCCAGGGTCAATTTGGCGCTGTAGCTCTCGATGATGTCCTTGACCACCGCCAAGCCGATCCCCTGGCCCGGATGCTGGCGATCCAGGCGTTCGCCGCGTTGCAGAATTCGCGCACGCTGGTCCGGCGGCACGCCCGGCCCGTCATCTTCCACGCACAACTCAATCCCGCTCAGGGTTTCGCGCACGCTGATGCGCACTTCGCTCAAGCACAGGCGATAGGCGTTTTCCAGCAGGTTGCCCATCATTTCCAGCAAGGCGCCCTGCTCGATCGGCACATAACACTGATCCGGCAAATCGAAAGCCACCCGCACCCGCTTGTCGCGGTAGACCTTGTCCAATGTGTCGCAGAGGCTTTGCAGCACCGGGTGCAGGCGCACCTGATGGCGCACCAGACCGCTTTTGCGCAGGCTGGCGCGTTGCAGTTGATAGCTGATCTGCTGGCTCATGCGTTCGATCTGCGATTGCAGCACCCACGCCTGATCACGATCCTCGGGGCGCTGGGCCATGTCCTCGCTGACGCTTTGCAACACGGTCAACGGGGTTTTCAGGCTGTGGGCCAAGTCGTCGAGGGAATCACGATAACGGCTGCGCTGCTCGCGCTCGCTGTGCAGCAAACGGTTGAGCGAGCCGGTCAGGCGCAGCAATTCGCGAGGGTGTTCTTCCGTGAGGCTTTCGCGAGTGCCGCTTTCGATCTCATCGAGTTCCTGGCTTAAGCGGCGCAACGCCTGCAAGCCCCAGGTCAGACCGATCCACAGCAACGCCAACAGCACCAGTAACGCGGCGCCGAAGCCGAGGTAGAGATTTTCCCGCAGGCCTTCAACGGTGACTTCGTACTCGCGCACCGGTTGCAAAGCCACGATGCTGAACGCCGCACTTTTACCGCCCAGCAACTTGACCTCGACGTCGTAGACGAAGAACTCCTGGCCGTTGGCCTCGCGAATCCGCGCAAATTCGTTGCCGCGCCCGTCATAGCGCGGCTTGTAGTTGATGTTTTCTTCCTGGGTGGCTTTCGAGCGCCAGACCAGATGCCCTTCGCGGTCGTAGATGTAGCCGAGCAAACGGCTGTCAGTCAGGTTGAAACGCTCGTCGGGCAGCTGCAAAGGCATCTGCAAGCGGTTGCCTTCCACCCGGGCGGCGGAGATCAACGTGGTGACGTCCGAAGCCAGGCGTTGCTCGATGGAATCCTGCAACGCCAGGCTGAACGCGCCCTGCATCGCCGGCAGTAACGCCAGCATGAACAACACCGCCAACAGGGTGGCGGCGAGCATCAGGCGGACGCGAAGAGAACGAATCAAGTGCAGCGCTCATTGAACAGGTAACCGAGGCCGCGCACGGTGTCGATCGGCTTGAACCCGGCCGGGCCTTCGAGTTTGCGGCGCAGGCGGCCGACCAGCACTTCGATCACATTCGGATCGCGCTCGTCGTCGTCCGGATAGAGCTGTTCCATCAAGCGGTCCTTGGCCACCACTTGCTGGTGATGGCGCATCAGGTACTCGAGGATCCGGTATTCGTAAGCGGTCAGCGCCAGCGGCTGATCGTCGAGGGATGCCTGCTTGCGATTGAGATCGAGCATCAGCGGCCCGGCGACGATGGTCGATTGGGTGAAGCCGCTGGAGCGACGCAGCAAGGCATTGAGCCGGGCGTCCAGCTCTTCGAACTGGAACGGCTTGACCACATAATCGTCGGCACCGGCAGCCAGGCCTTCGACTTTGTCCTGCCAGTTGCCGCGGGCGGTGAGGATCAGGATCGGAAAGGTCTTGCCCCGGGAGCGCAGCTGACGAATCAGGTCGAGCCCGCCCATGCCCGGCAGGCCGAGGTCGATCACCGCCAGGTCATGGTTGAACTGCTCGGTCTGGTACAGCGCCTCTTCGGCGTTGGCCACGGATTCGACCACGTGGCCGCTATCCGTCAGGCGGGTTTGCAGGTGATGGCGCAGCAGCGCTTCATCTTCGACGACCAGCAGTTTCATAACGCTCTCCCGGGCAAAACAACATCTCCAGAGGCATGCGCACACGCCTCGAGGGTCAACATGGCAACGCCGGATCACCCTTTAAAGGTGACCCGGCGCAGGTCTGTCACGAACCGCTTATCAAAAAGCGTAGTTGGCAGACAGGTACGTCTGGGCGCTGCTGTTCAAGGCCAGCGACCCTTGTTTGCTACCACCGCGCTCGCTCATTTCGGTGCTGGCATTGCTGCGCAGGTAACGGTAACCCAGCTCGACCGAGGTGTTCTGGGAAACTTGCTGCAACACACCGACCTGGCCGCCGAGGGCGTAACCGATGTCGCTGTCGCGGCTGAAGCCTGGGGACTCTTGCGTCATCTTGGTGATACCGGCCGTGGCACCGCCGAACAATTTGGTACTGCCGCCCACCGGGTAGAACAGATCGTAGCTGCCCAGCAGGTTTTCCTGACGCAGTTTAATGCCATTGTGCGAGCCCGACACGTTGTCGTACGTGGCGTAGTAACGGCCCTGGCTGTTTTGCTGGCCCAGACGCACACCCCAGGTGGTGTCCTTGCCGATCACGCCGTCGGCGTTCGGGCTGTTGAGGTTGTCGTTCAAGGCGTGGGATTTTTTGACCTTGTCGCTGGTTTGGCCGAGCGTCAGGCCGGCGAAGGTTTCGTCGGTGGCGTGGGCAGCGGCGCTGGCGCTTAAAACGGTGAAAGCCAGAAGCAGTTTTTTCAATCCAGTCATAGGAAGTTTCCTTATGCGCTATCGCTTTTTGGGTACGGGGCAAGGTTACTGACCCCGCCCTGAACTCCCCCTGAACGCACTCTGAACCTAAGCTGAATCAAATCGACTAGGCTGATTTGACGACTTTCTTTGCAGGAGATCCGACCATGCGCATGTTCCTCGCCCTTGTCTTGCTGGCCTTGAGCGGGCTGACCCAGGCTGCGATCAAGACCCAGGAAATCCCTTACCAGAGCACCGACGGGACCCAAATGATCGGTTACTACGCCTATGACGACGCCATTAAAGGCCCGCGTCCGGGCGTGGTGGTGGTGCATGAATTCTGGGGGCTCAACGATTACGCCAAGCGCCGCGCCCGGGACTTGGCCGGGTTGGGTTACAGCGCGTTGGCCATCGACATGTATGGCGGCGGCAAGAACACCGAGCATCCCAAGGACGCCATGGCGTTCATGCAAGAGGCGTTGAAGGACAGCACGGTGGCCAGCGCACGCTTCCAGGCCGGGCTCGATCTGTTGAAACAACAGCCGCAAACCGATCCGAACAAACTCGCGGCCATCGGTTATTGCTTCGGCGGTGGTGTGGTGCTGAACGCGGCACGCCAGGGTTTGCCGTTGAAGGGCGTGGTGAGTTTCCACGGGGCGCTGGCGACCAATACGCCGGCAGCGCCGGGCAGTGTGAAGGCAAAAATCCTCGTGGAGCATGGCGCCAAGGACAGCATGATCACCCCGGATAACGTGGCGGCGTTCAAGTCGGAAATGGACAAGGCTGGCGCGGATTACAAGTTCGTCAGCCTGAAAGACGCCAAGCATGGGTTCAGCAATCCGGATGCGGATCGGTTGAGCCATGGCGATCATGGCGGGCCGGATATTGGCTACAACAAAGCGGCGGATGAGAGTTCTTGGGCGGATATGAAGGCGTTCTTCAAGAAGATCTTTGCTTGAGCCGGTAGACCGCGGCGCGGTGGCTATTCGCGAGCAGGCTCGCTCCCACAGGGGGACGCATTCCAATGTGGGAGCGAGCCTGCTCGCGAATAGCCGCCGCGCCACCGATCTAACCTTTGCACTACCCAGCCCCCGGACAACCCGGCAAAATGCCCGACATGAATCCAGCCCTGCCCGCCTGTTGCACCCCACTCGAGCCCCACTGGCCGTTGCCTTTCGTGCTGCCCGATACCGTGCTGTTGAGCACTCACTTCGACCCTTCGCAACTGGCCGGCGATGACTTCCAGCGCAGCGCCATCGCGCCGCCGGCGAGCATCCAGCGTTCGGTGGCCAAGCGTCAGGCGGAGTTTCTCGCCGGGCGGGTCTGCGCCCGAGCCGCGTTGCAACAACTGGAAGGGCTGAGTTTTATCCCGGCCATTGGCGAAGACCGCGCACCCGTGTGGCCGACGCACATCACCGGTTCGATCACCCACAGCACCGGCCGCGCCGCGGCGATTGTCGCGAACAAGGCGCACTGGCGTGGCCTGGGCATGGACCTGGAAAACCTGCTCAACTTCGAACGGGCTGAACGCCTGGCCGGGGAAATCCTCACGCCACCGGAACTGCAGCGCATGGCCGCCGGTGCGAAAGATCAGTTGGCGTTGTTGGTGACCCTGACCTTTTCAGTGAAGGAAAGCCTGTTCAAGGCGCTGTACCCGATCGTTCAGCAGCGGTTTTATTTCGAACACGCGGAAGTGTTGGAATGGACGGTGGACGGCCAAGTGCGGATGCGGTTGCTGACGGATTTGTCCAGTGAGTGGCGCAATGGGACAGAGCTGGAGGCGCAGTTTGGGGTGCAGGATGGGCAGTTGTTGAGTCTGGTCAGTATCAAGGCCTGAAGATTTTCAGTGTCTGGGCGGGCCCTTTCGCGAGCAAGCCCGCTCCCACATTTTGAAATGCATTCCAATGTGGGAGCGGGCTTGCTCGCGAAGGCGGTCCACCAGCCACCACAATATTCAACGCTTCTCCTGATTCCTCGGCCAACTCAAACTGAAACACGCCCCGCCCAGGCTTTTGCTCTTGCTGATCAACGCCCGCCCGCCGTGCCAGTGCACAATCCGCCGCACGATGGACAACCCCAACCCATGCCCCCCCGAGGCTCGGGTGCGGCTGTCATCGAGGCGCAGGAACGGGGTGAAGATTTTCTCCCAGGCCACTTCCGGCACGCCCGGCCCGTCGTCCTCGACATCCACCCGACAGCGCAACTGCCCCACCTGATAACTGACGGTCACCCGCGACTGCGCATGGCGCATGGCGTTGCTGACCAGGTTCTGCAAGGCGCGGTGCAGGTAACGCGGTTCGGCTTCGACCCAGGCGTCGTCGCAATCGGCGGCCGACAGGCACAACCCGCGTTGCACCGTGACTTCCGCGCGCAGCGGCGCCAGTTCCTCGATCACTTGATTGACCAGTGCATCCAGATCGATCCGCTGGAAATTCAGCGCCGGTGAGCCCTGCTCCAACCGCGCGTAAGTCAGCATCTCATCCACCAGTTTGTCGAGGTCCTCGATGTCGTGGTCCATGCCTTCGCGGTACTTTTCCAGGGCCTGGGGCGTGGTCGCCGAGCCGATCATTTCCAGGCCAAAACGCAGGCGCGCCACCGGTGTGCGCAGTTCGTGGGACACCGCGCGCACCAGTTCACGCTGAATCGCCAGCAACTGCTGCAAGTGCTCCGCCATGCCGTTGAACGCCGACGCCAGGCGCCCGACCGAGTCCGCACCGCGCGCCGGCACGCGGGTTTCCAGGCTGCCCTTGGCGATGCGCGTGGCGGCGGCTTCGAGGCCGCGCAAACGGCGCTCCAGTTGCCGCACCAACAGATAGACGATCAAGCCGATCAGCGTCAGGCCCAGGGCAGCGATCAGCACCAGCCATTCCGGCGGATACGGGTTCATCTGAAACAACGGGCCGATTTCCAGTACCCACGGCGTGCCGACCATGCCGGCAAACACCCGGATCGAATCGCCGCCCTTGCCCAACGCCATCACCGTGTCGCCTTCGGACACCCGGCGACTCTGGTCTTCGTCCATGTCCGCCTGTTCGACCGTGACCAGCCGCAGGTCGAAACCAAAACCTTTGTCTTCCTTCAATTGCGCCAGGCGCTTGGGTTGCTCGGCGACCGGGTAGCGCACCAGTTCGTCCGCCAGCAGGTAAATGGTCGCCCGGGCCAGTTGTTCGCTGATCTGCTGCACTTCCCCGGTGAGCACCAGTTGTTCCTTGTCGCTGACCAACCGGTAAACCTTTGCCGCATGGGGCCCGGTCTGTTCAACCAGCGCCTGGCCACGCAACACGCGGGTGCGCTGGGTCAGGTCGAGGTCGGTCTGGGAGAACGTCTGCAACGCCAGGGGAATCCCCAGCAGGCGCTCCCACACCAGCAAGGCGCGGTGGCGCTCGGTTTCGTTCATCGGTTGCAGGTTGTCGGCCATCAGCGAGAAGGTGCCGTGGGCCAGGCGTTCGCGGTATTGCTCGCTGCGCACCTGGTTGAGCAGGTGCAGCGCCAGCACGCCGAGCACCGCCACGAGGATCAGCGCCGCGCACATGCCGCCGTAGATGCGCAGAAAGATCGAATTCACAGGGGCAGGTCTACGCAGGCTTCCGGCACGAACAGGTAGCCTTTGCTGCGCACGGTCTTGATCAGCCGTGGGTGATCCGGGTCATCGCCGATCTTCGGGCGAATGCGTGAAATGCGCACGTCGATGGAGCGGTCCTGGCCGTCATAACCGATGCCACGCAGGGCGGTGAAGATTTCTTCTCGGGACAGAATGCGCCCGGCGTTGGCCACCAGCAGCCAGAGCAGATCGAACTCGGCGCTGGTCAGTTCGATACCGTTGTCATTGAGCCAGGCTTCACGCAGCGCGTTGTCCACCACCAGCGGGCCGAACTGCAGGCGCCGGAGTTTTTCCGGGGCCACTTCCGGCGTTTCGCTGCGGCGCAACAAGGCCTGGATTCGCGCCAGCAACAAACGCGGGCGCACCGGTTTGCACACGTAGTCGTCGGCGCCCAGGTCCAGGCCGAGAATCTGGTCGGTGTCGTCGGTGCGGGCAGTGAGCATCAGGATCGGGCCGTCGAACTTGTCGCGCACCTTGCGGCAGATGCTCAGGCCATCTTCGCCGGGGAGCATCAGGTCGAGGATCACCAGGTCCGGCTGCTCCTTGATGATCCGCGTGGCGGCCAGGGCGCCGTTGCCTTCGATCGCCACGCGCAGGCCATTGGCTTCGAGGTAATCGCGGGTCAATTCGGCCAGTCGCTGGTCATCTTCGACAATCAATACCTGCCAGGCTTCTTGCTCCACGGGTGACCTCTGCTTGCCAACAACACTAATAAGGAAGGATCCCCCCGTCTTTTTGTAATGATTGGGGAGGATAAGAATGCGTGTGTACGGCCGATTGTATAAACGTCGCCCGGCGAGAAAACAAGTCGGCAAATGCGTTCGGACAACCCGGTTTTTTGTGATAGGGTTCGCGCCCTTAAAAAACCGCCCGGACTGTTTTCGATTGTGAAAAAACCATGACAAACGGTCTACTCCAGTAGGGTCGCGGCCTACACGCTGTTTCCACCTTTCACACACAATTTACGCACAGGTTTATCCACAGGTAGTACGTTGCAATCACCCCCCAAAACGCATTATCTTGTACCTCGGCGCTAAAAAAACCCTACATGTAGGGTTTCAGCCCAAAAACCAAACACAAACCAGACACCGATTTCAAGCGCTTTTATTGCCTTTGTCTGGTTGAACCAAACGTATTTCAAGAAGCCCAAACCGCACGAGCGGATGGCTACTGTTTTTGAGCCCAAAAAGGTAAGAACGGTACGGGTGTTGCAGTCCCCAACTGTCACCCGACACGAATTCGGTCTTCAGCCCCAGGCTTGAGACCAAAGACTTCGGCATGGAAGCGGCGCCCTATAGCCCCCTTCCTACTGTCCCGAAGTTGTTATGCCCGGCGCTCGCCGGTTGTAGTGCTTCAGGACGGAACGGTGGGCACCGTGATGGTGCCCAAACAAACATAGAGAACGTGGAGACACCCATGCAAACCGACACAACTCGCGAGAACCCGCAGGGCACCTTGCCGCAGGCCGCTGATTCGACTTCGGATCTGTCCGCCACCGCGCCTGGCCAACTGCGCGTGATCAAGCGTAACGGCACTGTCGTTCCTTACACCGATGACAAAATCACCGTCGCCATCACCAAAGCGTTTCTCGCAGTTGAGGGCGGCACCGCTGCCGCCTCGTCGCGAATCCACGACACCGTTGCCCGCCTGACCGAACAAGTCACCGCAACCTTCAAGCGTCGCATGCCTTCGGGCGGCACCATCCACATCGAAGAAATCCAGGACCAGGTCGAACTGGCCCTGATGCGTGCCGGCGAGCAGAAAGTCGCTCGCGACTACGTGATCTACCGCGACGGTCGCTCGAAACAACGCGCCGCCCACGCCCCGGCCGAAGAAGCAGTCAACGCTCACCCGTCGATCCGCATCACCCGCGCCGATGGCACCTTTGCTCCCCTGGACATGGGCCGCCTGAACACCATCGTCACCGAAGCGTGCGAAGGCCTGGAAGAAGTCGACGGCGACCTGATCCAGCGCGAAACCCTGAAAAACCTGTACGACGGCGTGGCCCTGACCGACGTCAACACCGCCCTGGTGATGACCGCCCGTACCCTGGTCGAGCGTGAGCCGAACTACTCGTTCGTGACCGCCCGCCTGCTGATGGACACCCTGCGTGCCGAAGGCCTGAGCTTCCTGGAAGTTGCCGAAAGCGCAACTCACCACGAAATGGTCGACCTGTACGCCAAGGCCCTGCCGGCCTATATCGCCAAGGGCATCGAATTCGAATTGCTGAACCCGATCCTGGCCACTTTCGACCTGGAAAAACTCGGCAAGGCAATCAATCACGAGCGCGATCAGCAGTTCACGTACCTGGGCCTGCAAACCCTGTACGACCGTTACTTCATCCACAAGGACGGTATCCGCTTCGAACTGCCGCAAATCTTCTTCATGCGCGTGGCCATGGGCCTGGCGATCGAAGAGAAGCAGAAAGAAGACCGTGCGATCGAGTTCTACAACCTGCTGTCGTCCTTCGACTACATGTCGTCGACTCCGACCCTGTTCAACGCCGGCACCCTGCGTCCACAGCTGTCCAGCTGCTACCTGACCACCGTGCCGGATGACCTGTCGGGCATCTACCACGCGATCCACGACAACGCCATGTTGTCGAAATTCGCGGGCGGCCTGGGCAACGACTGGACGCCGGTTCGTGCCTTGGGTTCGTACATCAAAGGCACCAACGGCAAATCCCAGGGCGTCGTACCGTTCCTGAAAGTAGTGAACGACACCGCCGTTGCCGTTAACCAGGGTGGCAAGCGCAAAGGCGCTGTCTGTGCCTACCTGGAAACTTGGCACATGGACATCGAGGAGTTCATCGAACTCCGCAAGAACACCGGTGATGATCGTCGTCGTACCCACGACATGAACACCGCCAACTGGATCCCTGACCTGTTCATGAAGCGCGTCTTCGATGACGGCAAGTGGACCCTGTTCTCGCCATCCGAAGTTGCGGAAATTGACGTAATGAA
>NZ_JBIWEL010000027.1:2750-94822 GCF_044762525.1 Pseudomonas sp. NPDC096950 | reverse complement strand
AGCATGCCGCCCAACCAGCGGTGATCGACGTACGGCGAACCGCAACGTGCTGCTTCTTCAGCAACGATCTTGCCAGCGGAACGCTTGGTGCCGACGAACAGAATCTTGTTTTTGCCCTGGGCCAGGCGCTCTACGAAAGTCAGAGCTTCGTTGAACATTGGCAGGGTTTTTTCAAGGTTGATGATGTGGATCTTGTTACGCGCGCCGAAAATGTATTTACCCATTTTCGGGTTCCAGTAACGGGTTTGGTGACCGAAGTGCACACCGGCCTTCAGCATATCGCGCATGTTGACTTGGGACATGATAGTTCCTTAATAAGTCGGGTTTGGCCTCCACGTATCCCAATGACCAACCAGCAGCATCAGCTGAAGGCACCCAGGTCATCGTGTCGACACGTGTGTGGATTTAAGCCTTTCGGGGTATCCCCGGAAAGCGGCGCATTTTATATCACAAGGCTGCAAAAAACGGAACCCGGATTCTGAATTCCTGGCGCGTGCCTTTATCCACGCCCTTGGAATCCCCCAAGAATGCGCCTATCTATAGAGAGAAGCGATGCACAGAGGCTCAGATTTGCGCTGATCGTCTGTTAGAATCGCGTTTTTCAGGGCCGCGAAGATTGATCGCGCAACGCCCATTCCGAATTAGTAAGCGCCGTTGAGCGCAGAGAGAGCCTGTATGACCGTCACCCTCAAGACCCCCGAGGACATCGCAAAAATGCGGATCGCCGGCAAACTGGCCGCCGATGTGCTGGAAATGATTGCCGAACATGTCAAACCGGGCGTCACCACCGAAGAACTGGACCGCATCTGCCACGACTACATCGTCAACGAGCAGAAAGCCATCCCTGCCCCGCTCAACTACAAAGGCTTCCCGAAGTCGATCTGCACCTCGATCAACCACGTGGTCTGCCACGGCATTCCGAACGAGAAGCCGTTGAAGAATGGCGACACCGTGAATATCGACGTGACCGTGATCAAGGACGGCTACCACGGCGACACCAGCCGCATGTTCCACGTCGGCACCGTGCCGGTCTGGGCCGAGCGCCTGTCCCAGGTCACTCAGGAATGCATGTACAAGGCCATCGAGATCGTCAAACCCGGCTGCCGCCTGGGCGACATCGGTGAAGTGATCCAGAAGCACGCTGAAAAGAACGGTTTCTCGGTAGTTCGCGAGTTCTGCGGCCACGGCATCGGCAAAGTGTTCCACGAAGAGCCGCAGATCCTGCACTACGGCCGCGCCGGCACCGGCATGGAACTGAAAGCTGGCATGACCTTTACCATCGAGCCGATGATCAACCAGGGCAAGGCCGACACCAAGGTGCTGGGCGACGGCTGGACCGCGATCACCAAGGACCGCAAGCTGTCCGCCCAGTGGGAACACACGCTGCTGGTGACCGAAACCGGCTACGAGATCTTCACCCTGCGCGCCGATGACACCATCCCCCGCGTTTCGGCCTGATCAACCCGCTCTGCCCATAGCCTTATAGAAAGGAAAGCCAATCGATGCCGCAGGTGGATCCCGAACTCTTCGACCGTGGCCAGTTCCAGGCTGAACTGGCCCTGAAGGCCAGCCCGATCGCGGCCTTCAAGAAGGCGATTCGCCAGGCCCGCGAGGTGCTCGACGGGCGCTTTCGCAGCGGCCGGGACATTCGCCGGCTGATCGAGGATCGCGCCTGGTTCGTCGATAACATCCTGCAAAAGGCCTGGGAGCAGTTCAACTGGAGCGAAGACGCCGACATCGCGCTGGTCGCGGTCGGCGGCTATGGTCGCGGCGAGTTGCACCCGTATTCCGACATCGACTTGCTGATCCTGCTGGACAGCGCCGACCACGAAGTTTTCCGTGATTCCATCGAGCGTTTTCTGACGCTGTTGTGGGACATCGGCCTGGAAGTCGGTCAGAGCGTGCGCTCGGTGGACGAATGTGCCGTTGAAGCCCGCGCCGATCTGACGGTGGTCACCAACCTGATGGAAAGCCGCACCATTTGCGGCCCCGAGCGCTTGCGCCAGCGCATGCTCGACGTCACCAGCACCGCGCACATGTGGCCGAGCAAGGACTTTTTCCTGGCCAAACGCGCCGAGCAAAAGGCCCGTCACCACAAGTACAACGACACCGAATACAACCTGGAACCCAACGTCAAAGGCTCCCCCGGCGGCTTACGGGATATCCAGACGATTCTCTGGGTCGCCCGTCGCGAGTACGGCACCCTGAACCTGCGGGCGCTGGCCGGCGAAGGCTTTCTGGTAGAAAGCGAAAACGCCCTGCTGGCTTCGTCTCAGGAATTCCTGTGGAAGGTCCGTTACGCCCTGCACATGCTGGCCGGCCGCTCCGAGGATCGCTTGCTGTTCGACCACCAGCGCTCCATCGCCGGGCTGCTGGGTTTTGAAGGCGATGACGCCAAGCAAGCCATCGAAAACTTCATGCAGCAGTATTACCGCGTGGTCATGAGCATCGCCCAGCTCAGCGACCTGATCATCCAGCACTTCGAGGAAGTCATCCTCGCGCCGGAAGACGAAGCGCCGCCGCAGCCGATCAATTCGCGATTCCAGCTGCACGACGGCTACATCGAAGCACGTAACAACAACGTGTTCCGCCGTACGCCGTTCGCCATGCTCGAGATCTTCGTGTTGATGGCGCAGCAGCCGGAAATCAAAGGCGTACGTGCCGATACCATTCGTCTGCTGCGGGAAAACCGTCACCTGATCGACGACGATTTCCGTAACGATATTCGTAACACCAGCCTGTTTATCGAGCTGTTCAAGTGCAAGATCGGCATTCATCGAAACCTGCGACGGATGAACCGTTACGGCATCCTCGGGCGCTACCTGCCGGAGTTCGGCTTTATTGTCGGGCAGATGCAGCACGACCTGTTCCACATCTATACGGTCGATGCTCACACCCTGAACCTGATCAAACATCTGCGTAAGTTGCAGTACACCCAGGTGTCGGAAAAATTCCCGCTGGCCAGCAAGCTCATGGGCAAACTGCCCAAGCCCGAGCTGATTTACCTCGCCGGCCTGTACCACGACATCGGCAAGGGCCGGCATGGCGCTCATTCAGACATAGGCGCGGTGGACGCGGAAGCCTTTTGCCAGCGCCACCAATTGCCGGTGTGGGACAGCCGACTGATCGTCTGGCTGGTGCAGAACCACCTGGTGATGTCGACCACCGCCCAGCGCAAGGACTTGTCCGACCCGCAGGTGATCCACGATTTCGCGCAGATTGTCGGTGATGAAACCCATCTCGATTATCTGTATGTGCTGACCGTCGCCGACATCAACGCCACCAACCCGACGCTGTGGAACTCCTGGCGCGCCAGCCTGTTGCGCCAGCTCTACACCGAAACCAAGCGCGCCCTGCGCCGTGGCCTGGAAAACCCGGTGGACCGCGAAGAGCAGATCCGCCAGACCCAAAGCGCGGCCCTGGATATCCTGGTGCGCGGCGGCACCGATCCGGACGACGTCGAGCAACTGTGGGCGCAACTGGGCGATGATTATTTCCTGCGCCACACCGCCGGCGACGTGGCCTGGCACAGTGATGCAATCCTGCAGCAGCCGGCCGATGGTGGGCCGCTGGTGCTGATCAAGGAAACCACCCAGCGCGAGTTCGAGGGCGGCACGCAGATCTTCATCTATGCGCCCGACCAGCATGACTTCTTCGCCGTGACCGTGGCCGCGATGGACCAGCTCAACCTGAACATTCACGACGCCCGGGTGATCACCTCCAGCAGCCAGTTCACCCTCGACACCTACATTGTGCTCGACACCGACGGCGACTCGATCGGCGACAACCCGACGCGGGTCAAGCAGATCCGCGAAGGCCTGACCGAAGCCCTGCGCAACCCGGACGATTACCCAACGATCATCCAGCGTCGGGTGCCACGCCAGCTCAAGCACTTTGCGTTCGCCCCCCAGGTGACGATCCACAACGACGCCCAGCGCCCGGTGACCGTGCTGGAGCTCAGCGCCCCGGATCGCCCAGGCCTGCTGGCGCGCATTGGCGGCATCTTCCTCGAGTTCGATCTGTCGCTGCAGAACGCAAAGATTGCGACCCTGGGCGAGCGCGTGGAAGACGTGTTCTTTATCACCGACGCGAACAACCAGCCGCTGTCCGACCCGTTGCTGTGCAGCCGTTTGCAGGATGCAATCGTCGAACAACTGAGCGTCAGCCAGGAACCCGAGATCAAACTGTCGCGCATCAGTATCTGAATCAACACATTTCCCCTGTGGGAGCGGGCTTGCTCGCGAAAACGGTGGGTCAGTCGACATCAACGTGTCTGACACACCGCTTTCGTGAGCAAGCCCGCTCCCACATTAGAAGAGGCCCCCGATGAACAACGCTCTGAACCAGTTGCAGCCCTACCCGTTCGAGAAGCTCCGCGCCCTGCTCGGCAGCGTCACGCCTAACCCGGACAAGCGCCCGATCGCGCTGTCCATCGGCGAGCCGAAACACCGTTCGCCAAGTTTTGTCGCCGAAGCCCTGGCCAGCAATCTGGATCAGATGGCCGTGTACCCGACTACCCTCGGCATCCCGGCTCTGCGTGAAGCCATCGCGGCCTGGTGCGAGCGTCGCTTCAACGTCCCGAACGGCTGGCTCGACCCGGCGCGCAATGTGCTGCCGGTCAACGGCACGCGTGAAGCGCTGTTCGCCTTCACCCAAACCGTGGTCAACCGTGGCGATGATGCGCTGGTGGTCAGCCCGAACCCGTTCTATCAGATCTACGAAGGCGCAGCGTTCCTCGCCGGCGCCAAGCCGCATTACCTGCCGTGCCTGGATGAAAATGGCTTCAACCCGGATTTCGACGCCGTATCGCCCGACATCTGGAAACGCTGCCAGATCCTGTTCCTGTGCTCGCCAGGCAACCCGACCGGCGCGCTGATCCCGGTTGAAACCCTGAAGAAACTGATCGCCCTGGCCGACGAACATGACTTCGTGATCGCCGCCGACGAGTGCTACAGCGAACTGTACTTCGACGAACAAACCCCGCCGCCGGGCCTGCTCAGTGCCTGCGTCGAACTGGGCCGCAAGGACTTCAAGCGCTGCGTGGTGTTCCACAGCCTGTCCAAGCGCTCCAACCTGCCGGGCCTGCGTTCGGGTTTTGTCGCCGGTGACGCCGACATTCTCAAAGGCTTCCTGCTGTACCGCACCTACCACGGCTGCGCGATGCCGGTTCAGACCCAACTGGCCAGTGTTGCCGCGTGGAACGACGAAGTGCACGTGCGCGCCAACCGGGCGCTGTATCGCGAGAAATACGATGCGGTCCTGGAAATCCTCAGCCCGGTGATGGATGTACAACGTCCGGACGGCGGTTTCTACCTGTGGCCGAACATTGAAGGCGATGACGAGGCGTTCTGCCGGGATTTGTTTGTGCAAGAACATGTCACGGTCGTGCCGGGTTCTTATCTGTCCCGAGAAGTGGATGGTTTCAATCCAGGTGCTGGTCGTGTGCGCCTGGCACTTGTGGCGCCGTTGGCGGAATGTGTAGAAGCGGCTGAGCGGATTCGCGCGTTTATTACCAATAAAGCCAAGTAATCATCAATAAGCGATTCGCACGGTGCAATGCCGTGCGGGTCTATAAATATCGAGTAACAGCACCACTCATATTTAAACTTAACAACTTGGCAGCTACCGCTTAATCTCTCACCTCGCTCTAAACAGCTGAAACCACCCCGATACAACCTCATTCAATTTACATGGAAGTTACACATGAATGACCACCCCTGCAAAGTCGTAAATCCAACCAATGCGTTAGCCTCTTATTTGGCAGCAATAGAAGAAAACCCGGACAATGAAAAAAAAGCCGCACCGGGCGGCCGCACAAAACGTTCGATTGGTATCCGCAGTAAGTTCTGGAGTAATGGCCGGCGTCTTAATATCACTTTTATCGAAGAACAGTCCGAGAGTTTTAAAAGCCTGGTCGCCAGCATCATCAAACAGTGGGAGCCCTCCACCCATCTGACGTTCACGTTTGCCGAAGACCTGCCCGGTGACATCCGCATTACGACAAACACCCCGCAAAACGCGTCGTTCATAGGTACCGATGCGCTGCTCATCCCGGAACACGAACCCACCTTGTTCCTGAGCACCGCCCCCGAACACCCTCATTTTGAAGCAGCCACCCTCCACGAGTTCGGTCACGCGCTGGGCCTGGAACACGAACACCAACACCCCAAGGCGAATATCCCGTGGGACGAACCCAAGGTTTACGAGTACTACACAACCCACCATCAATGGACCGCGCAAGATATCGACAACAATTTATTCTCGCTCCTGCCCTTCGATGACGCCCTTCACGGTGCATATGACAAAGACTCGATAATGCATTACCCGATTGCTAACGAACTAACCGTGGGCGATTGGGAAGTGGGCGTCAACACACAGATCAGCAAACTCGACAGGCGAAACATGCGCAAAGCCTATCCAAAGCCTCTCCCCGCGCCTGAAAGCTGATATTCACAACACCGCTAAAACTCAAACAACTCTATTTGAATATTTTAATAAGCGCTCGCGCCAGCGTCTCTGAACACGGAAGTTTCATATGAACAACACAACGCCCTGCCTGATTAAACACCCTGTCGACATCAATGCCTCTTATGAAGTTGCCGTTGCCGAAAATCCTGCGAATCGCGGCGCCTCTACATCCAGCCGCAAAAAACGTGCAGCCATCAGACACACTCATTTCTGGGCACCGGGGCGCACCCTGCGCATTGCCTTTCTGAAAGGTGATCAAGGCTTCAAGGATGCAACCATAGCCGCTGCAAACAACTGGTTGCCGCACGTCAATCTGAAGTTCGACTTCGTCGACGGTGAAGAAGGCGACATCCGCATCAGTTGCACACCCGGTACTTACTGGTCGACGGTCGGCACCGATGCCTTGCTGCAGGAAGAAGGCGCCACTATGGGCCTGTCACCAGACATGCGGATGCCGGCGTTTTTTGCCGCCAATGTCATGCACGAGTTTGGTCATGTGCTGGGCGCCCAACATGAGCACCAGCATCCCGAAGTGAACATTCCCTGGAATAAACCCGCGGTCTACGAGGCGCATGGCGGGAATGCTGACGATTACGAGGAAGACGGCGACCACTACGATTACGTGCGCGACGTCATCAATAAAACTTACTTCAATCGCCTTGATGCCAACGAAGTCCGCCACTCGACCTATGATCCGAAGTCGATCATGCACTACGCGATTCGTCAGGAATGGACCCATGGCGACTTCAAGATTGACCTCAACCTGGTGCTCAGTGAAAAGGACAAGGCGTTCATGGCTGAGGCCTATCCCTACCCCGACACTATTTGACCTGCCCCAAGTTGGCCTCGCTTAAATCCAATTCACCCAACACTTCACGCAATACGTCATCACCGATCTGGTGATGACGGCTCAAGCTGTACAACTCCAGGCGCTGCGCCCGCAGTGCCTTCAAGCGCAATCGCCGCTCCAGCAGTGTCATATTAGCCGCTTAGACTGGTGCAGGCCGTTGCTCCCATGTCACATCGCCCCGCAACACCGCTCCCACAGGTTTTGCGCTTTAACCGAAAGGCCATGGCATAATCCGTCACCATTTTTTTCCAGCACCTGCAAAGGGGGCAATTCCTTGACCGATTCAAGCAAAACGTTGCACCTTTTCGGCATCAAAGCCTGCGACACCATGAAAAAGGCGCGCACCTGGCTCGATGAACACGCTGTCAGCTATGACTTTCATGATTACAAAGCGGCCGGTATCGACCGTGAACACCTCAGCCAATGGTGCGACGAGCACGGCTGGCAAGTGGTGTTGAACCGTGCAGGCACGACCTTTCGCAAACTCGACGACGAACGCAAAGCCGATCTCGACCAAGCGAAAGCCATCGAACTGATGCTCGCCCAACCCTCGATGATCAAGCGCCCGGTGCTTGATCTCGGTGACCGAACCCTGATTGGCTTCAAGCCAGATATCTACGCGGCCGCACTCAAGTAAGGCAGCCCGTTCTTTTTTGTTAGAGGTATCAACATGTCCAATTCCCTGTTCAGCCTGGCCTTCGGTGTCGGCACTCAAAACCGTCAAGGCGCGTGGCTGGAAGTGTTTTACGCACAGCCGCTGCTCAATCCATCGGCCGAACTGGTCGCTGCGATTGCGCCGGTCCTGGGCTACACCGACGGCAACCAGGCCATCGCCTTCACCACCGCCCAGGCCTCGCAACTGGCCGAAGCGCTGAAAAACGTCGACGCTGGCCAGGCCGCACTGCTGACCCGTCTGGCTGAAAGCCACAAGCCACTGGTCGCCACCATCCTGGCCGAAGACGTTCAACTGACGTCCACGCCTGAGGCTTACCTCAAGCTGCACCTGCTGTCCCACCGTCTGGTCAAGCCACATGGCCTGAACCTGGCCGGCGTGTTCCCGCTGCTGCCGAACGTGGCCTGGACCAGCCAGGGCGCCATCGACCTCGCCGAACTGGCCGAGCATCAACTGGAAGCCCGCCTGCGCGGCGAGCTGCTGGAAGTGTTCTCGGTGGACAAGTTCCCGAAAATGACCGACTACGTGGTTCCGGCCGGCGTGCGTATCGCTGACGCCGCGCGTATCCGCCTGGGCGCCTACGTGGGCGAAGGCACCACCGTGATGCACGAAGGTTTCGTCAACTTCAACGCCGGCACCGAAGGCCCGGGCATGATCGAAGGTCGCGTCTCGGCCGGCGTGTTCGTCGGCAAGGGTTCGGACCTGGGCGGCGGTTGCTCGACCATGGGTACCCTGTCGGGCGGTGGCAACATCGTGATCAAGGTCGGCGAAGGCTGCCTGATCGGCGCCAACGCCGGTATCGGTATCCCGTTGGGCGACCGCAACACCGTGGAGTCGGGCCTGTACGTGACCGCCGGCACCAAAGTGGCGCTGCTGGACGAAAACAACAAACTGGTCAAAGTCGTGAAGGCCCGTGAACTGGCCGGTCAACCTGACCTGTTGTTCCGTCGCAATTCGGAGACTGGTGCCGTGGAATGCAAAACCCACAAATCGGCCATCGAACTGAACGAAGCGCTGCACGCTCACAACTAAGCAGAGCGTCAAACGATCACCTGCACCTGTGGGAGCGTGGCTTGCCCGCGAAGCTTTTAGCGTCAGTGCTGACGCCTTCGCGAGCAAGCCCGCTCCCACAGGGTCAGGCGTAGACCCGCCCATGTTTAACAGGGCCCGATAGCATGATGATTCCTTCTCCCTGGCGCGCCGATTTTCCGGCCATCGCCGCCCTGCAACGGCAAGACCAGACCTATCTGGACAACGCCGCCACCACGCAAAAACCCCAAGCCCTGCTGGACGCCCTGGCGCATTACTACGCCAACGGTGCGGCCAATGTGCATCGGGCACAACATTTGCCCGGCGCCCACGCCACCCAGGCGTTCGAGGACAGCCGCAGCAAAGTCGGCCAGTGGCTGAATGCCGGCGATTGCGGGCAGATCATCTTTACCCACGGCGCGACCTCCGCGCTCAACCTCTTGGCCTATGGCCTGGAACACTTATTCAATCCGGGCGATGAAATTGTCATCAGCGCCCTGGAGCACCACGCCAACCTGCTGCCCTGGCAGCAACTGGCCCTGCGCCGCGACCTGAAACTGCTGATTTTGCCGCTGGATGCCGACGGTGTGATTGACCTGGAAGCCGCCGCGCAGTTGATCGGCCCGCGAACCCGGTTGCTGGCGGTCAGTCAGCTATCCAACGTGCTCGGCGCCTGGCAGCCGCTGCCCGAATTGCTGGCGCTGGCCAAGTCTCGCAATGCCCTGACCGTGATCGATGGCGCGCAAGGCGTGGTCCATGGTCGCCACGACGTGCAGGCACTGGGTTGCGACTTCTATGTATTTTCCAGTCACAAACTCTACGGCCCCGATGGCCTCGGTGTGTTGTTCGGCCGCAACGAGGCTCTGAAACAACTGCGCCCATGGCAGTTCGGCGGCGAAATGGTGCTGGACGCCAACTACCACGACGCCCGCTTCCGCCCGGCGCCGCTGGGTTTGGAGGCCGGAACGCCACCGATTGCCAGTGTGATCGGCCTGGGGGCGACCCTGGATTACCTCGCCGGGCTGGATCAGGACGCCGTGTCTGCCCACGAAGCGGCGCTGCATGACTATTTGCTCAAGGGCCTTGAAGCACGCAACGGCATTCGACTGTTGGGCAAGCCGCAACTCGCCTTGGCCAGTTTTGTCGTCGAGGGTGTGCATAACTCCGATCTGGCGCATTTGCTGACCGAACAGGGGATCGCCGTGCGCGCCGGTCATCACTGCGCCATGCCGCTGCTCAAAAGCTTCGAATTGGCCGGAGCGATTCGGGTGTCGCTGGCGCTGTATAACGACTCCGAGGATCTGGAGCGGTTCTTTGAAGCGTTGGATCAGGCGCTGGAGTTGCTGCGATGAGTTTGCCGGCCGATGCGGTTTTGGCACTGGAAACGTTCGAACAAGCCGGAAGCTGGGAACAGCGGGCGCGATTGCTGATGCAATGGGGCGATCGCCTGCCGGCATTAAGTGATGTGGATAAGGTGGATGCCAACCGCGTGCATGGCTGTGAAAGCCAGGTGTGGTTGGTGGGTGCATTGCAGGAGGGGCATTGGCAGTTCGCTGCGAGCAGCGATGCGCGGTTGATTCGCGGGTTGGTGGCGTTGTTGCTGGCGCGGGTTAACGGGTTGTCGGCAGCCGAGTTGCAGTCGGTGGATTTGCCGGAATGGTTCAATCAGCTTGGATTGAGCCGGCAGTTGTCGCCGTCGCGCAGTAATGGCTTGAATGCAGTGTTACAGCGAATGCGCGAACTGGCCCAGTAAATGATCGTTCCCACGCTCCGCGTGGGAACGATCGGTGTCAGGCAGGCTTAACCCGATCCGCCGGCCGCCGCACTCCCGCCACAATTTTATCCACAGCCTTGGTCGCCGCGACCATGCCGAACGTCGCCGTCACCATCATCACCGCGCCAAACCCGCCGGCGCAGTCGAGCTTCACGCCATCGCCGACAAAACTCTTCTGCAAGCAAATGCTGCCATCCGGTTTCGGGTAGCGCAGTTGCTCGGTGGAAAACACGCACGGCACGCTGTAATGGCGAGTCACGGTGCGAGAGAAGTTGTAGTCACGGCGCAGCGTCGAGCGCACTTTCGAGGCCAGTGGATCGTTGAACGTGCGGTTAAGGTCGCAGACCTGGATCAGCGTCGGGTCAATCTGCCCGCCCGCACCACCGGTGGTGATGATCTGGATCTTGCGCCGTTTGCACCAGGCGATCAGCGCAGCCTTGGCATTCACGCTGTCGATGCAGTCGATCACACAGTCAATGTTCGGCGTGATGTACTCGGCCATGGTCTCGCGGGTAACAAAATCCGCCACCGCGTGCACCGTGCAGTCCGGGTTGATCCCGCGCAGGCGCTCGGCCATCACTTCGACCTTGGGTTTGCCGACGGTGCTGTCCAGCGCGTGCAACTGACGGGTGGCGTTGCTGACGCAGACGTCGTCCAGGTCGAACAGCGAAATCTCGCCCACACCACAGCGGGCAATGGCTTCCGCCGCCCAGGAACCAACGCCGCCAACGCCGACGATCGCCACATGGGCCGCGCGCAAGCGCTCCAGGCCTTCAATGCCATACAACCGAGCGATGCCGGCAAACCGCGGATCTTCTGTACTCATGACCATTACCCCAAAAACCGGCGCGCATTATAGGGCCACAACGGGAGAACTTTTAACCATCCGGCTATAAGTGTAAGAACTTATGTGAAAGCCGATTGCCCAACGCCAGGCTTTTCCCTGCCTGCTGTACGGTAAGTGAAAGCACGGTGTAGGATGCGCGCCCCCTGGCAGCCGCCGCCCCGTTCCTTCGTTCCACAGCCTTTGGAACCTGAAATAGCTATGTCATCGCGTAAATTTGGACTCAACCTGGTTGTGGTGCTCGCCATCGCTGCCTTGTTTACCGGCTTCTGGGCATTGATCAACCGCCCGGTCACCGCTCCCAACTGGCCAGAACAGATCTCCGGTTTTTCGTACTCGCCGTTCCAGCAAGGCCAGTACCCACAGAAAGACCAGTACCCGACCGACGATGAAATGCGTCGCGACCTGGAGATCATGAGCAAGCTGACGGACAACATCCGTACCTACTCGGTCGATGGCACGCTGGAGGACATTCCCAAACTGGCGGAAGAGTTCGGCCTGCGGGTGACCCTGGGGATCTGGATCAGCCCGGACCAGGAACGCAACGAGCGCGAAATCCTGCGCGCCATCGAACTGGCCAACACCTCCCGCAGTGTGGTGCGCGTGGTTGTAGGCAACGAGGCGATCTTCCGTAAGGAAATTACCGCCGCGGAACTCAGCGTCATCCTCGACCGCGTGCGCGCTGCCGTGAAGGTGCCGGTAACCACGTCCGAGCAGTGGCACGTCTGGGAAGAACACCCGGAACTGGCCAAGCACGTCGACCTGATCGCTGCGCACGTTCTGCCTTACTGGGAATTCATCCCGGTGGACAAGGCCGGTCAATTCGTCCTCGACCGCGCCCGGGACCTGAAAAAGATGTTCCCGAAAAAACCGCTGCTGCTCTCGGAGGTTGGCTGGCCGAGCAACGGCCGCATGCGTGGCGGCACCGATTCGAGCCCGGCGGACCAGGCGATCTACCTGCGCACCTTGGTTAACAAGCTGAACCGCCAGGGCTTCAACTACTTCGTCATCGAAGCTTTCGACCAGCCGTGGAAGGCCACGGACGAAGGTTCGGTGGGCGCGTATTGGGGCGTGTTCAACGCCGCGCGCCAGCAGAAATTCAACTTCGAAGGCCCAGTGGTCGCGATCCCGCAATGGCGCGTGCTGGCGATCGGCTCGGCCGTATTGGCCTTGCTGTCCCTGACCTTGCTGATGATCGACGGCTCGGCCCTGCGCCAGCGTGGCCGCACCTTCCTGACCTTTATCGCCTTCCTGTGCGGGTCGGTTCTGGTGTGGATCGGTTATGACTACAGCCAGCAATACAGCACCTGGTTCAGCCTGACCGTGGGCTTTTTGCTCGCCCTCGGTGCGCTCGGGGTGTTTATCGTGTTGCTGACCGAAGCGCATGAACTGGCCGAAGCGGTCTGGACCCACAAGCGCCGGCGAGAATTCCTGCCGGTCGTGGGGGATTCGGACTACCGACCGAAAGTGTCGATTCACGTACCTTGCTACAACGAACCGCCGGAGATGGTTAAACAGACCCTCAACGCCCTGGCCAACCTCGACTATCCGGACTTCGAAGTCCTGATCATCGACAACAACACCAAGGACCCGGCGGTCTGGGAACCGGTGCGCGATTACTGCGAAACCCTCGGCCCGCGCTTCAAGTTCTTCCACGTCGCCCCGTTGGCCGGTTTCAAGGGTGGCGCACTGAATTACCTGATCCCGCACACCGCCAAGGATGCCGAAGTGATTGCGGTGATCGACTCGGACTACTGCGTCGACCCGAACTGGCTCAAGCACATGGTGCCGCACTTCGCCGATCCGAAAATCGCCGTGGTGCAGTCGCCACAGGATTATCGCGACCAGAACGAAAGCACCTTCAAGAAGCTCTGCTACGCGGAATACAAAGGTTTCTTCCACATCGGCATGGTCACCCGTAACGACCGTGACGCGATCATCCAGCACGGCACCATGACCATGACCCGACGCTCAGTGCTCGAGGAATTGGGCTGGGCCGACTGGTGCATCTGTGAAGACGCCGAATTGGGTCTGCGGGTCTTCGAGAAAGGTTTGTCGGCGGCGTATTACCACACCAGCTACGGCAAGGGCCTGATGCCCGATACCTTTATCGACTTCAAGAAACAGCGCTTCCGCTGGGCCTATGGTGCGATTCAGATCATCAAGCGTCACACCGCCAGCCTGCTGCGCGGCAAGGACACCGAGCTGACCCGTGGCCAGCGTTACCACTTCCTCGCGGGCTGGCTGCCGTGGGTGGCGGACGGCATGAACATCTTCTTCACCGTCGGCGCCCTGTTGTGGTCGGCGGCGATGATCATCGTGCCGCAACGGGTCGATCCACCGCTGCTGATCTTCGCAATCCCACCATTGGCACTGTTCGTGTTCAAGGTGGCCAAGATCATCTTCCTGTACCGCCGTGCGGTCGGGGTCAACCTGAAGGATGCATTCTGCGCGGCATTGGCCGGTCTGGCGTTGTCGCACACCATCGCCAAAGCGGTACTGTACGGCTTCTTCACCAGCAGCATTCCGTTCTTCCGTACGCCGAAAAACGCCGATAACCACGGCTTCTGGGTAGCGATTTCGGAGGCGCGGGAAGAGGTGTTCATCATGCTGCTGTTGTGGGGCGCGGCGCTAGGGATCTTCCTGGTGCAGGGCCTGCCGAGCAACGACATCCGCTTCTGGGTGATCATGTTGCTGGTGCAGTCGCTGCCATACCTGGCGGCGCTGATCATGGCGTTCCTGTCTTCGCTGCCGAAACCGGCCGCCGAGCCTGAGCCGTTACCAGCCGTCTAAATAAGTACAGATGCACTAAACGGCGGCCAATGGCCGCCGTTTTGCTTTAAGATAACCGCCATTTTGCAGGGCTTGGCGGAATACGGTTTGCCGATCAAACCTAATCCCTGTGGGAGCGGTCTTGCTCGCGAATGCGGTGTAACAATCAACATTTATGCTGACTGACACATCGCGTTCGCGAGCAAGACCGCTCCCACATAGCCATGCCCAATTTCAAGCTTCCGGAGTTTTCCATGACGGCCCACGCCGACCTTTCGCCGACCCTTCAACTCGCCATTGACCTGATCCGCCGTCCGTCCGTGACGCCGGTCGACGCCGATTGCCAGAAGCAGATGATGCAGCGCCTGGGCGATGCCGGTTTCCAGCTGGAGCCGATGCGCATCGAAGATGTGGATAACTTCTGGGCCACCCACGGCAAACACGACGGCCCGGTGCTGTGCTTTGCCGGTCACACCGACGTGGTCCCGACCGGTCCGGTCACCGCGTGGCAGATCGACCCGTTCAACGCGGTGATCGACGAACACGGCATGCTCTGCGGCCGTGGCGCCGCGGACATGAAAGGCAGCCTCGCGTCGATGACCGTGGCCGCCGAGCGTTTTGTCACCGACTACCCCGATCACAAGGGCAAGGTTGCGTTCCTGATCACCAGCGACGAAGAAGGCCCGGCGCACCACGGCACCAAGGCTGTGATCGAACGCCTCGCCGCGCGCAAGGAGCGTCTGGACTGGTGCATCGTCGGCGAACCGTCGAGCACCTCCCTGGTTGGTGACGTGGTCAAGAACGGCCGTCGCGGCTCCCTCGGCGCCAAGCTGACCGTGCGCGGTATTCAGGGCCATGTGGCCTACCCGCACCTGGCAAAAAACCCGATCCACCTCGCCGCCCCGGCCCTGGCCGAACTGGCCGCCGAGCATTGGGACCACGGCAACGATTTCTTCCCGCCGACCAGTTTCCAGATTTCCAACGTCAATTCCGGTACTGGCGCGACCAACGTGATTCCGGGTGATCTGGTGGCGGTGTTCAACTTCCGTTTCTCCACCGAATCCACCGTCGAAGGCCTGCAAAAGCGCGTCGCTGACATCCTCGACAAGCATGGCCTGGACTGGCACGTGGATTGGGCGCTGTCCGGCCTGCCGTTCCTCACCGAACCGGGCGCGTTGCTGGATGCCGTGGCGTCGAGCATCAAGGACATCACCGGTCGCGAAACCAAGGCGTCCACCAGCGGCGGTACGTCCGACGGTCGTTTTATCGCGACCATGGGTACGCAAGTAGTTGAGCTGGGGCCGGTCAACGCGACGATTCACCAGGTCAACGAACGTGTGCTGGCCGCCGACCTCGACGTGCTGACCGAAATCTACTACCAGACCCTGATCAAGTTGCTCGCCTGATGCTGGCCTGCCCGATCTGCAGCGAACCGCTGAATGCGGTGGACAACGGCGTGGCCTGCCCCGCCGGGCATCGTTTCGACCGCGCGCGCCAGGGTTACCTGAACCTGCTGCCGGTGCAGCACAAGAACAGCCGCGACCCTGGCGATAACCTGGCGATGGTCGAGGCCCGCCGCGACTTCTTGAACGCCGGTCATTACGCGCCGGTGGCCAAGCGCCTGGCGGAACTGGCGGCGCAATACGCGCCCCAGCGCTGGCTCGACATCGGTTGTGGCGAGGGTTACTACACTGCGCAAATCGCCGAAGCCTTGCCGAATGCCGATGGTTACGCACTGGATATTTCCCGGGAAGCGGTCAAACGCGCCTGCAAGCGTAACCCGCAGCTGACGTGGTTGATTGCGAGCATGGCGCGGGTGCCGTTGGCGTCCGGCAGTTGCCAGTTTCTGGCGAGTGTTTTCAGCCCGCTGGACTGGGATGAAGCCAAACGCCTGCTCAGCCCTGGTGGTGGCTTGATGAAAGTCGGGCCGACCAGCGGCCATCTGATGGAATTGCGCGAAAGTCTGTACGACGAAGTGCGCGAATACACCGACGACAAGCACCTGGCCCTGTTGCCGGAAGGCATGGCGCTGGCGCACAGCGAAACCCTGGAATTCAAACTGACGCTGGCCAATGGTCAGGATCGTGCCAACCTGTTGGCCATGACGCCCCACGGCTGGCGCGCCAGTGCCGAACGGCGGGCGGCGGTGATCGAGCAGGTCGAGCCGTTCGAAGTCACGGTTTCGATGCGTTACGATTACTTCGTACTTCAATAATTTTTGGTCTTGAGTAACAGCTTGAGGCCGGCTAAATCCGCGAATGGATTTTTCAAGACCGCAGTGAGGACATCCATGCGCCAACCCGATATCGAGATTTACCTGAAAGACGCCGACGTCGACTACAAGACCGTCGCCGATTGGCTGAGCGCCGCGTTGGGCCCGTGCAGTGAGTGGGTCAAGAAAGGCCAGACCTACAAGTGCAAGGCTGGCAACGTGCCGGTGACTTGGCTGCCGAAAGCCGTGGGCAAGTGGAACAGCCTGTTCCTGGACAGCGACCAGACCCCGTGGGAAGACGACATCGCCTGCGCCCGCGCAGCCTTTGCCGCGCTGAACGTCGAAGTGCGTTGCGCGCCGGGTACGTGGGTCGAGGAAGAAGGTGAAGAAACCGCCGATCGCTGGATGCGCATCAGTGCTGACGGTGAAGAAGAAATCACCTGGAAGACCGCGTAAAACCAGCAACACCAAACAAATGTGGGAGCGGGCTTGCTCGCGAATGCGGTGTGTCAGTCGACATCAACGTTGACTGATACACCGCATTCGCGAGCAAGTCCGCTCCCACAGTAGTTTTGGGTGATCGGAAGAGTGGGTTTACAGACCTACAACATCCTCAGCCTGCAATCCCTTCTCGCCCGTCACCACGCCATATTCAACCTGCTGGCCTTCAGCCAGCGAACGGTGGCCTTCGCCGCGGATCGCGCGGTAATGCACGAACACGTCCACCCCGTCCTCGCGTTGAATGAAGCCGTAGCCCTTGGCGTCGTTGAACCACTTCACACTGCCGGTCTCGCGCGTAGCCATGTCTCGTTACCCCCTTGTTTTTATTTTGAGCGGTCGAGTATATGACAGCCGCGAAAACTCTCAACTCAAGATTACTTGACCGCTTTTTTGCCGATTTTCGGCGAATACGGCACACTAGGGGGCATTCTCAATTAGTTTCCGCGCCGCGCCGGGTCTGCTGTTGTGCAGGGCAAGGCGCGAGAAGCGTGGTTTGGTCGTTCCAAATAAGCTTCGAGCAACGCAGCCCTGCACAACAGAAGGCCCGGCCCTTCGGGTTGTGCCTTAAAGCGGGCCAGACTGCGTTGCAGTCCTTGGAAAGGGAACAACCATTCCCAGCGGCCTGCGCCTTGCCTGGCCCGCTTTAAGGCGACAACGCGACGCGGAAACTAATTGAGAACGCCCCCCGACCGCCCGAGCAAACGCTCGGTTTTATTCACTCACGCAGAAGCCGTATGACCCGCTCCCCGTTCCGCCGTCTTGTGTTTGGCACCCTGCGCCGACTGTTGTACCTCTGGGTTCGCTCGGAGACGATCAACCAGTCGTCCTTTACCCTCAACCTCGACCGCAGCCGTCCGGTGTTTTACGTCCTGCAAAATCCTTCGCTGACCGACCTGGCCGTGGTCGACACCGAGTGCACCAAGGCCGGCCTGCCGCGCCCCGTGCTGCCGGTGTCTGTCGGTGCGTTGATCGAACCTGCCGCGTTCTTTTACCTGACGCCGGAGCCTGACTGGCTCGGCCGCCAGGACAAACGCGGCGCACCGCCGACCCTGACTCGTCTGGTCAGCGCCCTGAGCCAGAATGCCGCCGAAGATGCGCAGATCATCCCGGTCAGCGTGTTCTGGGGCCAGTCGCCGGACAGCGAGTCGAGCCCGTGGAAACTGTTGTTCGCCGACAGCTGGGCGGTCACCGGGCGGTTGCGCCGCTTGCTCAGCATCATCGTGCTGGGGCGCAAGACCCGGGTGCAGTTCTCGGCGCCGATCCATCTGCGCGAATTGATCGAGAACAACAAGGGCCACGAGCGCACCGTGCGCATGGCCCAGCGGATCCTGCGGGTGCACTTCCGCAACCTCAAGGCAGCGGTGATCGGCCCGGACATTTCCCACCGTCGCAATCTGGTCAAAGGCCTGCTCAATCAGCCACTGGTCAAACAAGCGATCCTCGACGAAGCCGAGCGCGAGAACATCTCCCCGGAAAAAGCCAAGGCCCAGGCCTTGCGCTATGGCAACGAGATCGCCTCGGACTACACCTACACCGCGATCCGCTTCCTGGAAGTGGTGCTGAGCTGGTTCTGGAACAAGATCTACGACGGGATCAAGGTCAACCACATCGAAGGCGTGCAGAAAGTCGCCCAGGGTCACGAAGTGATCTATGTGCCGTGCCATCGCAGCCACATCGATTACCTGCTGCTCTCGTACCTGCTGTTCCGCAATGGCCTGACCCCGCCGCACATTGCCGCCGGGATCAACCTGAACATGCCGGTGATCGGCAGCCTGTTGCGCCGTGGCGGTGCGTTTTTCATGCGCCGTACCTTCAAGGGCAACCCGCTGTACACCTCGGTGTTCAACGAATACCTGCACACCCTGTTCACCAAAGGCTTCCCGGTGGAGTACTTCGTCGAGGGCGGCCGGTCTCGCACCGGGCGCATGCTGCAACCGAAAACCGGGATGCTGGCAATCACCCTGCGCAGCTTCCTGCGTTCGTCGCGCATGCCCATCGTGTTCATCCCGGTGTACATCGGTTATGAGCGTGTGCTGGAAGGCCGGACCTACCTCGGCGAATTGCGCGGCGCGAGCAAGAAGAAAGAATCGATCTTCGATATTTTCAAAGTCATCGGCGCCCTCAAGCAGCGCTTCGGCCAGGTGGCGGTGAACTTCGGCGAGCCGATCAAACTCGCGGAGTTCCTCGACAGCGAGCAGCCGGACTGGCGTTCCCAGGAGCTCGGCCCGCAGTTCAAACCGGCGTGGCTCAACGAAACCACTAACCGTCTCGGCGAGAAAGTCGCACAGCATTTGAACGAAGCGGCGGCGATCAACCCGGTCAACCTGGTGGCCCTGGCGTTGCTGTCCACCAGTCGTTTGGCGCTGGATGATCGTGCGATGGCGCGGGTCCTGGATTTGTATCTGGCGTTATTGCGCAAAGTCCCGTACTCGCCGCACACCACGTTGCCGGAAGGTGATGGTCGGGCGCTGATCGAGCATGTGAAGGACATGGACCTGCTGTCCGAACAGAGCGATGCCCTGGGCAAGATTCTGTACCTGGACGAGCAGAACGCTGTCCTGATGACCTACTACCGCAACAACGTGTTGCACATCTTCGCCTTGCCGGCACTGTTGGCGAGTTTCTTCCAGAGTGCGTCGCGCATGAGCCGCGAACAGATCCTGCGCTATACCCGCGCGCTGTATCCGTACTTGCAATCGGAGCTGTTCATTCGCTGGTCCATGGATGAGCTGGACGGCGTGGTCGATCAATGGCTGGAGGCGTTCGTCGAACAAGGCCTGCTGCGTTTCGAGAACGATGTGTACCTGCGCCCGGCGCCGAGTTCGCGGCATTTCGTGCTGCTGACCCTGCTGTCGAAAAGCATCGCCCAGACCCTGCAACGTTTCTACATGACTGTGTCCTTGCTGCTCAACAGCGGACAGAACAGTATCAGCGCCGAAGAACTGGAAGACCTGTGCACCGTCATGGCCCAGCGCCTGTCGATCCTCCACGGCTTGAACGCCCCGGAGTTCTTCGACAAGAGCCTGTTCCGCCACTTCATCCAGACCCTGCTCGATCTGGACGTGCTCAAGCGCGACGAAGCAGGCAAGTTAAGCTATCACGAACTGCTCGGCGAACTGGCCGAAGGCGCGGCCAAGCGTGTGCTGCCGGCGGAGATTCGCTTGTCGATCCGCCAAGTGGCGTTGCATCGCAGTGAAGATGCGGCGGAACAGGTCGCCACACAACCCGAAGCTTGATGCTATCCCCTGTGGGAGCGGGCTTGCTCGCGAAAGCGGTTTAACTTTCAACATCCCTGTTGTCTGACACACCGCCTTCGCGAGCAAGCCCGCTCCCACATTGATTGGAGAACCATGATGAAAAAACTCTCTCTATTGGCCCTGACCGCATTGCTAGGAGCCTGCCAATCCATGCACCCCGGCGCCAAGACCAGCCTCGACGGCGAAGTGTTCTACCTGCAACGCATCGCCCTGCCGCCGAGCGCCACGTTGAGTGTCAGCCTGCAAGACGTGTCCCTGGCTGATGCGCCAGCCGTGGTCCTCGACGAACAGAAAGGCCCGGTCAAAGGCCAGGTGCCGCTGCCGTTTCATCTGAGCTACGATCCGGCCCAGGTCAAACCCGGCCACCGTTATTCGGTCAGTGCACGCATTGAAGTGAACGGTGAACTGATGTTCATCACCACCGAGAACCACGCGGTGCAACTCGATGGCAACGACCCGCAGCCGCTGAAAATCCGTGTCGACGCCGTCCGCTAATTCCCCCTATTTGTACAAGGAAGCCGCCATGCTCCGCCCTACCCTTCGCTTCGCCGGCCTGTGTGCAGGCTTGATGATTTCCGCCAGCGCCCTCGCCCTGTCCCTCAGCGACCTGTCGCAAAATGACGCCACCGGTGGCCTCAAGGACGCCCTGACCCAAGGCGCGCAACTGGCCGTTAAACAACTCGGCACGCCGGGCGGTTTCAGCAACAACCCGGACGTGAAGATCGAACTGCCGGGCAAACTCGGCAAAGTCGCCAGCAAGATGAAGGCCTTCGGCATGGGCACCCAGGTTGATCAACTGGAAACCAGCATGAACAAAGCGGCGGAAACCGCCGTGACCCAGGCCCAACCGATCCTGGTCGATGCCGTGAAAAAAATGAGTGTGTCCGACGCCAAGGGCATCCTCAGCGGCGGCAAAGACTCGGCCACGCAATACCTGGATAAAACCAGCCGCGAACAGATCCGCGCCAAGTTCCTGCCGATCGTCAAGCAAGCCACCGACCAGGTCGGCCTGGCCAAACAATACAACTCGTTCGCTGGCCAAGCCGCGACCCTCGGTGTAGTGGACGCGAAAAGCGCCAACATCGAAAGCTACGTGACGGAGCAGGCGTTGAACGGCTTGTTCGAGATGATCGGCAAACAGGAAGAAACCATCCGCCAGAACCCGGCGGCGGCGGCGACCAGCCTCGCGAAGAAGGTGTTCGGCACGCTCTAAGCTCGAACACAAAACCCTGTGGGAGCGGGCTTGCTCGCGATAGCGGCCGTCCAGTCGGAAATGTATTGCCTGACATGACGCCTTCGCGAGCAAGCCCGCTCCCACAAGAAGTCAGGCTTCTGCGGTAGACCTCGGTAAAGCCAGTCACCGCCCGCAATACGATCGAACACTGGAAATCGATGAAGTAAGTCAGGTCCAGGTCATCGGCTTCGGTGTGCAGATACGAGCGTCCGTACTTCACCGGCGCGTTGCGCAGCAATGTGCTGATGGCGATGTAGCGAAAGGCCGAAAAGTCATTCTTGAACATGAACCAGTAAAACAGCGCCCGGGCGACACGGCCATTGCCGTCGCGAAACGGATGCTCGTAGCCCAAGGCAAAATGTAGCGCGATGGCTTTGATCAATGGATGAACATAGTCCGCGTGGAAGGGGTCGTTGTGGGCCTGGTTGATCCACTTCGTCAACCCAAGCAAGCGTGAGGCAAGCCCCGCTGCGGGAGGCGGTGTGTGGACGGTGTTGCCCTCACCGTCCTGCACCACCACATCATCCCTGACCCTGAAAATTCCGGGACTGTATTGCACGTCGTCGATGCCTTCGACACCCACGCGATGGATCGCCGCGATCAACTCGACGCTCAAGGGTTGCTCACGCATTTCCCAGGCGAAATTCATCATCTTGTAATTGCCGATGACCATGCGCTCATCCGGCGTGCGCGGCAGGCGCCTGCGCTTGAGCATGTCCTTGGCCACCCGCGTGGTGGTGGCCGCGCCTTCCAGTTGGCTGCTGCTGATGGCTTCGTCTTCGATCAGGTCATTGAGCAAATAACTGAAGTGCGCGTGTTCACCAATCTGACCAGTCATATATTCCAGCGCTGCCGTGGTTGCTTGCCGATCAACCGCCGAAATCGCTTTTTGCGCGACCGGTGTCAGCACGAAATTGCCCCACTGGATCGGCTCACCCAATGGCAGCAAGCTGGCGTACTGGGCGGTTCGGGCTTTCTTGACCAATGCCCAACAGAGATGGGAATCCAGACCCGGTTCCCAGCGGTAGCGCAAATCATCAAACGGAAGATATCGCCCCTGATCGTCCAGAGGCTTGAGCAGAGCAAGGTAATCCGACAGGCGTTCCTTGTGAGGCGATTGCGCCAACAGGTCAAACACCGGGTCAGACCTGCCCTTCAGCGTGGGGGGCTTTTTCATGGAGGCTGTCTCAGAAACTCATCAAAACCGAGTCAGGAGTACAGCATTCAGCCCTCTGCGACTCAATATCAGAGCATTCTGAAATATTTGTAGGAAATCTTATGTGGGAGATTGCTCGCGAAGGCGGTGTGTCAGTCAACGTTGATATCGACTGACACACCGCCTTCGCGAGCAAGCCCGCTCCCACAAAAGCAGGCGGCCCTTAGGCCGCCAGATCACGCGGGATCTTTCTTGATCCTGAACCACGCCGCATATAGCGCCGGCAGGAACAGCAACGTCAACGCTGTCGCCACGATCAACCCGCCCATGATTGCCACAGCCATCGGCCCGAAGAACACGCTGCGGGACAGCGGGATCATCGCCAGCACGGCGGCGAGTGCCGTCAACACGATGGGCCGGAATCGGCGCACGGTGGCTTCGATGATCGCCTGCCATGGTTTGAGGCCGGCGGCGATGTCTTGTTCGATCTGGTCCACCAGGATCACCGAGTTGCGCATGATCATCCCGGACAAGGCGATGGTCCCGAGCATGGCAACGAAACCGAACGGCTGGCGGAACACCATCAGGAACAAGGTCACGCCGATCAAGCCCAACGGCGCTGTCAGAAATACCATCGCTGTGCGTGAGAAACTGCGCAGTTGCAGCATCAGCAAGGTCAACACGACCACGATGAAAAGCGGCACGCCGGCCTTCACCGAGTTCTGCCCACGGGCCGAGTCTTCCACGGTGCCGCCGACTTCCAGCAAGTAGCCGTCCGGCAGTTGGGCACGGATCGGGTCGAGGGTCGGCATGATCTGCTGCACCAGGGTCGCCGGTTGTTCCTTGCCATAGATGTCGGCACGAATCGTCACGTTGGGCAGGCGATTGCGGTGCCAGATAATGCCTTCTTCGAAGCCATATTCCAGGGTCGCAATCTGCGACAGCGCGACGCTTTTGCCGTTGTCAGTGGGCACCGCCAAGCTCGGCAGCAGCGACAACTCGGTACGTTCATGCACCGTGCCGCGCAGCAGGATTTCGATCAACTCGTTGTCTTCGCGATACTGGCTGACGCTGGAACCGGTCAGGGAGCTTTGCAAGAACTTCGACAGGTTGGCGGTGCTCACGCCGAGGGCCCGCGCGCGATCCTGATCGACATTCAGGTACACGACTTTGCTCGGCTCTTCCCAGTCCAGATGCACGTTGACCACGTGAGGATTCTCGCGAACCTTCTCCGCGACTTTGCGCGCCAGGGCCCGGACTTCCTCGATGTGTTCACCGGTCACCCGGAACTGCACCGGGTAGCCAACCGGCGGGCCGTTTTCCAAACGCGTAACCCGCGAGCGCAGGGCCGGGAATTGTTCGTTGAGTGTTTCGATCAGCCAGGTGCGCAGGGTTTCGCGCTCTTCGATGGTCTTGGCCAGGACCACAAACTGGGCGAAGCTCGCTGCGGGAAGTTGCTGATCCAGCGGTAGGTAAAATCGCGGCGAACCGGTGCCGACGTAGGCCACGTAATTGTCGATGCCGGCGTGATCCTTCAACAGACCTTCAAGGCGTTTAACCTCGTCGGTGGTGTTGCTCAGGGACGCGCCTTCGGCCAGTTTCAGGTCGACCATCAATTCCAGACGACCCGAAGCCGGGAAGAATTGCTGCGGTACGAAGCGGAACAGGAAGATGGAGCCGATGAACAACACCACGGTCAACACGATCACGGTCTTACGCCAGCGCACGCACCATTCCACCAAGCGCCGAACGCGTTGATAGAACGGCGTGCCGTAAGGGTCAGGCTGACCGCCCGTAGTGCCGTGTTTGGCGGCATGAATCTTCGCCAGGTCCGGTAGGAGTTTTTCCCCGAGGTACGGCACAAACACCACGGCGGCAATCCACGACGCCAGCAGCGCGATGGTCACCACCTGGAAGATCGAGCGGGTGTATTCACCGGTGCCGGATTGCGCGGTGGCGATCGGCAGGAACCCGGCTGCGGTGATCAGCGTGCCGGTCAGCATCGGAAACGCGGTGCTGGTCCAGGCGAAACTGGCGGCTTTGATCCGGTCGAAACCCTGCTCCATTTTGATCGCCATCATTTCCACGGCGATGATTGCGTCGTCCACCAGCAAACCCAGGGCCAGTACCAATGCGCCAAGGGAAATCTTGTGCAAGCCGATGCCGAGGTAATACATGCAGGCAAAGGTCATCGCCAGCACCAGCGGAATGGCCAGCGCCACCACCATCCCGGTGCGTACGCCGAGGGAGAAAAAGCTCACCAGCAACACAATCGCCAGCGCTTCCACCAGCACCTGGACGAACTCGCCGACTCCGGTTTTCACTGCGGCGGGCTGGTCCGAGACCTTGCGCAGTTGCATGCCGGCAGGAAGGTTTTTCTGGATGCGGTCGAACTCGACTTCCAGGGCCTTGCCGAGCACCAGAATGTCGCCGCCGTCCTTCATGGCCACGGCCAGACCGATGGCGTCTTCAGCCATGAAGCGCATGCGCGGCGCCGGTGGATCGTTGAAACCGCGACGCACATCGGCGACATCGGCGATACGGAACGTACGATCACCGACCCGGATCGGGAAGTTCTTGATCTGATCGACCGTCTGAAAATTCCCCGAGACCCGTAGCTGCAATCGCTCGCTGCTGGTTTCGAAGAATCCGGCGGTGGACACCGCGTTCTGTTCTTCAAGCGCCTGTTGCACGGCGGCCAATGGCAAACCCAGCGTGGCGAGTTTGACGTTGGACAGTTCGATCCAGATCTTCTCGTCCTGCAAACCCAGCAGATCGACCTTGCCCACATCCTTGACCCGTTGCAGCTGAATCTGGATGCGGTCGGCATAATCCTTCAGCACCGCGTAGTCAAAACCGTCGCCGGTCAGGGCGTAGATGTTGCCGAACGTGGTGCCGAATTCATCGTTGAAAAACGGCCCTTGAATACCCGGCGGCAGGGTCTGGCGGATATCGCTAATCTTTTTGCGGACCTGATACCACAGCTCAGGAATCTGCGCCGAGTGCATCGAATCCCGGGCCATGAACGTCACTTGGGATTCCCCCGGACGGGAGAACGAGACGATGCGCTCGTACTCGCCGGTTTCCATCAGCTTCTTTTCAATGCGCTCGGTGACCTGACGCGACACTTCCTGGGCCGTGGCCCCCGGCCAGTTGGTGCGAATCACCATGGCTTTGAAAGTGAACGGCGGGTCTTCGCTTTGGCCGAGTTTGGTGTAGGAAAGCGCGCCTACGATGGCCAGCAAGAGCATCAGGAACAGTACGATCTGGCGATTGCGCAGCGCCCATTCGGAAAGATTGAAACCCATCGGGGATTACTCCTTGTCCGCCAGATTGACCACGCGGTTGGAGCGATCCACCGGGCGCACTTGCTGCCCGTCATGAAGCACATGAACACCGGCGGCTACCACCCAGTCGCTGGCATTCAACCCTTCCAGTACCGGCACGGTTTTCTCACCGAAGGCACCGACCCGGACCGGGACTTTTTTCAAGGTGTTGTTGGCGCCGACCACCCAAACGTAAGTGGCGCCGTTTTCGGCGGTGACGGCCGACAAAGGCACTGCCAGTGGCACGACTGCGGCGGTCTGGATAAACACCCGGGCGCTCTGGCCGAGTTCGGCGGGGACTTTGCCGGAAGTGAAGGCAATACGTGCCGCGAAGGTCCGGGATTTTGGATCGGCGGCGGGCGACAGTTCACGGATGCGCCCGGAAAAACGTTGATCGGGTTGGGTCCAGAGTTCCACCGACACCGGTTGATCGACCTTGAATCGACCAAAGCTTTGCTCCGGCAGGCTGATCAGTACTTCGCGCTCGCCATCGGTGGCGAGGGTGAACACGGTTTGCCCGGCGGCCACCACTTGACCGACTTCCACCGCTCGCTTGGCCACCACGCCGTCCTGCGGCGCACGCAGCACCGCGTAACTGGCCTGATTGGTCGAGACGCTGAATTCGGCTTTGATTTGTTTGAGGCGCGCTTCACCGGATCGGTAAAGGTTTTCGGAATTGTCGTACGCAGACTTACTCACCATCTGACGGTCCATCAGCGTCTTGTAGCGATCCCGCTCGGCGCGAACCAGGTTCAGATTGGCTTCGGCGGCGGCGACCTGGGCGCGAGTGGCTTCCAGTTGCAGGCGTACATCCTGGGGATCGAGCTCGGCCAAGGGTTGATCGGCCTTGACCCGCTGGCCTTCCTCGACCAGTCGTCGGCTGACTTTGCCGCCAATGCGGAAGGCCAGATCCGGCTCATAACGGGCACGAACTTCACCGGGATAGCTTTCCATCGCCTGGGCCGAAGGCTGCGGCTGCACCACCATGGCCGGGCGCACGCTGACTTGCGGCGCCTCTTCATGACCGCACGCCGACAATAAAAAAGCCAGACTGACTGGCAACGCGAGGGGCAAGGCATAGCGGAACATGGTGAAGGACCTTTCGCTAATGGTGCTTGGAATAATTATACTGGCGGGTATGTTATTAATAGCAAACTCACCAGTCCAGTATTAAAAGCGAAGAATGTCGAACAATCTTTCAACCTCCAATGGTCCGGGTCGCCCCAAGGATCTGGCCAAGCGCCAGGCCATCCTCGATGCGGCTAAAATTCTGTTCCTGAGTAATGGCTATGCCAGCACCAGCATGGATGCCGTGGCGGCCGAGGCCGGGGTGTCTAAACTGACGGTCTACAGCCATTTCAACGACAAGGAGACGCTGTTCTCCGCCGCCGTGGTGGCCAAGTGCGAAGAGCAACTGCCACCGCTGTTCTTCGAATTGCCGGACGGCATCGCGGTGGAAACAGTGCTGTTGAACATCGCCCGTGGCTTTCATCATCTGATCAACAGCGATGAGTCGGTGAACCTGCACCGCTTGATGATCAGCCTGGGCAGCCAGGACCCGAAGCTGTCGCTGATCTTTTTCGAAGCCGGACCGGAACGCATGTTGAATGGCATGGAACGGTTGCTGGGCCAAATCAACCAATCCGGTGCACTGAGCATCGATAAACCGCGCAATGCCGCCGAGCATTTCTTTTGCCTGCTCAAGGGTGCGGGGAATTTTCGCTTGCTGTATGGCTGCGGCGATCCGTTGACCGGGGATGCGGCCGAGGAACATGTGCTTGAGGTGGTGGGGTTGTTTATGCGGGCTTATCGGCCTGAGGCAGTCTGATCGATTTGCAGTGTCTGGGCGGGCGCTTTCGCGAGCGAGCCCGCTCCCACAGGGGATCTACGGTGTTGCACAGATCCAATGTGGGAGCGGGCTTGCTCGCGAAGCAGGCGCCTCGGTCTTAAGGCTTGAGCGCCTTCTTCGGATAAATGTCATACCGACTGGATTTGCCGTCCAGCGCATGACTCGGCTTCGGCCCGGCAATGCACGGCGCCTTGCGCGGGCGCTTGACCACCACTCGGTGGCTGGCCAATGCCAACGCCGCTTCGAGCAAGGCCGGTGCGTCCGGGTCATCCCCCACCAACGGGCGGAACAGGCGCATTTCCTTCTTCACCAGCGCGGTTTTCTCACGGTGCGGGAACATCGGGTCGAGGTAGATCACCTGGGGCGGCTCCCCTTCCCAATTGCGCATCACTTCAATCGAGTTGCCCTTGAGCAAACGCATCCGCGCCACGATCGGCGCCACGTCGAAATCTTCCGCCCCTCGGGCCAGGCCATCTTCGAGCAACGCGCCGATCAGCGGCTGGCGCTCGATCAGGCTCATCTCACAACCCAGGCTCGCCAGCACAAACGCATCCTTGCCCAGCCCTGCCGTGGCATCCAGCACCCGTGGCCGCACGCCTTGGGCGATGCCGACCGCTTTGGCGATCATCTGCCCGGTGCCGCCACCGAACAACCGACGATGCGCCGCACCACCCTCGACGAAGTCCACCCGCACCGGCCCCGGTGCGTCGGGCCCCAGCTGTTGCAGCTGCAAACCCTGTTCGCCGACCTGCAAGGCAAACTCGCCGTCATCCACCTGCAGGGGCAAGCCCAGGCGCTCGGCCCATTGCTCGGCCTGTGGCTGAAACGCCGGGGCCGAAGCCTCGACATGGATGCGGCAGGCCGCGGGTTGTTCAATCATGGGAAAAGGTGCTCAAAAAATTAATGATCGGCAAAAAACGTCCGATAACAAAACTATCGAGCATTTTGCCAGAGCTGAGCGTCGACCGAGAAAAATGTCAGACATTCAAACCACATCCGTAGGCTACATATCGCGTCATGGCGATTATGGCCTGCGAAACTCCCAAGCACTGAGCGGCGTCAGTCACCTGTGGCAAGATTTTTTTGCCCAGGCCCTGGCCGAACAGTCGAGTGATGTGGTGCCGGCGTGCGGGACCTTTCCACCGGTTGATCTGGAAAGCCCGGTCGAGCCGACCGTAGGCAGCGAGCTCTACGCGCACATCGTGTCCCAGCGCGAATGCGATGTGACAGAAACCCAGGTCAAACCACCAGAGCCGCTGTTCCTGCCGATAGCCGAGTTCGAAATGGACCTGGCCGACAAACCTTTCCCTCCGTTCCCGCCGGAAGAAATCGTCGCCCAGCAGAAACAGCAGGACTTCGAAAGTGGCTGGGTGCGCCCGATCGTACTCACCGCCGGCCAGCCTGTACCCGAAGCCGGCCCGGCACCGCAACCGCGTCCGCTGCACCTGCCAATCGCCGAATTCGAACTGCACCTGCTGGACAAACCGTTCCCGCCGTTCTCGCCCGAAGAACTGGTGGCGCAACAGAAACAACTCGATTTCGATAACGGCTGGGCACGCCCGATCATCCTGCAGAACCTGCGCATCGCCGCCTGATCCCTCAGAATCTCTCAGCGACACACCCACCACGGCCCCACATCCAGATGAAAGTGATTGCGATGGGCGGCGTTGTAATCCGGGCTCAACACCACACTGAACATGTCACAGGCGCCGTCGCGAACCTGACGTAGAAACCGTGCGTCCTGATTATCCTTGGGCCAATCCTTGAGCACGCTGATCGCTCGGCCATCGGCCAGACGAAAACCGGCGATATCCAGGGCATTCGCGCCAGCATGCTGGCTGCGGGCACCATTCTCGCGGTTGTACATGTTGCGGCAGGCGAAACTGCCGAGGTGATCGACCCGCGTCACTGCCTGGCCGTAAACCGCCTGAGACGCCGGTTGCAGGGCGTGGCGCTCGAACAGGGCGAACGCCACCGCCAACGGGCAACTGGCGAGGAAACTGCTGCTCAGGGCCACCTCGCCGCCCTGTACGCGCAGGGTGTTGCTCAGCGGGCATGTCGCGTCGGGACTGTCGGCCTGGCGAGTGACGCGCAGACCGGAGCTGCTCAAGGCCTGATCGCACAGCTGTGGATCATCCCGCAGGCGCATCAGTTTGTAGCGGGTCAGAAAATTCGGCGCTGCATTCACGTCCAGCGGAGCCCAGGGATTCCACTGCGCTGGCACGGCAATCCATCCGCGCCAGACGCTCAGCCCCGCTGCCCCTACGATCAACAACACCAGCAGCAATCCCTTGGCAAACCGCATCGTCAGCCTTTGAAAAACTGATTGGCCTTCGCGTAGGGCATGGAGCGCGACGTAAAGCTGAAGGTGCCCGAGGTCTTGATCTCTTCAGCCGCGCGGAAGAACTCGCCGTATGCCGCCAGGGCCAGCGCCGAACCGACGCTGATGCGTTTGACGCCCATATCGCTCAGTTGCTCGACCGTCAACTTAAGCCCGCCGGACATCAACACATTGACCGGTTTCGGCGCCACGGCGCGGACCACCGCCAATACGTCTTCGGCACTGCGCAGGCCCGGTGCGTAAAGTACATCGGCGCCGGCTTCGGCGAACGCCTGCAAGCGGCGGATGGTGTCATCGAGGTCAGGATTGCCGTGCAGGAAATTCTCGGCGCGGGCCGTCATCATAAACGGGAATGGCAGGCTGCGAGCCGCTTTCACGGCCGCTTCGACACGCGCCACGGCATGTTCGAAGCAGTAGATCGGCGCTTCTTCACGGCCGGTAGCATCTTCGATGGAGCCGCCGACCGCGCCCGCCTCGGCCGCACGCAAAATGCTCTGGGCGCATTCGTCGGGATCGTCGGCGAAACCGTTCTCCAGGTCGACGGCTACGGGCAGATCAGTCGCCGCGACAATCGCACGAACGTTGGCCAGGGTGTCGTCCAGCGACAATCCGCCATCGGGGCGAGCATTGGAAAAAGCATAACCGGCGCTGGTGGTCGCCAGCGCCTCGAAGCCAAGGCTGGCGAGCATTTTCGCCGAGCCGGCGTCCCACGGGTTGGGAATCACAAAAGCCCCCGCGCGTTCATGCAGCGCTTTGAACGCCTGGGCTCGAAGGGTTTGCGCATCCATTGGCAGGCTCCTGAGAAGGGAAAGAGTCCGCCTCAGAGCAGGCCAAGTTGCTCGGCGGCGGGCTCTCTGTATAGCTCAGGCAGCGGCGGCAAGCCAGGCAAACGCAGCATCAGTTTTGCGTGAAAACGTTGCGCGAGTTTCGCCGCCAGCAAGTTATCGGCGGTGTGCAGGAAGATATAGGGCGTGCGGCCCTCTTCGATCCACGCCGCGATTTTCTCGACCCACGGCACCAGGAACGGATCGTTGGCCTCCAGTTGCGGATGGCCGATGAATCGCACTTGCGGGAATTGCGTGAATGCCGCCGGACGTGGCGGCACCTTGGGCTTTTTCGATTGGGCGTGGAGCACCGAGGGATCGGTCGAGATGCAACTGAACAGCGCACGCGGATCGAGGCAGATACGCTCGACACCGCGATCCAGCAGCAAGCGATTGAGCATGCGCTCGGCATCGCCCTTGGCGAAGAACGCGTCATGCCGCACTTCGACGGCCAGCGGTCGATCCACGGCGTCGATAAAACCGGCCAGCTCCGACAGTCGTTGCGGGGTGAAGCTTTTGGACAATTGCAGCCACACCGGCGAAACCCGCTCACCCAGCGGGCTGAGCAATTGCAGGAAGGTTTCGACGGCGGTCAGTTGTTCGCGCAGGTCACCGCTGTGGCTGATGTCGCCGGGAAACTTGGCGGTGAAGCGAAAGTGTTCGGGCATGGTCTCGGCCCAGCGCTGCACCGTGGTGGCAGCCGGACTCGCGTAGAAGGTGGTGTTGCCTTCAACGGCGTTGAACACTTGGGAATACAGACTGAGGAGTTCGGCGGGTTTGGCGTCTTGCGGGTAGAGATAGTCGCGCCAGGCGTTTTCACTCCAGGACGGGCAACCGAGGTAGTAAGGCAGCAACATCAGATGTACAGGTCGAGGCCCAGCACATCGGCATCCCAATCGACAAAACCGGCGGTGCTCAGGTAGCTGGCCAGGGCCATCGCCACGCTTTTGCTCATGGCGCGGTGGTAAATCATGTCTTGCTGACGGGCGGGAAGATTGCTCAAGCGTTGTGCGGAGGCTTTGGCAGCACGGGCGGCCAGTTGCTCTTCAGTCGGGATTTCCAGCTCGCCGTCGATGTCATCGACGGATTCATCCAGCGTCACATTGCCTTTGCGAGGCTTGCGCTTGATGGGGTAGGACTGAGAGGAAAGACCGTCTATACGCATAAGTGCATCTCGGTATCAGTGATGGCAGTTTAGTGGCGCGCGGACCACTTCGCAAACTGTCGAGTGATAACTAGAACACATAAAAGGAAAAAGGTTTAAAGCTGGGGGTTAGAAACTGACGATTGGCTAATGCTGAAATACCAATTGTGGCGAGGGGGCTTACCCCCTCGCCACAAAAGCCCCTCGGTCAACGTGCCTTTGGGGTCGCAACCTTGTCGCGCAGATAAACCGGCTGCGCCTCATCCGCGACAATCGCCTCGCCCCGTTCCCAGGCAAACCGCGCCAGGGTCAGCAGGTCTTCGGCATGGGGCAACATTCCCGCATCCTGCCCGCTCAGATTGACGGCGATACGCTCGGCATAACCCCAACCCGTCCCCGCGCCAAACCATTCGCCGCTGGCATCCGCCGGCAACGCTGCCACTTCCGGCGGCAACACGGCTTCATTGCCGACCAGGCGCATCTCCCCTGCCGTTTCGCGGTAGCAACCCCAATACACTTCGTCCATCCGCGCATCGATGGCCGCCGCAACCTGGCTCACACCGTGTTCACGATAGGCGCGCTGGGCCAGCACAGCGAGGTTCGACACCGGCAACACCGGGCGTTCGAGGGCAAACGCCAAACCTTGCACCACACCAATGGCGATCCGCACACCGGTGAATGCACCCGGCCCACGGCCAAACGCGATGGCATCCACCGCTTGCAGGGTGGTCCCGGCATCGGCCAGCAGTTGCTGGATCATCGGCAACAGTTTTTGCGCGTGCAGGCGCGGGATCACCTCGTAATGGCTCGTAACCTTGCCGTCATGCAGCAAGGCAACGGAGCAAGCTTCAGTCGCGGTGTCCAGGGCCAGCAAGGTGCTCATCGATGTTTCCGTAAGAGAGGTCAGAAAAAGTGCGCCAGTATAAACAACTACGGCCCGCAAGCGGGCCGTAGAAGATGAAGCGTTTCAGACTTTTCAGTTCAGCGCTTCAAGCACCTTGCCGGTGATCGCTTCAACCGAGCCAACACCTTCGATGTGGCTGTACTTCGGTTTGCCTTGAGCGGTAGACAGTTCCTGGTAGAACTTCACCAGCGGCTCGGTCTGAGCGTGGTAAACCGACAGGCGATGACGCACGGTTTCTTCGGTGTCGTCTTTGCGCTGCACCAGCTCGTCGCCGGTGATGTCGTCTTTACCGGCAATTTTCGGCGGGTTGTAGACGATGTGGTATACGCGGCCAGAAGCCTCGTGCACACGGCGACCGGCGATACGCTGGACGATGTCTTCGTCTTTGACGTCGATTTCGACCACGTGGTCCAGCTCAACGCCAGCTTTCACCAGGGCTTCAGCCTGGGGAATGGTGCGCGGGAAACCGTCGAACAGGAAACCGTTGGCGCAATCAGCTTGGCTGATGCGTTCCTTGACCAGGTTGATGATCAGGTCATCGGAGACCAGACCACCGCTGTCCATGACGCTTTTGGCGATCAGGCCCAGCTCGGTGCCGGCCTTGACCGCTGCACGCAGCATGTCGCCAGTGGAGATTTGCGGAATGCCGAATTTCTCGGTGATGAACTTAGCCTGAGTACCTTTACCGGCCCCGGGAGCTCCCAGCAGAATGACGCGCATCGATGTGCTCCTCAATTTTTTATATAGATAACGTCAGATTCGCCTCGTGGGGCCAATCTCAAAAATAGGGTCGTGGCCGCCCAAACGGCCAAAGGCTGATCAAGATACACAGCAGGCCCTGACCACACAAGCCGCCGAAAGTCGGAGAAACCCGCGCCCATCGTGACCTTTGGACGGGGTACCCCAAGTCGCAACCCCGTCATTAACTGTCGCTTGCCAGACCTTTGCAGCCCTCCGCCCACAGGCTCCGGGCGCAAATGCCAAGCGCCCGGCCCCAAGAGGAAAACCTTAGCCGGTATTTCGCAAACCGGCGGCAATCCCCGCCACAGACACCAGCAGCGCCTGTTCTACCGGGCTGCCCTGCGCCACTTCCTGTTGCCGCGAACGGGCCAGCAACTCGGCCTGTAATAGATGCAGCGGGTCGAGGTAGGTGTTGCGCAGGCGAATGAATTCCAGAGTATCTGGGCTATGTGCCAGTAGCTGCGACTGACCGGTCAACCCAAGAACCACTGCGCACGCCTGCGACAATAGGTCGCGTAAATGCGCACCCAAAGGAAGCAAATCGGGCTCGACCAACCGCTCATCGTAAGACCGGGCGATATCCGCGTCGGCCTTGGCCAGCACCATTTCCAGCATGTCGATGCGGGTGCGGAAGAATGGCCACTGCTCGCGCATCTGCCCCAGCAACTCACCTTCGCCACGCTCCAGCGCCTTGCTCAGGGCCGCTTCCCAGCCGAGCCAGGCCGGCAGCATCAGGCGCGTCTGGGTCCAGCCGAAGATCCACGGAATCGCCCGCAGGCTTTCAATCCCACCGGCGCGGCGCTTGGCCGGGCGGCTGCCCAACGGCAAACGACCGAGTTCCTGTTCCGGGGTCGATTGGCGGAAATACTCGACGAATTGCGGGTTTTCCCGCACCACGGCGCGGTAAGCCTTGACGCCGTCAGCCGCCAATTCGTCCATCAGATGGCGCCAGGCCGGTTCCGGCGGAGGCGGCGGCAGTAACGTTGCTTCAAGCACGGCGGCCAGATACAGATTGAGGTTTTGCTCGGCGATATCCGGCAGGCCGAATTTGAAACGGATCATTTCCCCTTGCTCGGTGGTGCGGAAACGCCCCGCCACCGAACCCGGCGGTTGCGACAGAATCGCCGCGTGAGCCGGACCACCGCCACGGCCCACGGTGCCACCGCGACCATGGAATAACAGCAGTTCGACTTGTTGCTCGCGGCAGATGTCCACCAAGCGTTCCTGTGCCCGATACTGCGCCCAAGCCGCCGCCGTGGTGCCGGCGTCCTTGGCCGAGTCGGAATAACCGATCATGACTTCCTGCGGCCCTTGCAGGCGCGCGCGATAACCCGGCAGCAGCAACAGTTTTTCGATCACCGGGCCAGCGTTATCGAGGTCGGCGAGGGTTTCGAACAGCGGCACCACGCGCATCGGCCGCAGCACGCCGGCCTCTTTGAGCAACAACTGCACAGCCAACACGTCGGAGGCGGCACCAGCCATGGAGATCACATACGAGCCGAGGGATGCACCCGGTGCGGCGGCGATTTCCCGGCAGGTCGCCAGTACTTCGGCGGTATCGGCGGACGGTTTGAAGTACGCCGGTAACAATGGCCGACGGTTGTTTTGCTCGCGCATCAGGAAAGCGATGCGCTCTTCCTCGCTCCAGTCTTCGTAGCGACCGAGACCCAGGTAATCGGTGATTTCGGTCATGGCGGCGGTGTGGCGGGACGAATCCTGACGCACATCGAGACGCACCAGGAACAAGCCGAAGGTCACCGCCCGCCGTAGGCAATCGAGCAGCGGACCATCAGCGATCACGCCCATGCCGCACTCGTGCAACGAGTTGAAACACAGCTCCAGCGGATCGAGCAGGTCGCGGTTGTTTTGCAGCACATCGGCGGGCGCCGGGGTGCTCTTCGTCAACGAGGCATGCGCCCAATTGCGTGTCGCCCGCAGGCGTTCGCGCAGTTGTTTGAGCACCGCGCGGTAAGGTTCGGCGCTGTCGCCGGCCTTGGCTTTCAGGGCTTCGCTGGCCTGCTGCATCGACAACTCGGCAGCCAGGTGATCAACGTCGCGCAGGTACAAATCAGCGGCCATCCAGCGCGCCAGCAAAAGCACTTCGCGGGTGACAGATGCCGTGACATTCGGGTTGCCGTCGCGGTCGCCGCCCATCCACGAGGCGAAGCGGATCGGTGCGGCTTCCAGAGGCAAGCGCAGGCCAGTCGCGGCGTGTAGCGCTTGATCAGCCTTGCGCAAGTAGTTCGGGATCGCCTGCCACAGCGAATGCTCGATCACCGCAAAACCCCATTTGGCTTCGTCGACCGGCGTCGGGCGGGTGCGGCGGATTTCTTCGGTGTGCCAGGCTTCAGCGATCAGGCGCTGCAATTTTGCCTGGATCTGCTCACGCTCGGCGCTGGTCAGGTCACGGTGATCCTGGGCCGCCAGTTGCGCGGCGATGGCGTCGTATTTCTGGATCAGCGTGCGGCGCGCCACTTCGGTCGGGTGCGCGGTCAGCACCAGTTCGATCTCCAGCCGACCGAGTTGCCGGGCCAGGGATTCGGCGCTGTGGCCTTCGCCGCGCAGGCGAGCGAGCAGCTCCGGCAGCACCCGGGCTTCGAATGGCGCGGGCTGCGATTCTTCGCGGCGGTGAATCAGCTGATATTGCTCGGCGATATTGGCCAGGTTGAGAAACTGGTTGAACGCCCGCGCCACCGGCAGCAACTCGTCTTCGCTCAATTGGTTGAGGCTGGCGCTGAGTTCGGCGTCCATCGAACCGCGACGGTCGGCCTTGGCGCCCTTGCGGATCTGTTCGATCTTGTCGAGAAACCCGTCCCCGTACTGCTCACGAATGGTGTTGCCCAACAGCTCACCCAGCAGGTGAACGTCCTCGCGCAAGCGTGCATCAATATCGGTCATCAGCAGTTCTCCAGCAAAAAATCCGGGCGGCTTTAACACCATGCTTTGAAGTCCAAGAGTGCCGCCGTAAAGCGCTTCTTACAAGCAAACGACGAAGGGACTTTAAACCTTAGGCGATAAAGCTAGTCTCAACAGTAAGCCGTACAACGGCTTACCGGCAGCCACCGCCGGACACTCACACTGCCTGCCACCCGCAGGTGCGCCATGAGGTCTTTATGAAAATCCGTGAGCTAGCCCAGCATTGGGAAGAAAACGCCAAGGGTCGCCTGACCGACACTGGCTACACGATTCACCTGGACGTGGAAGCCGCCGCACGGCTGGCAGCGATCACCGAGATGTACCCGAAACGGCATCCCGAAGAACTGCTGGGCGAACTGATCGGCGCGGCGCTGGAAGAACTCGAAGCGAGCTTCCCGTATGTCAAAGGACAGACCGTGGTCGCCACCGATGAGGAAGGTGATCCGCTGTACGAAGACGTCGGCCCGACCCCGCGTTTTCTCGCGTTGTCCCGTCGGCATTTGCATGATTTGTCGGCCAGTGACGACAAGCCAAAACATTGATCCAGCAGAGATAAACCTGTGGGAGCGAGCCTGCTCGCGAAGGCGCCAGTCCAGTCAAAATCATGTTGGCTGAACTACCGCTTTCGCGAGCAGGCTCGCTCCCACATGGGCTGTGACACCCTTCAAAATTGGCGTATCCCCGAGCCCTGAAATAGCCGGGAATACCGCCGCATATCGCGAAAGTTCCCGTCCTAGAGCCTTGTCCGCTCGGTCAAAGTTTTTTTAGGCAATACGCCATCTTCTCTGAACTTTTGAAAAACGCCTCGGGTCGTACCCATTAACCACGCCTGGTACGGCCGTTTCAAATCACGCTTTGAAAGTACGGTTACGGCTCCTTACACCAGGATGGATTTAGATGTTTTTCAGGAGATATCCAATGGAGTTGAAGACCATGAAGACCAGCACTGCCAAATCCTCGTTCACCCACCTGCGCGGTCTGAAACTGGCTGCCTTGGCGATCGGCAGCACCTTCGTACTCGCCGGTTGCGCTGGCAACCCGCCGACCGAGCAATACGCCGTGACCCAGTCCGCCGTGAACAGCGCCGTGAGCGCCGGTGGTACCGAATTCGCAGCCGTGGAAATGAAGTCCGCCCAGGACAAGCTGAAACAAGCCGAAATCGCCATGCACGACAAGAAGTATGAAGAAGCCCGCACCCTGGCCGAACAAGCCGAGTGGGACGCTCGGGTAGCAGAACGCAAGGCCCAGGCGATGAAAGCCGAACAAGCCGTGAAGGATTCCCAGAAAGGTGTTCAGGAACTGCGTCAGGAAAGTCAGCGCACTGTGCAGTAAGCGCGCATCCAGACCACACGCCTGAAGCTCTTATCGATAGAAAGGACGAACCATTATGCGTAAACAATTGATGATCCCCGCTCTCCTGGCCGCAAGCGTCGCACTGGCTGCCTGCTCCACTCCGCCGAACGCGAACCTGGAACAGGCCCGCGTGAACTACTCCGGCCTGCAAGCCAACCCGCAAGCCAGCAAAGTCGCGGCCCTTGAGACCAAAGACGCCAGTGATTACCTGGACAAGGCCGACAAGGCTTACCAGGACAAACAGGACCAGGCCAAGGTCGATCAACTGGCTTACCTGACCAACCAGCGCGTGGAAGTGGCCAAGCAGACCATAGCCCTGCGCACCGCTGAAGCCAATCTGAAAAACGCTGCCGCCCAACGTGCCCAGGCCCGTCTGGACGCTCGCGACCAGCAGATCAAGCAACTGCAAGACAGCCTGAACGCCAAGCAGACCGATCGCGGCACTTTGGTGACCTTCGGTGACGTGCTGTTCGCCACCGACCGTGCTGACCTGAAGTCCAGCGGTTTGGTGAACATCAACAAACTGGCGCAATTCCTCCAGGAAAACCCGGACCGTAAAGTGATTGTCGAAGGCTACACCGACAGCACCGGTAGCGCCGGCCACAACCAGACGCTGTCCGAGCGTCGTGCCGATTCCGTGCGTACGGCACTGGTGAAGATGGGCGTTGATCCAGCGCGCATCGTGGCTCAGGGTTATGGCAAGGAATACCCGGTTGCCGAAAACGGCAGCGTCTCGGGCCGTGCGATGAACCGTCGGGTGGAAGTGACCATTTCCAACGACAACCAGCCAGTGGTGCCACGTTCGGCGGTTAGCTCGAACTAAGCGTCACGCTGAAACACAAAAGCCCCGCCTGATCTGATCAGGCGGGGCTTTTTGTTGGGCGCTCACTTAACCCTGGTGTTCACTTGACCCTGTGGGAGCGGGCTTGCTCGCGAAAGCGGTGGGTCAGCCACTATCAATGTCGACTGACACTACGCCTTCGCGAGCAAGCCCGCTCCCACAGGGGATCTTTGGCGATCACGGGATTTCGGTTATTGCTCAAGCTTCTGCGGTGTTTCCTGGCCCATGCACCGCACGGCTTTTTTCTGGCCGTTGATCAATACGCCGGTCAGGCCTTTCTGTTCGGTGTCGAACAGCACCAGCACGCCATCGATGCACTGGGCGACTTGTGGCGCGGGTTCCAGGGCGACTTTGTAGTCTTCGCCGGGCACGGTCTTGAGCATGGTGAATTCGTTGAGCAGCAACGCATCCTCGGGCTTGGCGAAGTGCAGGTAGCCGTAGTACCACAGCACCCCGACGGTGCCGAGGATGGTGCAGATACCGGTGATGATCAGCGGGATGGCGTTACGTTCTTCACTCATTGCGGACTCTCTGGTGGTTCATCTTTTGAATGGACGGGCACCGGGTAATTCGGGACTTCACCCAGGCGGCGCAGACCGTTGAAATGCTGCGGGTCTTCGAGATAGCGCAGCATCACCTGACGCCAGACCGGGTCGGCGAAAGTCTGCACATGACCGCCACGGGTCAGTTGCAGCACCCGCGGCGGCGGCGCAGCTTGATACAGACGAATGCCGTTGGAAAGGGGTACGAGGTTGTCGTCGATGCTGTGGTAGATCAGTTTCGGCACGCCTTTGAGCTGCGCCATGGAGTTGATCGCACTGTCGCCGTCCGGCACCAGCCACGACAGCGGCACCTGGAATGGCCAGGTCAGCCACGAGGTGGTCAGGGCAAATCGGCCGACATCCCGGTAGCTGGCAGGCGCGCCGTCGAGGACCAATGCCTTGATCTGAGGCTGGCGTTCCGGGTGCTGGACCAGGTAATGCACGGCCATTGACCCGCCGAGGCTCTGGCCCAGGACGATCACCGGTTTGCCCTTGACCTCTGGCGCCTGGTCGAGCCATTTGAACGCGGCGTCGATGTCCTGGTAGATCGCTGGCAGGCTCGGTTTACCCTCGGACAGGCCATAACCGCGATAGTCCACCAGCAATACTTGGTAACCCTCTTTCGGCAACCACCAGCTACCGCCCAAGTGATAAGACAGGTTGCCGCCATTGCCATGCAGGTGCAGCACCGTGCCTTTGACCTCCACACCTTTGGCCACCGGCAGCCACCAACCGTGCAGCTTCAGGCCATCGGCGGTGGTCAGGGTGAGGTCGCGAAATTCGAGTTTGGCCTTGTCCGGGGTGAACGGCTGGCCGGGCTCGGGGTAGAACAGCAGCGAGCTGCAACCGCCGAGGGTCAGGAGCAGGCAGATGATGCCGAGGATTCTCATCCGTTGAAACCTCGCAGAAAAAGGGTTGGAACACAGACCCAATGTGGGAGCGGGCTTGCTCGCGAAAGCGGTGTATCAGGCAACATCAATGTTGAATATTAAGCCGCTTTCGCGAGCAAGCCCGCTCCCACAAGGGTTAGTTCATTGCTTACAGGATGTTGGAGTAATCCGCTTCGATCCGGTCCAGGCTCAAGTGATTGAGGAAGTTGGAGAAGCACATCCACGCCGACAGTGCGTTCAAGTCGCGGAACTGGTCCGGCAAATACTTGGGCGCCACCACCAGGCCTTCGTCCACCAGTTGGCGCAAGGTCCGCATGTCCTCCAGCGTGGTCTTGCCACAAAACAGCAGCGGTATCTGCTCCAGCTTGCCCTTACGCACGGCCAACTGAATGTAGTTGTAAACCATGATAAAGCCCTTGAGGTAGGACAAGTCTTTGGTAAATGGCAGACCATTCGGCACCGAGCCACGGAAAACCCGACTGGCGTTGCCGTAGCTTTCGGCCATTTCGAAGCCTTGCTCGCGGAAGAACTCGAACACCTGCAAGAAATCGGCGCCCTCCTCCACCATGTGAATGGCGCGAGTGCGGTTGGTCAGTTTGCGCAAGCGGCTCGGGTAGGAGGCGAAGGTGATGATTTCCATCAGGATCGCCAGGCCTTCCTGGGTCACCGTCGACGAGGGTGGGCCCTTGGACAGAAAGGTGCAGATCGGCTGGTTCAAGCCGTTGAGGGTCGTGCCCACGTGCACCAGCCCTTCATGGACTTCCAGGGCGCGCACGTCACGCTCGTTGAACATCGCATCGGTGCGGATCTTGATGTAGTCGGCACCCGCCGCCGCATCGGCGACGATCCCGTCGGACTCGAACACCCGGATGGTTTCCTCGGCCTCGCCAAACACCTTGTTCAGCCGGGTTTGCAGCAGGTGCACGGCGTCCTTGGCGGTGAGGATTTTCGGCTCATCCTTCAGATCGCCACGGCCATCGATGTTGTTCAAGTAGTCGGACATCATCAGGCCGAGGTCGGCCAGGGTCGGGTCGCCGGCGTGGAACGCGTCGGACGCGGCGCCATACAACTCCTGGGAAATCAGGCCGAAATCCTCGGTGCCGCGTGCTTCGAGCATGCGTATCACCATCCGGTATTCCTTGCACATGCGCCGCATGATCTGGCCGACCGGGTTGAACTGGCCGAGCTGGCGGGTGATGTCGCGCTCGATGTTCTGGAATTCCAGTTTGACCTTGCTGGAGTCGAAGGACAGCGGCCGGTTCAGGTAATAGTCGCGGTCCACGGCCGGCATTTCCTTACCCTTGCCCTTGAGGAACCCCTTGCGGATGCTGTCGTCCCACTTGACCGCATCGAGGACGCGAATCGGCGTCTGCGCCAGCACTATGCGATCGGACAAAATGCGTATCGTCTGCTGGTAATCGTCCACCCGAAACTCCTGTAGAAAAACCGTTAGGTGCTGGATTTATTTGGCTTTGGCTTTGGCCAGGCGCTGGTAGCGCACCGCTTCGACGAACACATCGGAATTGGCCGGGTCGTCGAGGTAAGCAAAGACCTGGTTCATGTCCGTGTTGATCAGCACACCATCGCCATCGTCAGTCTGGAAGACTTCACCGCTGAGGGATTTTTGCCCCAGGGCCTGGTTGATCTGCTCAAGGTCGAGGTTGTAGACCACCAGTTCATGCTTTTCGTTGAGCTCGAAGCCGGCAATCGTGAAATGCCCGCCGAATCTGGCCGGCACCGGCGCCGACAAGTACCAGCGACTGCCATGGCGGGACACTGTGAAGGGATAGGCCTCGCGTTCGCGGGGTTTGGCCTTGAAGTAGCTGACGGCCTGATAGCGGTTGTCGCCGATGCGCGTGAGCTCAAGGTTCATCGGTTCACCCCAGGCGTTGGTGCTGGTCCATTTGCCGAGCAATCCCTTGGGCGCGGGTTCGCTCGAAGGCAGCGGTTCCTTGAAGGTCACCAGACAGCCACTGAGCAGCAGGAACGACAAGGCGATCACAACGACGCGCCAGGCTTTCATTCAACACTCCCTATGAACACACGCAGACCTCATGTGGCCACCGACCCCATGTGGGAGCGGGCTTGCTCGCGAAGGCGGTTTAACCTTCAACATCTACATCGACTGTCACACCGCTTTCGCGAGCAAGCCCGCTCCCACAGGGTTTGTGGATTCCCACAAGGGGTTACACCGACGCCAATACCAAATGCATATACCGCGTAAGAATGCCGAGCATTTCGGCTTCGGCCGCAGGCTCGGCGTCGTTGAGCAGGCCCTGATATTCCATCCGTCCGATAATGGCCGTCAACACTTTGGCATCCTGTTGTGGCTCACGGGAACCCAATACTTCGAAAAGCTGGCAGGTGCCCTGCAACAGAATCTGCTGATGGGAGCGCACCAGCAGGGCCAGGCGCGGGTTGAGTAGCGCTTCCTGGCGGAAGGCTTGCTCGGCCATCAAGTGCTCTCGGCGGTTAATCAATTGCCGATGCACATAGTCCGCCATCAGCCGCGCAATATCGTCAGCCAACTGCGAGCGCGACTCCGAAGTGCCGTCGCCGCTGACCACCATCTCGCGCAGCAGCCCTTCGTTACTGGCCCACAGCTTGCCCATATAGGCTGCACTGCGTTCCACGTATTGGGCGAAGGTATCGGTGAGCAGATCATCGATATCCTTGAAATAGTAAGTGGTGGCCGACAGCGGCACACCGGCCTCTGCCGCCACTGCACGGTGACGCACCGCCCGCACGCCGTCGCGCACGACAATGCGCATGGCCGCATCGAGAATGTCCTGTCGACGCTGTTCGCTGCCCTGCCGGCTGGCCTTGCGGCCCTGGTACTGAACACTTTCAGCGACCGCAGTGGCGATACCCGCTGCACCTTCTTGAGCCATTGCACGATTCACGACAGGTAATCCCTCTTACGTCAAAAGTAACCAATTGATACGTTTGTACCAGACAGGCAATAAAAAGCCGCCTGTTTTAGGCGGCTTTTTAACTGAAACGTTTACGCTTGCGGCCGCATGTGCGGGAACAGGATCACGTCTCGAATCGACGGTGAGTTGGTCAGCAACATCACCAGGCGGTCGATGCCGATCCCTTCACCGGCCGTTGGCGGCATGCCGTACTCGAGTGCGCGAACGAAGTCGGCGTCGTAGTGCATGGCTTCGTCGTCGCCGGCGTCCTTGTCGGCCACCTGGGCCATGAAGCGCTCAGCCTGGTCTTCCGCGTCGTTCAACTCGGAGTAGGCGTTGGCGATTTCGCGACCACCGATGAACAGCTCGAAACGGTCGGTAACGTTCGGGTTCTCGTCGTTACGACGGGCCAGCGGCGACACTTCGAATGGGTACTGGGTAATGAAGTGCGGCTGTTCCAGCTTGTGCTCGACCAGTTCTTCGAAAATCATCACCTGCAGCTTGCCCAGGCCTTCGAAGCCCAGCACCTTGGCGCCGGCTTTCTTGGCGATGGCACGGGCCTTGTCGATGTCGTTCAGGTCGTCGGCGGTCAGCTCAGGGTTGTACTTGAGGATCGAGTCGAACACCGACAGACGCACGAACGGTTCGCCGAAGTGGAACACCTTGTCGCCGTAAGGCACGTCGGTGCTGCCCAGAACCAGCTGCGCGAGTTCGCGGAACAGTTCTTCGGTCAGGTCCATGTTGTCTTCGTAGTCGGCGTACGCCTGGTAGAACTCCAACATGGTGAACTCAGGGTTGTGACGAGTCGAAACACCTTCGTTACGGAAGTTGCGGTTGATCTCGAACACTTTTTCGAAACCGCCAACCACCAGACGCTTGAGGTACAACTCAGGCGCGATACGCAGGAACATTTCCATGTCCAGGGCGTTGTGGTGAGTCTCAAATGGCTTGGCCGCAGCGCCGCCAGGAATGGTTTGCAGCATCGGCGTTTCGACTTCCAGGAAGTCGCGCTTCATCAGGAAGCTGCGGATGTGCGCAATCACTTGCGAACGTACGCGGAAGGTCTGGCGCACCTCTTCGTTGACGATCAGGTCAACGTAGCGCTGGCGGTAGCGCTGTTCGGTGTCGGTCAGGCCGTGGTGCTTGTCCGGCAGCGGACGCAGGGATTTGGTCAGCAGGCGCACTTCGGTCATTTCGACGTACAAGTCGCCCTTGCCGGAACGCGCCAGGGTGCCAACGGCAGCAATGATGTCGCCCATGTCCCAGGTTTTCACCGAGGCCAGGGTTTCTTCGGACAGGGTTTTACGGTTGACGTAAACCTGGATGCGCCCGGTCATGTCCTGGATCACCATGAACGAGCCACGGTTGAGCATGATGCGACCGGCAACCTTGACCGGGATTGCAGCCTCTGCCAGCTCTTCCTTGGTCTTGTCCGCGTATTGCTTCTGCAGTTCTTCGCAGTAGTTTTCGCGGCGGAAGTCGTTCGGGAAGGCGTTGCCCTTGGCGCGCTCGGCAGCCAGCTTTTCCTTGCGCAGGGCGATCAGGGAGTTTTCTTCCTGTTGCAGGGCTTGCGGGTCGAGTTCTAGGTCGCTCATGTCTTTAAATATTCCATCAGGTTCGTTGCCCCCGGCATTCGCCGGGGTTCGCGGGCAAGCCTCGCTCCTACAGGATCGTAATGACCCTGTAGCGCGTGCTTTAGAGCCCTTGTTTCAGGCTGGCCACCAGGTATTCGTCGATATCGCCGTCGAGCACCTTGTCGCAGTCACTGCGTTCGATGTTAGTGCGCAAATCCTTGATTCGCGACGCATCGAGCACGTAAGAGCGAATCTGGTGACCCCAGCCGATGTCCGACTTGGTGTCTTCCAGGGCCTGGGAGGCGGCGTTGCGTTTCTGCACTTCCTGCTCGTACAAGCGCGCCCGCAACATTTTCATCGCGGTGTCTTTGTTGGCGTGCTGGGAGCGTTCGTTCTGGCAGCTGACCACGGTGTTGGACGGTACGTGGGTGATACGTACGGCCGAGTCGGTGGTGTTTACGTGCTGACCACCGGCACCGGAGGAGCGGTAGGTGTCGATGCGCAGGTCCGACGGGTTGATGTCGATTTCGATGTTGTCATCGATTTCCGGCGACACGAACACGGCCGAGAACGAGGTGTGGCGGCGGTTGCCCGAGTCGTACGGGCTCTTGCGAACCAGACGGTGCACACCGATCTCGGTACGCAGCCAGCCAAAGGCGTATTCGCCCTTGATGTGGACGGTGGCGCCCTTGATCCCGGCGACTTCACCGGCCGACAGCTCCATGATGGTCGCGTCGAAACCGCGTTTGTCAGCCCAGCGCAGGTACATGCGCAGCAGGATGTTGGCCCAGTCCTGGGCTTCGGTGCCGCCGGAGCCAGCCTGGATGTCCAGGTAGGCGTTGTTGGCGTCCATCTCACCGCTGAACATGCGACGAAATTCGAGTTTTTCCAGGGACTCGCGCAGACGCTCGACTTCGGTCGCGACGTCATCGACGGCGGCCTGGTCTTCTTCTTCGGCGGACATCAGCAGCAGTTCTTTGGCATCGGCCAGGCCGGTGTGCATTTCGTCGAGGGTTTCGACGATCTGCGCCAGCAGCGAGCGCTCGCGCCCCAGTTCCTGGGCGTACGACGGGTTGTTCCAGACTGCCGGATCTTCAAGCTCGCGATTGACTTCAGTCAGACGCTCATGCTTTTGATCGTAGTCAAAGATACCCCCGAATAGTTTCGGAGCGCTCGGACAGGTCCTTGATACTGTTAAGGATCGGGTTGATTTCCATGGCGGGCAGCACTCGTTGGCGAACTTTTGAAAGCCGGCGAGTATAACGTAATCAAGCTGTCACGGCAGCCCGCCTGGCGGACTGAATGCGCTTCAATACCGTTTTGGCCACCTCAAATGAGGGAAACCTTCCCCAGGAAAAACCTTAACTAGCAAAACGACTCTTCCTACACCAGAAACAGAACTGCCCTGCATAAACCCCGCATTCACTCATTCACAGTCCCGCCCTTCTAAATCAGCACTAGGGATGTGTGATGTTCGGCCCTGCCAACCAAGCCTCTTTCCTCCTGGATATCGAGGGTGTTACCCACGACCTGCGGGTTCTGGAGTTCACCGGCAAGGAAGCCATCAGCCAACCTTTTCGCTTTGATCTGAAACTGGTCAGCGAACGCCCCGATCTGGACTTGGAAAGCCTTCTGCATCGAATGGCTTTCCTCAGTTTTGACCGCCACGGCGCCGGCATTCATGGCCAGGTATACAGCGTCGGCCAGGGCGATGCAGGCAAGCGCCTGACCCAATACCAACTCAGCCTGATGCCCAGCCTTGCCTGGCTGGGCCACCGTTTCGACCAGAAAATATTCCAGAAACTGAGCGTGCCGCAGATCATCGCCCAGGTCTTGGAAAGCCACGGCATCCTCCGCGATCGCTACCGCTTTGCCCTCGGCACCGATTACCACCCACGGGACTACTGCGTTCAGTACGGCGAGAGCTGCCTGAATTTTCTGCAGCGACTGTGCGAAGAAGAAGGCCTGCATTACCACTTTGAACACCGCCGCGAGGGGCATGTGCTGGTGTTCGGCGATGATCAAACGGTATTTCCCAGACTCCACCGCCCCACCGCCTACCTGCAGGACAGCGGGATGGTCGCTGATGATCCGGTGATCAACGCCTTCACCCTCGCCATGGAAACCCGCCCCACAGGCGTGACCCGCCGCGACTACGACTTCGAAAAGCCCTTACTGCAATTGGAGAGCCGTGCGAAAGATCCTTCGCCGCTGCAACTCGAAGACTACGGCTTCCCCGGCCATTTCACCGACCGCGAACAGGGCAAGGACCGCGCTCGGCGAGCACTTGAGCGACACCGCAGCGATTATCGGCAAGCCACCGGACGCAGCGATCAGCCGATGTTGCTCAGCGGCCATTTCCTGCCCCTGACCGACCACCCACGCCAAGAATGGAACGACTTGTGGTTGCTGACCGAAGTCATTCACATCGGGAAACAACCGAGCGTGCTTGAAGAGTCGATCACCAGCGCCCCGAGCGACGACTTTTCCCAAGGCTACCGCAACACTTTTCTCGCGACCCCGTGGGACACCCCGTTCAGGCCCGCGCTCGCTCACCCCAAAACCACGATCAACGGCTACCAGCACGCCGTGGTCTGCGGTCCGCCCGGCGAAGAAATCCACTGCGACGAATACGGCCGCGTCCGTGTTCAGTTTCCCTGGGACCGCGACGGCGAGCACAACGATCACTCCAGTTGCTGGGTGCGCGTCGCCAGCGGCTGGGCTCACGACCGTTATGGCAGCGTATTGATCCCCCGCGTCGGCATGGAAGTGATCGTCGGTTTTTATCAGGGCGACCCGGACAAACCGTTGATCGTTGGCTGCCTGCCCAATGGCGCCAATCGGCCCCCGCTCGACCTCCCCGCCGAGAAAACCCGAAGCACCTTCAGAACCCAAAGCAGCCCTGGCGGCTCTGGCTTCAACGAACTGCGCATCGAAGATCGCAAAGGGGCCGAGGAAATATCCGTCCGCGCCCAGCGTGATTACGTACACCACGTGCTGAACGACGAACGGGTTCAAGTCGACAACCAGCGCAGCATCGTGGTCGGCGGCAACGCCCGTCATGAACTGCACGCCGAAGAACAGCGCATCACCCGCGGCAACCGATTGACGGAAATCCGGCAAGACGACCACCTGACGGTGCATGGCGACCGTCATATCCGCGCCACCAGCCATCGGTTGAGCGCTCAACAGCAGGTCCACGTCAGCGCTGGCCAACACATCGTCATCGATGGCGGCGCCAGCGTCACGATCCAGGCCGGAGGCGGATGGATCACGATCAATGCGGCAGGCATTTTCAGCAGCGTGCCGGTTGCGCAAGGTGGTTCACCAATGCCGCTGATGGCGGCCACCCCCGTGACGCTCGACGCGAGCGAGCCAGAACTCGCCGAAACGGTTTCAACCGCCCTTCTCAAACAACTGCTCGGCGACGAAGCCTTGATTGAACTCTGCCAGATGCCCAGCGGCGGTACGCCGATGGACTGCCCGCTGAGCGACTGCCAATGCCGCAAAGCCCTGGGCTATGGAGAACGCTCATGAATACATGGATTTTGCTGGAGCGCCCCGCCGCGCAGCTCGAAACGCTCTACCGCCTGGCGACACATCCCGACACCCTGAAGCTGTTCGCCGGCACTTCACTCGACGGTTTCGTCGAGCACAGCCCACTGCTGGTCCGGCTGAACAACCAGCCGACGCTCACTCAGGCGATCGAGCAAATCCCGGCGCAATGGCCCGGTCTGCTGATCGAAAGCACGTGTGACACGCCCTCGGTACTCGCGCACTTGCGCCAGATGCTGTTCGTCAACTTCGACCAGCAACGCAAAGGCGTGCTGCGCTACAGCAACCCCACCGTCGCCAGCTATTTTTTTGCCGCGTGTACCGCGCAAGACCTCAGCCTGTGGCTGGGCCCGATCAGTCGTCTGCGCTGGTTCGGCGCGACGTGGGCCGCTCAAGCGACCGGCGAAGCTGGCTGGCAGCAGTTGAACAACCTCCACGCGAACGACTGGCGCATTGAATGGGCACACCGGGCAATGGTGCTGAGCGTCGCCCAGGAGGAGGCACTGACGCGCCAGCGCAATGAACAGTTTCTCTATCACTGGTGGCAGCAACATCCCCAGCACTCCTTTATGCAGGCCAGCCATTGGCTGGAACAAGCGCTGAGTCAGGGCATCGACGACAGTGAAGACATCAGCGTCTTCCTGAGCGCTCACTGCACGCAGGCTGAGTCATGAAGCGCCTCGGGAGGTTAACCAGTGGCCCCGGCTGCGAGCGTGACAAGCTGATTGTCCAGGTCATTGGCACGGGACATTCCAAGAACCAGCGGCTGCTGCTCGTCGATCACTCGGGCGTCGAACCTCTCCAGGCCCTGACCGATGAGGCCGCGTGCGAAACCGAGCGTTCGACCAGCGTCCACAGCGAGCTTTTTGTGTGGGATTGGTCGGCACAGCTCAAGCACCAGTTGTGGCTGGAAATTGCCACCACCCAAGGCCCGCCCATTCGCCTGCCGTTGCTGGAGGACCTGCGTGTTACGCCGCGCCAACTGGAAGCGCAGTGGAATCAGATCGTCCCGATCCTGCCTTTCGCCGCGCTGCCCGGGACTCGCAGCAAGTACGACCTCGGGACGCCGGTGCTGTGCCGCAGCGGTTATGTCTATGTGTTTTACCGTGATCGTCTCTGGCGGGAGCTGGAGGTGCGACAGGACGACGAACTCACGACTTATCGCGATATCGATCTGCAGGCCTATCGCCTGAATCAGGCATTCAGCAGCGATTACCGACAGGCCAGCGGCGTCGATCTCAGCGACATTTGGCTGCCCGCGACCTGGAATCATCAACCCGCCGAAGCCGTGCAACTGTGTTTCAGCGAAATCCAGCTCAGCGCTGCACGCCTGAAACGTCTGGAGGAAGATCCAGAGTTGCGTGCCCAGCGGTGTCAGAGTCCCGCATTACAGTGCGAGAGCCAGACGCTCGAACGGCTTTTCGACCAGCAGCCCGATGGGCAGGCGATGCTGGAAGCCTTCAGTGGTTTCAACCTATGGGATGCAAAAGCGTCCGATGCCGCGACGAAGGCCAGCATCACGTGGCGCAACCTGGCCGCGCGGGCCTTTCCGGTCAGCCTGATCGCCCCGCAACGGGCACGCCAAAGCGGTTTCGAATATGTGCTGGAGCATCCGGGGCGTTACGTGTGCGACCTCTCGGGACAATTCGCGGCGCAGCGTAAAACCGAAGCCGAGGCCTGCCTGGATCAGTGGGAGCAAGGCGCTACACCTGCGTTACCTGAAACGTTTGAAAGCAGCGCCTGGGCGGATTGCCTCGCCACGTTGCTGGATCAATTGCGAGGAAAAACACCGAACGCCGATGACGCCGATCTCTGGCAGCCCCAGCCCACGGTCGTTGACGTGCTGGAAGCCGCTCGGCAACGGCGTGTGTGCGGCGTGCTGCTGGAAGACCCGCGCCACCGCGTACGGCATCTGGTTTCGCAGATCCAGCAACAACAGCAACTGCTGACGCTGTATGCCGAGCGCGCCAGCCTGCACCCACACCACGCCAGCGCGGTCATGGTTCAGCAACTGATCGTGCCGGCGACCATCGGTGGTCAGAAAAACCCGTTGCACGCCAGCTTCGACAAAGTGAAGGAGGCCGGTCGCCGCGACATCAACCGCTTCACCGCCACCGCTGAACGCGCCCTGCTCTGGCAACAACTGAACATGGCGCAGTCGCTGCTTGCCGAATGCCTGCAACAACCGGTGACCCAGCAGACGTTGGCCGATCATTTGAGCCTGGAGGACTTCGATTACCTGGCGGCGCTGTTTGCCGTCAGCCAGGTTTTCGCCAGCCTCGCCACCGTACCCGCGCAGCTTGATCCGCTGGCTAAAAATGGGGATGTGACCAATGCGCTGACCGGGTTGAGCCTTTACAGCCCGCAGGCCAGCGTCGGCCAGACGTTGCTCAACGACATCGCTCACGACCCGACACACCCACTGCACGGGATGCTTTGGCCGGCCGTTGATGAAGCCGCATTGGCTGCGCCTTATGTGCCGCCCACCGAGAAAACGGTTAACGAGGGCGATGGTTGTTTGCGCCCCGAACACCTCGCCGTATTTGAAACCGACCAGGGGCCTTATTACCCGCAGGTCGAACACCTCGACGGGCACTTGCTGGAAGGGTTACTGGCCAGCGGCAGCCTGAACAGCACACTGACTGGCCAATCGAAAGCGGCGGTCGGGACGCTGGTCAGCATTTACGAAAATCTGGCGGGCTCTTTAGAAACCGCCAGCAGCGCGGTGAACGCACAGGTCAACCACGCCCCCACCAGCGCCTATCAGCATGGACTTGGCGTGGGGTTGTTGCGCAGTTTGATGCCCAAGACTTTTGGCGAGATGCACTTCATCAATCGCCGGGATGCTGATCCGCAGCGTTATCACCTCTTTGGTTTGTCCGACGTGCCGGTGGGGGATCAGCGGCCACGGCGGGTGATGGGGGAGTATCTGGATGCGCAGGGGCGGCCGTTGAAGATGGGGAATGCGGCTGATGCTTTCGAGACGCCGGGCGCTTCACATGTGGGTAATTACAAATTGCTGGTGATGCCGGTGGATCATCCGACGGCGCGGAATCTTAGTGTGCTGAATCGGCGGATTAATGCGGTGCATAAAGAGGATGTGGAGGCTCGGGGGGCGGATAACGCGAAAGTGAAAGGCGCGTTGCAGCGTGGGGTGGATGAGCATGCGGATTTGGCTAATAGCCGGGTTTATCGGGTGTTGAACTCGTTGCCGTTTGCGGCGGGGGTTTTGATGTTGGAGGCTTGGAATGTAAGGACGGAGTGGCAGGGGTGGGAACAAGTAACGAGAGAGAAGGGTATATTTCGTGTAAGTATGGGTTCCGCTGGCACAGTTCTGGACTTAGCCATCGCAATAGAAATGCTGACTGTAAAATTTGCCGGTACCGAATCGGTTTTAGCAAATGGCCGCAAGGTTCTTTTTACTATTTCAGATGACGCAGCAAAAATAATTTTCCGTCGCTTCGAAGAACGCTTGGTCAGAAAATTAACCGCGCTCCTCATAGCCCAAATAACAAGCGGGGCTGTTTTCGCTCTTATTAATTTTTACGACGTTAAATACGCCCGCCAGTGGGGCGACGATGCAATATGGGGGTATTTGATGATGGCTGTAGGCGGCTCCCTCAGCGCTCTCAATAGCCTGATTGTTCCCACTGCTAACTTTCTTGGTCTTGGACCGGCAGGTTGGGTAGCGCTGATACTGATCGTAATCGGCGCCGGAATTGCTTGGTGGCTAACTGACAAGCCAATCGAAGAATGGTTGGTTAATGGCCCTTTTGGCACTCAAGTTCACTCGGACAATGTCCATCTTTTAGATCCACACAGTGGTTTTTACTACCTGATCAGTTTGTTTGCCGACATTCGGATCAACATTGGTATCAATCCTGAATTTGTCCCCAATGCCAAACATGACACTCATGGCAAAACACCATTTCAAGTGATTTCGTCGAATACCAGCGTTCGTATTGAAAGTAACTTACCGGGCTTAGTTACCAGCTTGGGCACTCTCAACATTAACGCTCATTGCCGACTCAATACGTTCGAAGTCAAAGGCGGGCGCATAAAAAGTGAAACTGTACAGTTTAAAAAACTTATTAACAGCCAACTCATCTCGCCCAAAGCACAAAGGTTGCTACCACAGGGCCTGGAACTGCTTTTCGAAACCCCACCAAACTACGCCTTCGATTTAGCAACACGTTCTTCTGGCATCTCACAACAATGGCAAGTAAGAGCACAATGTGTGCTTAAGCATAAAAATCAACTCTGGCACTTCCCTGCTCCACCGCCAAAGGATGGAACGCCATTTGATACCCCGCACAACAAGCCAAACTTCGAAAGCCTGGGTGAACTTTATTGGGCCGACGAATTTACAAATAAATCCCGGAATAGTAACCAATGATTCAGGAATCGTATTACACCGAAACTGCATATGGGGCTATCGAGATACCTCAGCAAGAGCGTTCATCTGAACGATCCTGGATCATGCGCTTCGCAAAAGCTAGATTGCCTTGGGGCAACGCAGATGAAGTGTGCCCGGTGAGCTTTGTGGAAGATTACTCGCCGAACGACCGTCGAAACCAAGAACAACTACAGAAAGAACGCGAAGGAAGAATAGCAAAAGGAACCTACATCCCTAGCCCATACGAACTTATTGATTTTCACATAAGGGACGATCACGAACGCTTCAGGTATGCCCTACTCCCCGCAAAATCCCATTTCTGGCTTTATATGAAAGCATTAGGAAAATTTATTTTTTTTCTGCTATTCATCGTCAGCATTCCGGGACACATAATAATGTTTTCGGCGTCGGCAGAACCATTCTGGAAATTAACAAAACTTTTAATAATCGAGTATTACTTTTGGATTCTCGGCCCACCACTTCTATCCTGGGCCATCGGCTCAATCGTCATAAAATACTTCCCCAACCTCTGGCTCAAACCCTCCCGAGGCCCCATCTGGGAACTAAACCGCCGAACCGGCCTTGTCACCGTCTTCGACTACAAAAACAACGGTGAATATAAAAAGAACGGCACCATCGGTGAACTCACCGCGCCGTTCTACGAATTCGACGCCTACATCGCCACGTCCCCGGACAGTCAGGGCATGCCGATGAATGTGCTCTACCTCGCCCATCGCTACCGCAACATCATGATCAACTTCGGCGCATTACTCTGCCCCGGCCCCGAGACGCAACCCGCGTGCGCCCTGTGGGATTTCATCCAGAACTACATGGACGTCAGCCGCCCGCTGCCGGACCTGCCGCAATACGAGGAATACCGCCACCTCGACCCCACCACCGCCGAATACGACCGCCGCGTCGGCCGCAACCCGCGTTTCTGGATCGACATGGACGATGCGACGTTCAAGCAAGTGGTCAGGGAGATGCATCAACGCGTCGCCAGCATCGACACGTTTCAAAGGCCGAATTTAATGGAGAGGTACCTTACATATGTGGATTAATAAAGCTGAAAAACAAAAAACCAATGACGGTAAGTTCTACTACTCTAAAACGTGCTACTGCGCATGTCATATACCATACCAAGCTCGATCTGTAGAACGCTCTTGGGTAAAAAAATTCGACTCTGCCAGACTACCTTGGGGTAATACAATCGAGGTAATTCCTGCCCGTTTTTTAAAAAAAGGTACACTCAATGATCTTCGCGACCAACAAAAATCGAGAAAAATCCGCGAAGACCAATCAAAACCTGAAACCTACGTGGCAAGCCCATACAAACATTTAAGTTTCCTAGACCCTCTAGATGCAAAGCAGTTACTACTAACTTATAGATCAACCCATTTTTGTTTCTGGCTCAACATGAAACTTACAGGGAGGCTGTTTTCCGGTGTAGTGGCTTTTTTTCTTGCGATTGCACTTATATTTATTCACTACGATACACAATGGACTTTTAATAATTTAATCACGGACTCAGCATGGTTTGTCTGCCTGTTTTTTGGTCCTCCTTTCACATGCTGGATGCTAGGTTCATTTGTCTGTAAATACTTTCCAAAACACTGCCCTGATACCACTCAAGAACCGGAATGGGAGTTAAACAGGCGCACTGGCCTGGTCACTCTTTACGATTACAAAAATAACGGCGAATATAAAAAAAAACGGCACAGTCGGCAAACTTATAGCCCCCTTCTACGAGTTCGACGCTTATCTACACACTTTCAATAACAGTTATGGAGACACGACACACCAACTCTATATCTCACACCGCTACAGTGACATGACTATCCATTTCAACAGAGTGACTTATGCAGATCTGAGCATGGGACCGCCTCTCGCCCTATGGGATTTCATTCAGAACTACATGGACGTCAGCCGACCAATACCGGACGCCCCAGAATTCGAGGAATATCGCCACATCGACCCCACCACCGCCGAATACGACCGCCGCGTCGGCCGCAACCCGCGTTTCTGGATCGACATGGACGATGCAACGTTCAAACAGGTGGTCAGGGAGATGCATCAACGCGTTGCCAGCATCGACACGTTTCGACGGCCGAACTTGATGGCCAGGTATGTGACCTATGTCGATTAATCAGCCACCACCCGACAACGGGGCACTGCTCACTGACAATCCGGATGCACCCGCATGCACCAACGACTATGCAATTATCCGGGTCCGCCACAAGAAGTCGGGGGCGTTGGCTTGGCGGGTGTCGTTGTACCGGGATGGCGTCTTGAAGGTACACAAGGAATTTACGTTCATCCGCCATGGCGGTGAGCGTGAGGCGCGTTGCGCTGCCGAGCGGTTTCGCAATGAGCAGATGCTGCGCTTCCCACCACCACTGAGCTGCATGGTCCGGCAAAAGTTGCGTGTCACTAACACCAGTGGCCTGGCGGGTGTTTCAAGGCAGACGAACGGCAAGAACACCTATTGGATTGCGCAAACGACGACTCGCCAAGGCAAGAAACTATCCCGGTCATTCAACGTGGCAACGTTCGGGGAGGCACAGGCGAAACACAAGGCTATCGAGGCGCGAAAGGAGCAGTTGGCGACTATTGAGCATCGAGCCTTTCGTCATCGGGGTGGCGAAAAACTCCACGCTGAATTGCTGCGGACGGTCGCTACATCGGCGAACGATGAATGAACCGTGGCGAGGGAGTTGGTCGGAATGCCGCACCACCTCGTTCGGCTGCGAAGCAGTCGTGAAACCTGATTGCCGGGTATGACTGTGTGAATGCAAGGGGCCGCTTCGCGACCCAACGGGGGCAAGCCCCCTCGCCACAGGGTGCGCGCCAGCCTGGAGACCCTCTACACAGGCCGACCCGCTACTCAATCCCCACCTGATTCCGCCCATTATTCTTCGCCAGGTACAGCCCCTTATCCGCCGCCGAGATCAATTGCCGGCAATCACTGCCCGCCTGCGGGGTAATCGTCGACAGGCCGATACTGATCGTCAGATTCGACCCTTCAACCGGGAACACGTGGGGAATCTTCAACGCCGCCACGGTCTGGCGCAGTTTCTCCGCCACCAGTCGTGCCCCGCCCGGTGAAGTATTTGGCAGCACCAAGGCAAATTCTTCGCCGCCATAACGGGCCGGCAGGTCCGAAGGGCGGGCGCTGGCGTCGCGGATGGCCGTGGCGACCTTGCGCAGGGCTTCGTCGCCTTCGAGGTGGCCGAAGCTGTCGTTGTAGGACTTGAAGTAATCCACATCGATCATCAGCAATGACAGTTGAGTCTGGTCCCGCAGTGAACGGCGCCACTCCAGTTCCAGGTATTCGTCGAAGTGACGACGGTTCGACAGGCCGGTCAGGCCGTCGGAGTTCATCAGGCGTTGTAGCACCAGGTTGGTGTCGAGCAACTGCTGCTGGCTGACCCGCAACGCGCGGTACGCCGCATCCCGTTGCAGCAATGTCATGTAGGAGCGCGAGTGATAGCGGATGCGCGCCACCAGTTCGATGTTGTCCGGCAGTTTCACCAGGTAATCGTTGGCCCCGGCCGCGAACGCCGCGCTTTTGATCAGCGGGTCTTCCTTGGTCGACAGGACGATGATCGGAATGTCCTTGGTCGCCGGGTGGTTGCGGTATTCGCGCACCAGGCTCAGACCATCGAGACCGGGCATTACCAGGTCCTGCAGGATCACCGTCGGCTTGATCCGAATCGCCTGGGCAATGGCCTGGTGCGGGTCGGCGCAGAAGTGGAAGTCGATGTTCTCCTGGTTCGCCAGACCGCGCCGAACCGCCTCGCCGATCATCGCCTGATCGTCCACCAACAACACCATGGCGGCGTTTTCGTCGGTCTTGAAGTCGTCGAGCTGTAAGTCATTCATGTGCGGTCACCTGAGTACTACTTGGGCCAGGATTGCTGAGAAAAATCTTCATTTCGGGAATATCTCCAGCAATCGTGGCGCTATCTTTTCCAGTGGGCGAATTTCCACGGCGGCGTCGATGGCCGCAGCCGCTTTCGGCATGCCGTACACCGCACTGCTGTTCTGGTCCTGAGCAATCGTCAGGTAACCCTGTTGGCGCATGAGCTTAAGCCCCTGCGCCCCGTCGCGCCCCATGCCGGTCAGCAAAACGCCGACGGCGTCGCCGTTCCAGTAACTGGCCACGCTCTCGAAAAACACATCGATCGAGGGCCGGTAAATCTCGTTGACCGGTTCGGCGGTGTAGGCCAGCGTCCCGTTCTTCAACAAGCGAATATGGTGGTTGGTGCCGGCCAGCAACACCGTGCCGGCCTGGGGCGGTTCACCCTCCAGAGCCAGGCGCACATTGAGGCCGCTGGCGCTGCTGAGCCATTCGGCCATGCCGGCGGCGAACACCTGGTCCACGTGCTGCACCAGCACGATGGCCGCCGAAAAATCCTGCGGCAGGGCTTTGAGCAAGACTTCCAGCGCCGCCGGCCCGCCTGCTGACGAGCCGATGGCCACCAGTTTTTGCCGTGAGCCCGAGCTGCGCAGCGTGCTCGGCGCCGAGCGCACGCGATTGCCCTTGTCGCCGATCAGCCAGCCAATGTTCATGATCTTGCGCAGCAACGGCGCCGCCGCTTCCGCAGGATTGCCGGCACCGATCGCCGGCGTGTCGACCACATCCAGCGCACCGTGGCCCATGGCTTCGAACACCCGGTGCACGTTCTGCTGGCGGTCGACGGTGACAATCACGATGGCGCACGGGGTTTCGGCCATGATTCGCCGGGTCGCCTCCACGCCATCCATCACCGGCATGATCAGGTCCATCAGGATCAGGTCCGGGGTGTTCTCGGCACAGCGTTGCACCGCCTCGGCGCCATTGCTGGCCACCCAGATCACCTGATGCGCCGGTTCGAATGCCAGGGCGCGGCGCAGGGCCTCTACCGCCATGGGCATGTCGTTGACGATTGCGATTTTCATGCCCGCGCTCCTCCGATGAGCTCAACCACCGCATCAAGCAGGGCGTCGTCATGAAAACTGGCTTTGGCTAGATAATAGTCGGCTCCGGCGTCCAGTCCACGACGACGGTCTTCTTCCCGGTCTTTATAGGACACCACCATAACCGGCAGCGATTGCAGGCGATTGTCCCGGCGCAATAAAGACACCAGTTCGATGCCGTCCATGCGCGGCATATCGATGTCGGTGATCAGCAGATCAAAATCCTCCGAACGCAGGGCGTTCCAGCCATCCATACCGTCCACCGCGACGGCCACGTCGTAGCCGCGATTGAGCAGCAACTTGCGCTGCAACTCGCGCACGGTCAGGGAATCGTCCACCACCAGAATCCGCTTGCGCGCCGCTTCCGTGGCTTGGTTGCTGTGGCGGGCAATGCGTTCCAGACGCCCGGTGTTGAGCAGTTTGTCCACCGAGCGCAGCATGTCTTCGACGTCGACGATCAACACCACCGAACCGTCATCGAGCAAGGCCCCGGCGGAAATATCCTGAATTTTGCCCAGCCGCTCATCCAGCGGCAATACGACCAATGTCCGCTCGCCAATAAAGCGCTCGACCGCTACGCCGTAGATTGCATCGCGCTCACGAATCACCACGACCTTGAGGGTTTGCGGGCTGTTCTGGCTCGCCGGGCGCTGCAACAACTGACTGGCCGCGACCAGGCCGACGTGCCGGCCTTCATACCAGAAGTGCTGCCGACCTTCGAGCTGGACGATGTCTTCCGGTTCCAGGTCGCACATGCGCTCGATGTGTGCCAACGGAAAGGCGTAAGCCTCATCGCCGACTTCAACTACCAGGCTGCGCACCACCGACAGGGTCAGCGGTACTTCCAGATGGAAGCGACTGCCCTCGCCCGCCGTCTGCTCCAGCACCACCGCGCCGCGCAACTGGCGGACCATGTGCTGAACCGCGTCGAGACCGACGCCGCGTCCGGAAACTTCGGTGACCTTGTCCCTCAGGCTGAAACCCGGCAGGAACAGGAAGGTCAGCAGTTCTTCTTCGCTCAACTGCGCCGCGGTTTCCGCCGGAGACAATTGCCGCTCGATGATGCTGCGACGGACCTTTTCCAGATCGACGCCATTGCCGTCATCGCTGAGTTCCAGCACCAGCAAACCGGCCTGGTGGGACGCGCGCAAGCGGATCAGGCCCTCCGCCGGTTTGCCGGCCAACAACCGTTGTTCCGGGGTTTCGATGCCGTGGTCCACGGCGTTGCGCAGCAGATGAGTCAGCGGCGCTTCGAGTTTTTCCAGTACGTCGCGATCAACCTGGGTCTTTTCGCCTTCGATTTCCAGGCGCACCTGTTTGCCCAGATCACGGCCAAGGTCGCGGACCATTCGCACCTGGCCGGTCAGCACATCGGCAAACGGCCGCATGCGACAGGCAAGTGCCGTGTCGTACAACACCTGCGCACGCTGACTGGCGTGCCAGGCGAACTCATCCAGTTCGGCGTTCTTTTCCACCAGCAGTTGCTGGGATTCCGCCAATAACCGGCGGGCATCGTCCAGCGCTTCCTGGGCTTCCAGGCTCAACGCCATATCCTTGAGATGGACGTTGAGATTTTCGAGGGCGCGCAGGCCGTTGCTTTGCGTGCGTTTGAGCCGTTGCATGGTGGCCAGGTGCGGTTTGAGCCGCAGGGTTTCCACCAGGGATTTGCTCGACAAGTCGAGCAGGCTGTTCAGCCGTTCGGCGGTGACCCGCAGCACGCGCTCGCCGTTTTCGGTGGTGCGTTTGGTCTTGCGCGGCGATTCAGCCGGAGTAATCGCTGGCGACTCGATCACCGGAATCGGCACCTCGACCGCTGGCGGCTGCGATTGCTGCTCGTCCATAAAGGGTGCGATCGGCGTGCTGATCGGCGGCGCCAGGGCCATCGGGTCGAGCAAGCGCCCCATCAGCGCCACATAGGCGTCGATTTCCACCGCCGACGGCGCGTTGTTCGGCGTGGCGATGCGCATCAGCAGATCGGTGCCTTGCAACAACGCGTCGATGTGTTCCGGGCGCAGATACAACCGCCCTTCCTGGGCGCTGACCAGACAATCCTCCATTACATGGGCCACGCTGACCCCGGCATCCACGCCGACAATCCGCGCCGCGCCCTTGAGCGAGTGCGCCGCGCGCATGCACGACTCCAGGTGATCGGCCTGAGTCGGATCCCGTTCAAGGGCCAGCAGACCGGCGCTCAGCACCTGGGTCTGGGCCTCGGCTTCCAGGCTGAACAGCTCCAGCAAAGACGAGTCGCGCATTTGCTCGGGGGTCATGTGAGGCTCCGGGTCACGGCGGACAGCAACTGTTCTTCATCCAGCCAACGCAGGCTGCGACCTTTGAATTGCAACACGCCACGGGTGTACTTGGCGCTGGCCTGGGCGCCGGATTGCGACGCCGCTTCGAGGATGCGCTCGTCGATGGCGTGAATCCCGTCGACTTCGTCCACCGGCACCACCACCGGCCCGCCCCGGGCGGCGATGATCAACATGCGCGGCATGACCCGCGCGCTCGCAGACACATTGTTGGTGGCATCGAGCCCCAGCAACTCCACCAGCGACAGGCACGCCACCAACGCGCCGCGTACATTTGCCACGCCAAGCAGGGCCCGGGAGCGCTGATGCGGCAAAGAGTGAATGGTTTGCAGCGGCGCCACTTCCACCAGACTGCGGGTGGCCAGGCCCAGCCATTCTTCACCGAGACGGAACATCAGCAGCGAGCGGGTTTTAACATCGGTTTCGACCGCCGTCGCCACCTGATCGCGATCTTCCTGCGCCAAGGCGTAGCGATCGAGCAAACGGGTGGCGGCGGCCGAATACACCGCACAATTGCGGCAATGAATGTGCTCGGCTAACAGCGGGCAGGACTTGTCGCCGTGGATACCGATGCGGTTCCAGCAGTCGTCGATGGCCTGGGCATCTTCGTGGGTGACGCTCAAGGAGTCGGAGACGGTCATCGTTTACGCTCACTGTCAGCGGCGCGCTCGCTGCGGGCGGCGCGTTCCTGCAATCGTCTGGCGCCCGCCGTGTCGCCCTGGGATTGCAGCAAGGCAGCCAGGTGCATCAACGCGTCGGGGTGTTGCGGTTCGAGGTACAACGCCTTGCGATAAAACCCTTGGGCTTCAAGTGCGCGGCCAGCCACATCGCTGAGCAGCCCCAGCCAATAAAACACCTGGGCCACCGGTTCGTGACTGCGTAGATAACTTTCGCACGCGGCGCGGGCTTCGGCACTCTTGCCTTCATTGGCCAACGCGGCGATGTTCGCCAGCAGCGTGGCGGCGTCCGGGTTGGCGGTTTTCAAGGTGTTCGGCAATGGCACGACAGTGGCGAACGGCCGGCTGCGTACCGGCGGCGGGGCCACGCTGCGCACTGGTTGGCGCACCGGCAGCGGGGTCGGCACGAACGCCGGCAGAGGCTCGGGCTCCGGCGCGCTTTGGCGGCTGAAGGCAAACGACTGCGGGATGCCGATCGAACGCATGCCCAGACGCCCGAGCAAACTGCCCTCGGCCGGGCCGATAAACAGCACGCCGTCGACGTGGGTCAGGCGCTTGAGCACTTCGAACACTTGTTGCTGGGTCGGTTGGTCGAAATAGATGAGCAGATTGCGGCAGAACACAAAGTCATAGGGCGGCTCGTTGGCCAACAAGGCGGTATCCAGCAAATTGCCGACCTGCAAACGCACCTGTTCCAGCACCCGCTCGTTGAGCCGATAGCCGTCCTCTTCAGCACTGAAATGCCGGTCACGAAATTCGATGTCTTGCCCGCGAAACGAGTTCTTGCCGTACAGCGCACGCTTGGCTTTTTCCACCGACAGCGGGCTGACGTCCATGCCTTCGACCTTGAACTGATGGGGTTTGAGCCCCGCGTCCAGCAAGGCCATGGCGATGGAATACGGCTCTTCGCCGGTGGAACACGGCAGGCTGAGGATCCGCAGCGCGCGCATGTTGTTGATGCCGGCCAGGCGTTTGATCGCCAGTTTCGCCAGGGTCGCGAAGGATTCCGGATAACGGAAAAACCAGGTTTCCGGGACGATCACCGCTTCGATCAACGCCTGCTGTTCGTCCCGCGAGCCTTGCAAGGTGTGCCAGTACTCGTCGGCGGTCAGCGCCTGGGACGCCGTAGTGCGCTGACGCACCGCGCGCTCGATAATGGCCGGGCCCACCGACGCGACGTCGAGGCCGATGCGATCCTTGAGGAAATCGAAAAACCGCTGGTCGCTGCTCATGATGGCTCCTTAAGCAGGTCCAGGGGCTGCGCCGGAAACAGCAGCGCACGCACCTGCTCATCGAGCAGATCGGCGACGCGCACCCATTGCAGTAAACCCTGGGCATCCTTGCGTACCGGACCGAGGTACGGTGCCTGGCGATTGTCCAGGCCATACGGCTGAAAATCCGCCGGATTGCAGCGCACGGTGTCGGTGGCCTGTTCCAGGATCAGCCCGAGCAACTGCGTCGGCGTGGCCTCGTCCGGCCGATAGTGCACCAGCACCAGGCGCGTGCTGGTGCGGGCCTGGGCCGGTTGGCCGAAGGTCAACGCACTGAGGTCGATCACCGGCACCACGGCGCCACGATAGGCGAACACCCCGGCGACCCAGTCCGGGGCTCGGGCAATCGGCTTCAGCGGCAGGCGCGGCAGTACTTCCGCCACTTCGATGGCTTGCAGGGCATAACGCTCGTTACCGATGCGAAACACCAGGAACAGCGCAAGCTTCGCCGCTGCCACGGCACTGCGTTTAGCCGTGAGCTCGCTCATCAGACTTTGAATCGCGAGACGCCGCTGCGCAGCCCGACGGCCACCTGGCTCAGTTCGTCGATGGCGAAACTGGCCTGGCGCAAGGACTCGACGGTCTGGCTGCTGGCATCGCCCAACTGCACCAGCGCGTGGTTGATCTGTTCGGCGCCGGTGGCCTGGGCCTGCATGCCTTCGTTGACCATCAACACCCGCGGCGCCAGCGCCTGGACCTGATGGATGATCTGCGACAGTTGCTCGCCGACCTGCTGCACTTCGGACATACCGCGACGCACTTCTTCGGAGAATTTGTCCATGCCCATGACCCCGGCCGATACCGCCGACTGGATTTCACGGACCATTTGCTCGATGTCGTAAGTGGCCACTGCGGTCTGGTCCGCCAGACGCCGAACTTCGGTGGCGACCACGGCGAAACCGCGACCGTATTCACCGGCCTTCTCGGCCTCGATGGCGGCGTTGAGCGACAACAGGTTGGTCTGGTCGGCGACCTTGACGATGGTCACCACCACCTGATTGATGTTGCCGGCCTTCTCGTTGAGGATCGCCAGTTTGGCGTTGACCAGATCCGCCGCGCCCATCACCGAATGCATGGTGTCTTCCATGCGCGCCAGGCCTTGCTGCCCGGAACCGGCCAGCACCGAGGCTTGATCGGCGGCGGTGGAGACTTCGGTCATGGTGCGCACCAGATCACGGGACGTGGCGGCGATTTCCCGGGACGTCGCGCCGATTTCCGTGGTGGTCGCGGCGGTTTCGGTGGCGGTGGCTTGCTGCTGTTTAGAGGTGGCAGCGATTTCAGTTACCGACGTGGTGACCTGCACCGACGAGCGCTGGGCCTGGGAGACCAGGGCGGTGAGCTCGGTCATCATGTCATTGAAGCCGGTTTCCACGGCGTTGAATTCGTCCTTGCGCTCAAGGTTCAAGCGACTGCTGAGATCGCCGGTGCGCATGATTTCGAGGATCTGCACGATGCGGTTCATAGGCGCCATGATCGCCCGCATCAGCAGCAGGCCACAAAGGCCGGCGGCCAATACTGCGATCAGCAGGGACACACCCATGATGACCTTCGCGGTGACCACGGCATCATCGATGTTCACCATGTCCTGGTCGGCCACGGCTTTGTTTTCGCGCAGGATGTCATTGAGCTTCATGCGCCCGGCGGTCCACGCCGGGGTCAGTTGTTCGTTGAACAACTTGATGGCCTCGGCTTCCTGATTGTGTTTATGCAAGTCGAGTACAGCGGCGAGGATCGTGCCGTATTGCTCGTGGAGTTTTTCGAAGGAGGCGAATTCGACCTTGTCTTCTTCGGTGGTCACCGTGCTGCGATAGCTGGCCATCGCTTCCTGGACGCGCACTTCGAAGCTTTTGAACTCGGCGGCGTCCTCGGCACTGATGCCCTGCCCTTCCTTCAATCCGAGCATTTCCTGGGTCTGGAGAAAACTGTCGACCCAGGCGCCCCGGATGGTCGAGCTGTAATAGACCCCGGGCAGCGCGTCGTCACGCACGCTTTGCTCGCTCTCTTCAATCTTCAGCAACCGGGAATAAGAGACGACCACCATCAACAACATGATGGCAATAATGACCGCAAAGCTCGCCAAGATGCGTTGGCGCAACGTCCAGTTCTTCACAGTATGTCCTCGGGGCCATTTTCAAATGCTGCGGAGTATAGCTGAGGGCGCTGTTTCATTTATAAGACGGACGCTCCCGGCGTCATCTCGATCGTAAAAAATCGTGACGGGCTCTGGAATGGGACTTTCCGCTAGATGAGGGGATGCTTGCCAGTGGTGATCTGGCAGAAAGGGACCGTGGATTGGTCATTGGGGGCTGGGGTGCTGCTGAAAAAGCGTTCGCGACCAGGCTCGCTCCTACAGTTTTGATCGCTGGCGGACACAAATTCTGTGCTTCCTGAAGATCTCCTGTGGGAGCGGGCTTGCTCGCGAAAGCGGTGGCTCAGTAAAAGATGTATTGCCTGACACGACGCCTTCGCGAGCAAGCCCGCGCCCACACTTGAAGGCTTGGGGTTCTACATCGCAGCCTGCCGCACCTGCTTCTCAAGCTCAGCCTTCAACCCCGGCTCCAGCTTCAATTGGCGCGCCAGTTCATCGAGGTAGGACTTCTCCATGAAGTTCTCCTCATCCACCAGCATCACACTGGCGATGTACATTTCGGCGGCCATTTCCGGGGTGCTGGCGGCGCGGGCGACGTCGGTCGGGTCCAGGGGTTTGTTGAGTTCGGCGTGCAGCCAGTGCTGCAGTTCCTGGTCGTTATCGAGCTTGGTGAATTCGCCTTCGATCAACGCGCGCTCACGCTCATCGACATGACCATCCGCCTTGGCTGCGGCGACCAGCGCCTTGAGAATTGCCTGACTGTGTTGTTCAACCTGCGCGGCAGGCACGCGATCAACCGTTTGTGGCTCGGTCTTCGTCGCAGTGCCCTGCTGGGCCTGCCAGTTACCGTAAGCCTTGTAGGCCAGGACGCCCAGCGCCGCGAGGCCGCCATAAACGACGACCTTACCGCCCACTTTGCGAACCTTCTTGTTACCCATCAGCAGCCCCATCGCCCCGGCCGCCAACGCGCCGCCACCCGCGCCCGACAGCAAGCCGCCAAGGCCACCCGAGCCACCACTGCCGCCGAGCAAACCACCCAGCCCACCGCCGCCAGAGGCCTTGTTCTGATGTCCGCCGGCCTTGTTCTGCAACATGTCCTGGCCGGACTTGAGTAGCTGATCGAGCAATCCACGGGTGTTCATTTGCTGCCTCCACGAATTCGGGGTAACCGGATCATTCAGGCCCCCAGCCTAGATCGAAAGTGCCCGCGACCTGCCCGCGAGAGTGCTTCCAGATGTTGCTCAATCGCCGAGGCCCCCATCTGGGTCATCGATTAAAAAGATATACACTCGAACAAATCTATAAAAACCGCCCACCGGGTACTTTTCCCATGATGACCTTGCGTCAGATCCGTCATTTCATCGCCGTGGCCGAGACCGGCTCGATCTCAGCCGCTGCGCAAACCGCATTCATTTCCCAGTCCACCCTGACCCTGGCGATCCAGCAACTGGAGCAGGAAATCGGCGTCAGCCTGTTCAACCGACACGCCAAAGGCATGACCCTGACCCACCAGGGTCATCAATTCCTACGCCAGGCGCACCTGATTCTGGCCACCGTCGATAACGCCAAACGCAGCCTGCAACAGAGCACGGATCAGGTTGCCGGGCAGTTGATCATCGGCGTGACCAGCCTCGTCGCCGGTTATTACCTGGCGGATTTGCTCACCCGATTCCAGCGCGCCTACCCCAACGTCGAGATTCGCGTGATGGAGGACGAACGGCCCTACATCGAGCATTTGCTGGTCAGCGGCGAGATCGATGTCGGCGTGTTGATCCTTTCCAACCTCGAAGACCGCCACGCCTTGCAGACCGAAGTGCTGACCCACTCACCCCATCGCCTGTGGCTACCGGCCCAGCATCCATTGCTGGAACACGACAGCATCAACCTCGCCGACGTAACGCGAGAGCCTTTGATTCAACTGAACGTCGATGAAATGGACCGCAACGCCCAGCGCATGTGGTCGGCGGCTTCGTTGCAGCCGCGCATCACGTTGAGGACTGCGTCGACGGAAGCGGTACGAAGCCTGGTGGCCGCTGGCTTGGGCGTGTCGATCCAGCCCGACATGACCTACCGCCCCTGGTCCCTGGAGGGCGACATCATCGAAGCCCGCCCCATCGCCGACCTCAGCCAGACCCTCGACGTCGGCCTGGCCTGGCGTCGTGGCACTGCGCGGCCGGCGCTGGTGGACCCATTCCTGACCGTCGCCCGCGAACAGCCTCACGGCGGGCGCAAGCCATCTATTTAATCGAACGCCACCTTCAGTATTAAGAATTTGTCGACCTCGGGCTCGCGCACTAGTCTTGTTACATCTTTATAAGACGGTCGGGGCTCCAGTCACTGGGAGCCCCATGGCCACACAAGAAAAGAGAACCCGAAAAATGGCTGGCGCGCAGACTCCGTTGTTCACCGCGTTGTTGATCGATGGCGAATTGGTCGCGGGCCAGGGCTTTGTCGAGCCGATCCTCAACCCGGCCACTGGGGAAGTGCTGACCCACATCGCCGAAGCCAGCACCGAGCAAGTCGAAGCCGCGATCCTCGCCGCCCACCGCGCCTTTTCCAGTTGGTCGCGGACCACGCCGCAGCAACGTTCCAACCTGCTGCTGGACATCGCCAACGCCATCGAGAAAAACGCCGACCTCCTCGCCCGCCTCGAATCCCTGAACTGTGGCAAGCCGTTGCACCTGGCCCGTCAGGATGATTTGAGCGCCACGGTTGATGTGTTTCGTTTCTTTGCTGGCGCCGTGCGCTGTCAGACCGGCCAGCTCAGCGGTGAATACCTGCCGGGTTACACCAGCATGGTGCGGCGTGATCCGATTGGCGTCGTCGCGTCCATCGCGCCGTGGAACTACCCGATCATGATGGCCGCATGGAAAATCGCCCCGGCCCTCGCCGCTGGCAACACCTTGGTATTCAAGCCTTCCGAACACACGCCATTGTCGATCCTCGCGTTGGCGCCGGCGCTGGCCGAAATCCTGCCGCGCGGGGTGATCAACATCATCTGCGGCGGCGGTGAAGGCGTTGGCAGTCACTTGGTCAGCCACCCGAAAGTACGGATGGTGTCGTTGACCGGCGATATCGTCACCGGGCAAAAAATCCTGCAAGCCGCTGCGAAAACCCTGAAGCGCACTCACCTCGAACTCGGCGGCAAAGCCCCGGTGATCGTCTGCAACGACGCGGATATTCAAGCGGTGGTCGAAGGCGTGCGCACTTACGGCTATTACAACGCCGGCCAGGACTGCACCGCCGCGTGCCGGATTTATGCACAGGCTGGAATCCATGATCGTTTAGTCGCGGAATTGGGCGCGGCGGTCAGCAGCCTGCGTTTCGCCGGTAAACGCGACGTCGACAACGAAATCGGCCCGCTGATCAGCACCCGTCAGCGCGACCGCGTAGCCAGTTTTGTCGAACGCGCCCTCGGCCAGCCGCACATCGAACGCGTCACCGGTGCGGCGGTGCATTCCGGCGCCGGTTTCTATTACCAGCCGACCTTGCTCGCCGGGTGCAAACAGAGCGATGAAATCGTCCAGCGCGAGGTGTTCGGACCGGTGGTCACCGTCACCCGTTTCGATGAACTCGAACAAGCCGTGGACTGGGCCAACGATTCGGAATACGGCCTCGCCTCCTCGGTCTGGACCCAAAACCTCGACAAAGCCATGCAGGTCGCGGCGCGCTTGCAGTACGGCTGCACCTGGATCAACAGCCATTTCATGCTGGTCAGCGAAATGCCCCATGGCGGCCTGAAGCGTTCGGGCTACGGCAAAGACTTATCCAGCGATTCGCTTCAGGACTACAGCGTGGTGCGGCACATCATGGCCCGCCACGGCCAGCATCTCTGACTACGCTAATAACAAGCCGCTCACGGCATGCTTCACCACGTTCACAACTGCCCCGACCATAATTAAAGAAGAGGGAAACCCCATGTTCGTGCACAAGACCGCACTGCTCAGTGCAATCACCACTGCATTGCTCGCCAGTGCCAGTATCCAGGCCGCCGAACCGCTGAAAGCCGTCGGTGCTGGCGAAGGTCAGCTGGATATCGTGGCCTGGCCCGGCTACATCGAACGTGGCGAGAGCGACAAGGCCTACGACTGGGTCACCGGTTTCGAGAAGGAAACCGGCTGCAAGGTCAATGTGAAAACCGCCGCCACCTCCGATGAGATGGTCAGCCTGATGGCCAAGGGCGGGTATGACCTGGTCACCGCGTCGGGCGATGCCTCGTTGCGCTTGATCGTCGGCAAGCGGGTGCAGCCGATCAACACCGCGTTGATCCCGAACTGGAAAGGCCTCGACCCGCGCCTGAAAGATGCGCCGTGGTACGTGGTCAACAAGCAGACTTACGGCACCCCGTACCAGTGGGGCCCGAACGTGCTGATGTACAACACCAATGTGTTCAAGACCGCGCCGACCAGTTGGGGCGTGGTGTTCGACGCGCAAAACCTGCCGGACGGCAAGGCCAACAAGGGTCGCGTGCAAGCGTATGACGGCCCGATCTACATCGCCGACGCGGCGCTGTACCTGAAAACCACCAAGCCTGAGCTGGGCATCAAAGACCCGTATCAACTGACAGAAGCGCAGTACAAAGCCGTGCTCGATCTGTTGCGTGCCCAGCAGCCGTTGATTCACCGCTACTGGCACGACACCACCGTACAGATGAGTGACTTCAAGAACGAAGGCGTGGTCGCGTCCAGCGCCTGGCCGTATCAGGTCAACGGCCTGATCAACGAGAAACAGCCGATCGCTTCGACCATCCCGAAAGAAGGCGCCACCGGATGGGCCGATACGACCATGTTGCACACCGAGGCCAAGCATCCGAACTGCGCCTACAAGTGGATGGATTGGTCGTTGCAACCGAAAGTCCAGGGTGACGTAGCGGCGTGGTTCGGCTCGTTGCCAGCGGTGCCGGCGGCGTGCACCGGCAGTGAATTGCTCGGTGCCGAGGGTTGCAAGACCAACGGTTTCGACCAGTTCGAGAAAATCGCCTTCTGGAAAACCCCGCAGGCTGAAGGCGGCAAGTTCGTACCGTACAGCCGCTGGACCCAGGACTACATCGCGATTATGGGCGGTCGTTAAGCCCCTTCGCGAGCAAGCCCGCTCCCACATTTTGATCGCACTCCAATGTGGGAGCGGGCTTGCTCGCGAAGCTTTTAAGGTTTTTCAGTTTTCGGAGCACCGCACCATGACGCTTGCAGTCCAGTTCACCAACGTTTCCCGGCAGTTCGGCGAAGTGAAGGCCGTTGACCGGGTTTCCATCGATATCCAGGACGGCGAGTTCTTTTCCATGCTCGGGCCTTCGGGCTCGGGCAAAACCACGTGCCTGCGCCTGATCGCCGGGTTCGAACAACCGAGCACAGGCTCGATCCGTATTCACGGCGAAGAAGCCGCCGGGCTGCCGCCGTATCAGCGTGACGTGAACACCGTGTTCCAGGATTACGCGCTGTTCCCGCACATGAACGTTCGCGACAACGTCGCCTACGGTCTGAAAGTCAAAGGCGTCGGCAAGGCCGAACGCCAGAAACGCGCCGAAGAAGCCCTCGACATGGTCGCCCTCGGTGGCTACGGCGAGCGCAAACCGGTGCAGTTGTCCGGCGGTCAGCGCCAGCGTGTGGCTTTGGCCCGCGCCCTGGTCAATCGCCCTCGCGTGTTGCTGCTCGACGAACCCCTCGGCGCGTTGGACTTGAAGCTGCGCGAACAGATGCAAAGCGAGTTGAAGAAGCTGCAACGCCAACTCGGCATCACCTTCATTTTCGTCACCCACGACCAGACCGAAGCACTGTCGATGTCCGACCGCGTGGCGGTGTTCAACAAGGGCCGTATCGAACAGGTCGACACCCCGCGCAATCTCTACATGAAACCGGCGACCACCTTCGTTGCGGAATTCGTCGGCACCTCCAACGTGATTCGCGGTGATCTGGCCAAGCAGTTGAGCGGCAATCCGCAGCCGTTTTCGATACGTCCGGAACACGTGCGTTTTGCCGAAGGTCCGCTGGCCAGCCATGAGATTGAAGTCAGCGGCTTGCTCCACGACATCCAGTACCAGGGCAGCGCCACCCGCTATGAAGTGAAACTGGAAAACGGCCAGACCCTGAACATCAGCCAGGCCAACGTCCAGTGGCTGGACACCAGTGCCCAGCATCATACCGGGCAACGCATCAGCGCACGCTGGGCTCGCGAAGCCATGATTCCGCTACACGACACTGTTGCCGGCGGGGTGTGAGATGAACACCTTGGCCATCTCCCAAACCCCGGCCAGCGGTTCGCCGTTGCGGCGGTTTTCCAACCTGCTGTATCGCCGGCCGAACTTTTACCTGGCGCTGTTGCTGGTGCCACCGCTGTTGTGGTTCGGCGCGATTTATCTCGGCTCGCTGCTGGTGCTGTTGTGGCAGGGTTTCTACACCTTCGACGACTTCACCATGGCGGTCACCCCCGACCTGACCCTGGCCAACTTCGCCGCGCTGTTCCAGCCGTCGAATTTCGACATCATCCTGCGCACCCTGAGCATGGCGATTGTGGTGTCGATTGCCAGCGCCATCGTCGCGTTCCCGATTGCCTACTACATGGCGCGCTACACCACCGGCAAGACCAAGGCGTTTTTCTACATCGCGGTGATGCTGCCGATGTGGGCCAGTTACATCGTCAAGGCGTATGCCTGGACCTTGCTGTTGGCCAAGGGCGGCGTGGCGCAGTGGTTCGTTCAGCACCTGGGGCTGGAGCCGATTCTGCAGTTTGTGCTCGGGATTCCCGGCGTCGGCGGCAGCACCTTGTCGACCTCGCACCTGGGGCGTTTCATGGTGTTCGTCTACATCTGGCTGCCGTTCATGATCCTGCCGATCCAGGCTTCGCTGGAACGCCTGCCACCGTCCTTGCTGCAAGCCTCGGCGGACCTTGGAGCGAAGCCGCGCCAGACCTTTATGCAGGTGATTTTGCCGCTGTCGATCCCGGGCATCGCCGCCGGGTCGATCTTCACTTTCTCGCTGACCCTGGGCGACTTCATCGTGCCGCAACTGGTGGGGCCACCGGGGTACTTCGTCGGCAGCATGGTGTACGCCCAACAAGGTGCGATTGGCAACATGCCGATGGCCGCTGCGTTCACATTGGTGCCGATTGTGCTGATCGCCGTTTACCTGACCATTGTCAAACGACTGGGGGCCTTCGATGCACTCTGAGAAAGCATCTATTGGCTTGCGCATCGCAGCCTGGGGCGGGCTAGTGTTTCTGCACTTCCCGATCCTGATCATCTTCCTCTACGCCTTCAACACCGAAGACGCGGCGTTCAGCTTTCCGCCGAAGGGCTTCACCCTGAAGTGGTTCAGCGTGGCGTTTTCGCGGCCCGACGTGCTGGAAGCGATCAAGCTGTCGGCGGAAATTGCCGCCATCGCGACGCTGATCGCGATGGTCCTCGGCACCCTCGCGTCGGCAGCGTTGTACCGCCGGGAGTTCTTCGGCAAGCAAGGCATCTCGCTGATGCTGATTCTGCCGATTGCGCTGCCGGGGATCATCACCGGGATCGCGCTGCTGGCGACCTTCAAGACCTTGGGGATCGAGCCGGGGATGTTCACCATCATCGTCGGCCACGCGACCTTCTGCGTGGTGATCGTCTACAACAACGTCATCGCCCGCTTGCGCCGCACCTCCCACAGCTTGATCGAAGCCTCGATGGATCTTGGCGCCGACGGCTGGCAGACCTTCCGCTACATCGTCCTGCCAAACCTAGGCTCGGCGTTGCTGGCCGGCGGCATGCTCGCGTTTGCGCTGTCGTTCGACGAAATCATCGTCACTACTTTCACCGCCGGCCACGAACGCACCCTGCCGCTGTGGCTGCTCAACCAGCTCAGCCGCCCACGGGACGTGCCGGTGACCAACGTTGTCGCGATGCTGGTGATGATGGTGACCATGCTGCCGATCCTTGGCGCGTATTACCTGACACGGGGTGGCGAGAGTGTGGCGGGGAGCGGCGGGAAATAGATCAATCACTGACAACCACTATTACCTGTGGGAGCGGGCTTGCTCGCGAAAGCGGTGGTTCAGCCAACATCAATGTTGAATGTAATGGCCCCTTCGCGAGCAAGCCCGCTCCCACGTTGATCCGGTTCCGACAGAACAATAAAAGCTGCAATGAGGACACAAACCATGCAAACCAAACTCTTGATCAACGGCCAACTGATCGACGGCGAAGGCCCCGCCCAACCAGTGTTCAACCCGGCACTCGGCCGAGTACTGGTGGAAATCAACGAAGCCAGCGAAGCCCAGGTCGATGCCGCTGTGCGCGCCGCCGACAACGCCTTCGAAGCCTGGTCGCAAACCCCGCCGAAAGAACGCTCGCTGCTGCTGCTCAAGCTCGCCGACGCCATCGAAGCCCATGGCGAAGAGCTGGCCAAACTGGAATCGGACAACTGCGGCAAACCCTACAGTGCCGCGCTGAATGACGAGATCCCGGCGATTGCCGATGTATTCCGTTTCTTCGCCGGCGCCAGCCGTTGCATGAGCGGTTCGGCGGGCGGTGAATACCTGGCCGGCCACACCTCGATGATCCGCCGCGACCCGGTGGGCGTGATCGCTTCCATCGCGCCGTGGAACTACCCGCTGATGATGGTCGCCTGGAAAATCGCCCCGGCCCTCGCCGCCGGTAATACCGTGGTGCTCAAGCCGTCGGAACAAACCCCGTTGACCGCCTTGCGTCTGGTGGAACTGGCGTCGGACATCTTCCCGGCGGGCGTACTCAACCTGGTGTTCGGTCGCGGTCCTACGGTTGGCAGTCCGCTGGTTACGCACCCGAAAGTGCGCATGGTGTCGCTGACCGGTTCCATCGCCACCGGCGCCAACATCATTTCCAGCACAGCCGATAGCGTCAAACGCATGCACATGGAACTGGGCGGCAAGGCTCCGGTGATCATCTTCGATGACGCTGATATTGATGCCGCCGTGGAAGGTATTCGTACCTTCGGTTTCTACAACGCCGGGCAGGATTGCACCGCCGCTTGCCGCATCTATGCGCAAGCAGGCATCTACGAAAAATTCGTCGAGAAGCTCGGCGCAGCGGTCAGCACGATCAAGTACGGCCTGCAGGATGACCCGGCGACCGAGTTGGGGCCGCTGATCACCGCGCAACATCGCGACCGCGTGGCCGGGTTTGTCGAGCGTGCCGTGGCGCAGTCGCACATCCGTTTGGTCACGGGCGGCAAAGCGGTGGAAGGCAATGGTTTCTTCTTTGAACCGACGGTGTTGGCCGACGCGCAGCAGGACGATGAAATCGTGCGTCGCGAGGTGTTTGGGCCGGTGGTGTCAGTGACCAAGTTCAACGATGAAGCGCAGGTACTGGGCTGGGCCAACGATTCGGACTACGGCCTGGCATCGTCGGTCTGGACCTCGGACGTTGGTCGCGCCCATCGCCTGGCCGCACGTTTGCAGTACGGCTGCACCTGGGTGAACACGCACTTCATGCTGGTCAGCGAAATGCCTCACGGCGGTCAGAAATTGTCCGGCTACGGGAAGGACATGTCCATGTACGGGCTGGAGGACTACACCGTCGTTCGGCATGTGATGTTCAAACATTAAAAGCTTCGCGAGCAGGCTCGCTCCCACATTTTGATCGTGTCCCCCTGTGGGAGCGGGCTTGCTCGCGAAAGTGTCACCACGACCTCAAGGATGATCTCGGCAATACGCACCACCCAGGCTCGACCCCAAGCAATTCAAAAAACAATAACCACCGACCCGGGCGGCGCCTGACAGCCCCGCCACGGTTTCGGACATCCGAAATCTGCCGATTTTCCGGAGCTGACAGACCATGAGTACATCACCCGAACTCTCCCCCGCCGTTGCCGACAGCGACGCCGAACAACTGCGCAAGCTGGGCTACACCTCAAACTTCAATCGCAGCATGAGCCTGTGGGAAAACTTCGCCCTGGGCTTCACTTACCTCTCGCCGGTCGTAGGGGTTTATACCCTGTTCGGCCTGTGCCTCGCCGCTGGCGGGCCACCGATGTTCTGGGCCTACTTGCTGGTCGGTTGCGGCCAGTTGCTGGTGTGCCTGATCTTCGGCGAAGTGGTCTCGCAATTCCCCATCTCCGGCGGCGTCTACCCGTGGGCGCGCCGTCTGGTGGGCAAAAAATGGGCGTGGATGGTTGGCTGGATCTACTCCATCGCCCTGTGCGTGACCATCGCCGCTGTTGCGGTCGGTGCCGGTCCGTACCTCGCCGCAATGATGGGTTTTGAACCGAGCAACAACACCAACATCGTCATCGCGCTGTTCCTGACGTTGTTCGCCACCCTGGTCAACCTCAGCGGCACCAAAGTGCTGGCGCGGATCGCCATGTTCGGCTTCCTCTGCGAACTGATCGGCGCGGTCGTCGTGGGTGTGTATCTGCTGGTGTTTGAACGTCATCAACCGATCAGCGTGTTGTTCAACACCTTCGATATCAGCATCGACGGCTCCTACCTGCCAGCCTTCCTTACCGCCTCGCTGGCGGGGATGTTCCTGTATTACGGCTTCGAAGCCTGCGGCGACGTCGCCGAAGAAACCCCGAACCCGAGCAAGCAAATCCCGATTGCCATGCGCATGACCATCTACATCGGCGGCATCTCGGCGATGTTCGCCTGCCTGGCACTGATCCTCGCCGTGCCGGACATGCAAGCCGTGATCAACGGCACCGACAAAGACCCGGTCACCACCATCCTCAACAACGCCTTCGGCCCGGTGGGTTCGAAAGTGGTGATGGGCGTGGTGATGATTTCCTTCATCTCCTGCGTCATCAGCCTACAAGCGGCGGCGAGTCGCCTGCTGTACTCCTACGCCCGGGACGAAATGGTCATCGGCAGCACACTGCTGAAGAAGATTTCCCCTACAACTCAAGTGCCGGTTGCGGCGCTGTTTGTGTCGGGCGTCCTGCCTGCACTGATCATCGCGCTTGGATTCTTCCTGCAAGATGCGGTGACGACCATCGTCAGCTTCGCGGCCATCGGGATTTACCTGGCGTTCCAGATGATCGTCCTCGCGGCGCTGTATGCGCGGATGAAAGGCTGGAAACCGAGTGGCAAATTCACCCTGGGTGCATGGGGTTTGCCGGTGAACATCGGCGCGCTGGTTTATGGCGTCGGCGCCATCATCAACATGGCCTGGCCGCGTACGCCGGATGCGGCTTGGTACATCAACTATGCGATGGTGCTGAGCACGGCGATTGTGATTGGGTTGGGGCTGATATACATGTGGCTGGCCAAGCCGTACGACCACGGGACTGCGCCTGCGGGGGATGCTTGGAAGGTTAGTCGGTAAATGATGTTGCCCAGCCCGTAGTGATGCGGGCTGGGTTGTTAGATAGGTTGTGGTTTGGAGAGGGTTTCGAATTCGTCCATCAGAAGATGGATTTCGGTGCTGGGGTTGGGTTCGCCGCTGATGGCAACGTCCTCGATAATCCTTGGTGCCAAATCCCTCGCCCTTTGAAATGGCTCACCCAAAAGTTGGGCGAAATAGTTGGTGTCTTCGCCCTTCTCGTATTTTTCCATGCTGGGTTTCTCTCTGAGGCTCTTGGTAACCAAGTCGCCTGGAGAATACTTCCCGACCGCTCGAAATGGCTTTCGATTGAAGCCGAAGTGCAGAAGTAGCCAGAACTCGAAGCAGGGGTACGAAGCGATTACTGTGATTTTCGGATGCGGCTTCGCGAGATTTATTGCCCTCTCGAAACAAAGATGTGTATCGCGATCAAATGCACAAAACACTTTGTCGAAGCCTTTCTGGTGGGCGATGGCTGTTTCGACAATGCCACTTGGGTGTGTGACACCGCAGTGGGAAATTTCCACTTGAGCATTGGCGCGGAAGTGAAATGCAGCCTCCTCCAGATATCGTTTTCCTGACTTGCTGTCTTCACAGAGGATCAGCACTTTGGGTTGAGGCTTAAACCGTGGAGGCTTTCGATCAAATAGCCGTATCGAACGAGCCATGATCAACCCCGCCTTATCAACGGCAACCCACGATAACGGCCTTCAAAGTAGCGTTTCTCGACGTCTTCACCTTCCCGTCCTTCAAAATCATGAACAGAAAAAAGACTGGTTGCGCCATTGGCATCTCGCTCAGTAATCCAGAACTGATCGCGGCGAAGCGCTTTGGCGTTCATTAGATGAGTGTCGTGGGTGGTAAAGATCAGTTGAGTATCCAGCCCACTGTCCAAGTGCTTTGCAATCAAGTCATCGACTATTGAGGGATGAAGGCTGCTGTCCAATTCATCCACAGCAAGTATTCCGCTCCCATCGGCATGATTGATCATGAACCAGGGTAACCAAAAGCCAATCAGGTTTTTCGTACCGCCAGACTCCTCGGAAAAATCGAACTCGGCTTTGCCTAGAAGACTGGTATGGGTCAGGGTTACTTTGTCTTTTTGCGCAGCCGCGAAGAACTCTTTCAGAGTGAGTTTTTTGGTGCCTTGAACAGACTCTGCGTCTTCGGTATTGAGTTGAATGGCAGACACTGGAATATCCACGGCTCTTAGAAAGTTTCGTAAATCTTGTGTGCAGTCTGATGCCATCCTAAGAAATCGGATGGACGCCGCGGACAGCCCCATCATGTTGTTCTGCTCAATAACGAGTAGGCCAGTCTGGAACCAGCTAAATGGGTCCCTTAACTGCGTCAGCTCTTCGCTGCTGTTCGCAACCGCTTGCGAGAGGAACAGAGTTTTGGGGTTCGTCAGACGCCGCCATGCGTTGTGAACATCTTTGCCCCCCTCAAGGCTTGCCCCAAAAACATACTGTTCACTCTCCTCCGCAAAACGTCGCTGATACAGCAGCGTTTCCTTGCCTTTGGGATATGAAACCAGTTGTTCCTCGATAATTCGCTGCGCAGTCATGCGCAGAACAAATCGATAGCGGAGCCCGCGCTGAATGAAGTTGTATTCAAAGAAGCTCGGTTCATTTTGAAGTTTTGGATCAAAGCGAAAGGACGAAACGGGTAGCGGTTCATCATTTGAGGACGGCGGCGCTGCGAGCAGTTGCCCCATGATACCTATCGCCCGGATAAGCGAAGATTTGCCCGACGCGTTCGGTCCGTAGATTGCAGCCACCTTCAATAAGTCTGGCAGTTTTTCTCCATTTACCGGTGGCGCGAACAGATTGCGCTTTTTGCTCAAGCGCGGCGTCGCAGCCATGGACAGGGTTTGCTTGTCTCGGACGGAGCGATAGTTGGAAACAGAAAATTCGATCAGCATGCAGCGAACCCGCAGTTCATTTCTGAAGGAACAAAAAATAAAGGAGAAAACAGGTGTTTGGTGCAGTTGCGCTGCAGGTCATGCAAAAACAGGAAATTCCTACAGACCGAGCCTTCCGTCTAATACACCAATTCCTACAGCATGGGGCGCCAGAGCAGACTTGGCACCTCATCCACCTAAACGATAGGCTCACCTCGTCGCTGCAAAACAGCGACCCGGGGTCGAAGCCGGAACATAATCAAGACGGCGCAACCGCGCTCCTTTGAGTGGCGGCTCCCATTTCAACTTGGAGTCGAACAATGTTTGATCACAAATTACATCAGCCGGAAATCCTTCCGCATTTCACCCCAACCGTCTTCACCCGCCACAACCGCTTCCTCCACACCCTCATGCAAGACAACCAAGCCTGGTTCTGCGTCCACGATCTCGGTCGCCTGATGGGCCGCCCAATGGACGAACGCCTCACCCTGAAACTCGACCCCGATCAGCGTCGAAACGTCTGGCTGCTGAAAAGCGGCAACACCGTCGAATCCCTGATGGTCAGCGAATCAGGCATGTACGCTCTTCTGATTCACCATTTCATCCCGGAAAACCGAAACCTGCGCCAATGGCTGAGCAATGAAGTCATCCCGATGCTGCGTGAGTCGAACGCGGCATCTGTGGATAACATTCCAAGCCTGAGTTCGCTGCAATGGGCCGGCATCTCGGTGCCGCTGTTGCACTGGCAGCACCAGGCCTGGATCAAATGGCGGGATATGCCTGACCTGATGCAGGTACAGCGACCGTTCAAGATCATGGGTACTTGCAGTTGAGGGCCAGGTAAATGCAAAACCTGTGGGAGCGGGCTTGCTCGCGAATGCGGCGGGTCAATCACTATCAATGTCGACTGACACACCCTCTTCGCGAGCAAGCCCGCTCCCACAGGGATTCAGGTGTGTCTGACAAAATTGAAAAGGGGCAGACTTTGAAGTCCGCCCCCTTGGTATCCACCTCCATTCAAAACCGCGAAACACTCCTCATCGCATCCACCAGATACCTCATCGCAATCCGATCACTCTCGGACAGCTCCCGATACCGCTCCACCAATTTCATCTCCTCCGAATTGAGTCGACGCCTGCGCCTTCCGGTCGACAGGCATGGAAATATCCCTAACAGTTCGGTGATGCCTTGTACTTTCGACATGGACGATGTCCTTTTAATACGTCAAAGAAAACTTCAGAAAACCGCATCGCCCTACTACTTTTTTCAGCAGTCGCTTGGTGCGCGCTGAACCCACCGGCCTGAAGGGCCGAAACCGGTCATGCCCATAGGATAGGAATTAAATCGGCGCTGAAAAGTGGTTTTTAGAGTAATTAGTCGAAAAAGGCACAAATGCCTTATAAAACAGAAAGTACTGTGGGAAACGTTACCGGACATGTCTTGTTTCATTGCCGCAACATTGTTGTGCTATCAATCATTTTTTCTCCGGGACCGAACGGTTTAAGCTATTTGGCATCTGTTTAAAGTCCGTTGCGTTTGGCCGAAGGCATGTCCGAACCTCCATTTTTGATCCAGCAGTGCCAGGAACGGCGCGGGATTGTTCACGACAGGTTGTACTTATGCACCGCAGGAATTTGCTCAAAGCGTCCATGGCTATCGCTGCCTACACCGGTTTATCGGCCACCGGCCTGCTGGCCGCTCGGGCCTGGGCCGGGAATGGCGCGGCGGATGGCGACGCGCAGGCGTTCGACTTCGAGGCGCTGAAGATCCAGGCCAAGCAGCTCGCCGGCAATCGTTATCAGGACACCAAGCAGGTGCTGCCGCCGACGCTGGCGACCATGACGCCGCAGAACTTCAATGCGATTCAGTACGACGGCAAGCACTCGCTGTGGAACGACTTGAACGGTCAACTGGATGTGCAGTTTTTCCACGTCGGCATGGGCTTCAAGCAACCTGTGCGCATGTTCAGCGTCGATCCCAAGACGCGTCAGGCGCGGGAAGTGCACTTCCGCCCTTCGCTGTTCAACTATGAAAAAACCACGGTCGACACCAAGCAGCTTGGCGCTGACCTGGGCTTTTCCGGGTTCAAGTTGTTCAAGGCTCCGGAGCTGGACAAGCACGACGTGTTGTCCTTCCTCGGCGCCAGCTATTTCCGTGCGGTGGATGCGTCTGGCCAATATGGCCTGTCGGCTCGCGGCTTGGCGATCGATACTTACGCCAAGAAGCGTGAGGAATTCCCGGACTTCACCAAGTTCTGGTTCGAGACGCCGGACAAGGACAGTACCCGCTTCGTGGTCTATGCCCTGCTCGATTCGCCGAGCGCCACCGGCGCCTACCGTTTCGACATCGATTGCCAGGCCAGTCAGGTGGTCATGGCCATCGACGCGCACATCAATGCGCGCACCGCCATCGAGCAACTGGGCATCTCGCCGATGACCAGCATGTTCAGCTGCGGCACCCACGAACGGCGCATGTGCGACACCATTCACCCGCAAATCCACGACTCCGATCGCCTGGCCATGTGGCGCGGCAACGGTGAGTGGATCTGCCGCCCGCTGAACAACCCGGCGACCCTGCAATTCAACGCCTTCGCCGACACCGACCCGAAAGGTTTCGGCCTGGTGCAGACCGATCACGAGTTCGCCAGCTATCAAGACACCGTCGACTGGTACAGCAAGCGCCCGAGCCTGTGGGTAGAACCGACAACCGCGTGGGGCGAAGGCTCTATTGATCTGCTGGAAATTCCTACAACCGGCGAGACCCTGGATAACATCGTTGCGTTCTGGACGCCGAAGAAACCCGTGGCGGCCGGTGATTCGCTGAACTATGGCTACAAGCTGTACTGGAGCGCATTGCCGCCGGTCAGCACGCCGCTGGCGCGGGTCAACGCGACCCGTTCGGGCATGGGTGGGTTTATCGAAGGCTGGGCGCCGGGCGAGCATTACCCGGAAGTCTGGGCCCGTCGCTTTGCGGTGGACTTCACCGGTGGCGGTCTGGACCGGTTGCCACCGGGTGCGGCGATCGAGCCGGTGGTCACCTGCTCGAATGGCGAGGTGAAGGATTTCAACGTGCTGGTGCTGGACGACATCAAGGGTTACCGGATTACGTTTGACTGGTTCCCGACCAATGACAGCGTCGCGCCGGTGGAGCTGCGGTTGTTTATTCGTACAAATGACCGGACATTGAGTGAAACCTGGTTGTACCAGTATTTCCCGCCGGCGCCGGAGAAGCGTAAGTACACCTGAGGTTAATGGTTGTCTGGGCGGGCCTTTTCGCGAGCAAGCCCGCTCCCACATTTGGAATGCATTCCCCTGTGGGAGCGGACTTGCTCGCGAAGACGGCCTGACCGACAACAAAAATCCAGCGCCAGAAACGCAAAAGCCCCGATCAGTCCGATCGGGGCTTTTTGTTTTTACAGCGCTAATCAGTCCCGCAAATCCGACTCATGAATCGGCTGGTCCCGATGTGTCGCCCGTTGATACTGCGCCGGCCACACCGCTTTGCGTCCGCCCAGATCATCATCGGCATGCAGCGGCCAGTACGGATCGCGCAACAACTCACGAGCCAGGAAGATGATATCCGCCTGGCAGGTCCGCAGGATGTGCTCAGCCTGCGCCGGCTCGGTAATCATGCCCACGGTGCCCGTGGCGATGCCTGACTCCTTACGCACGCGCTCAGCGAAGCGGGTTTGATAACCCGGTCCTGTAGGAATTTCCGCATTGGCCGCCGTGCCGCCCGACGAGACGTCGATCAAATCCACGCCCAGGTCTTTGAGGCGTCGTGCCAGCTCCACGGTTTCATCCGGGTTCCAGCCGTCTTCCACCCAGTCGGTGGCCGATACCCGCACAAACAGCGGCAACTCTTCAGGCCAGACCGCGCGCACCGCTTCGGTGACTTGCAGCACCAGCCGAATACGATTCTCGAACGAGCCACCATATTGATCGCGCCGCTGATTGCTCAATGGCGAAAGGAACTGATGCAGCAGATAACCGTGAGCGGCGTGGATCTCGACCACTTTGAAACCGGCAGTCAGCGCACGGTTGGCTGCATCGACGAAGGCCTGGATGACTTCAGCGATTTGCCCTTCATCGAGCTGTTTAGGCGGCGTGTGTTGGGGATCGAAGGCAATTGGCGAAGGCCCGACCGGGGTCCAGCCGCCGTCGTCGGGTTTGAGGCTGCCATGTTTGCCGATCCACGGCCGATGAGTGCTGGCCTTGCGCCCGGCGTGGGCCAGTTGAATACCGGCGACGGCACCTTGGGCCGCGATAAATCGGGTGATGCGTTGCAGCGGTTCGATCTGTTCGTCATTCCACAGGCCGAGGTCTTCGGCGGTGATGCGGCCATCGGCGGTGACCGCCGTGGCTTCGGTAAAAATCAGACCGGCCCCGCCGACGGCACGGCTGCCGAGGTGGACCAGGTGCCAGTCATTGGCCAGGCCATCGACGGCGGAGTATTGGCACATTGGCGATACGGCAATGCGGTTGAGCAGGGTCAATTGGCGAAGGGTATAGGGTTCAAGCAGCAGACTCATGGGGCACCTCTCGAATCAGTGGGCAGGCTCCAGGGTTCTGTTTGAAAAGTCGACGAGTGACAGTAAAAGGTGCAGCACCCGCCCCCGCGGGCAAAAAATTCGACAAGACGTCACAAGGCCAATCAAGCAGTGCTTAGAGCCTAGTCGACAACGGGGGATGAGGGAGGGTTCCGGGGATATTTGGCGTCAGGGCGATCGCTTTCGCGGGCAAGCCCGCTCCCACATTGGTTTTGTGCATGACACAGATCCCATGTGGGAGCGGGCTTGCTCGCGAATGGGCTTAACGCGGTTCGATGTGAGCAATCATCAATTGCACCGTCTCATTCCCGCGAAACTCGTTAAGGTCGAGTTTGTAGGCCAATTCCACCCATTTGATGGTCGGATTCGGCCAGATATCGCGATCAATCCCAAAAGCGATACCGTCCAGCTTCACCGAACCACATTCGCTTTTCAGCACCACTTTAAGGTGTCGCTCGCCCACCACCCGCTGCTCGACCAACTGGAACACCCCGTGAAACAAAGGCTCCGGGAAGTGCTGCCCCCAAGGACCGGCATGGCGCAAGGCGCGGGCCAGTTCCAGGTGAAACTCCTCGACCGCCAGGGTGCCGTCCGACAACAGGCGCCCGGTCAGGTCTCCTTCGCGCAATTGCCTACGCACTTCAGCGTCAAAGGCTTCGGCGAACAGCGGAAAATTCGCTTCCGGCAAGGTCAGACCGGCCGCCATGGCGTGGCCGCCGTACTTGCTGATCAGGTTCGGATGCTGCGCCGCCACCACGCTTAACGCATCACGAATGTGAAAGCCCTGGACCGAACGGCCCGAGCCTTTCAACAAGCCATCGCCGGCATCGGCAAAGGCAATGGTCGGACGGAAATAGCGCTCTTTCATCCGCGAGGCGAGGATACCGATGACACCCTGGTGCCACTCGGGATCGAACAAACACAACCCGAACGGCATCGATTCCACCGGCAGATCCTTGAGTTGGGCCAGCGCCTCACGCTGCATGCCTTGCTCGATGGATTTGCGGTCCTGGTTCATGCCGTCGAGCTGGGCCGCCATTTCCCGGGCGAGTCCGGCATCTTCGGTGAGCAGGCATTCGATGCCCAGGCTCATGTCATCCAGGCGTCCCGCCGCATTCAAGCGTGGGCCGACAATGAACCCCAGATCGGTAGACGTAATGCGCGCCGGCTCACGCTTGGCGACTTCGAGAATCGCCTTGATCCCCGGCCGGGCCCGACCGGCGCGAATCCGCTCCAAACCTTGGTGCACCAGAATCCGGTTGTTGGCATCCAGCGGCACCACGTCAGCGACACTGCCCAATGCCACCAAGTCCAGCAATTCACCGATGTTCGGCTGCGGCGTGTTCTCGTACCAACCAAGGTTGCGCAAGCGTGCGCGCAACGCCATCAGCACATAGAAGATCACGCCGACACCGGCCAGCGCCTTGCTCGGAAAGTCGCAACCGGGCTGGTTCGGGTTGACGATGGCGTCGGCCAGCGGCAGTTCATCACCGGGCAAGTGGTGATCGGTGACCAGCACTTTGAGCCCGGCCTTTCTCGCCGCCGCCACGCCTTCGACGCTGGAAATGCCGTTGTCCACGGTGATCAGCAGTTGCGGGGTGCGGGTCAGTGCGACTTCGACGATTTCCGGGGTCAGGCCGTAGCCGTACTCGAAACGGTTCGGCACCAGATAATCGACATGGGCCGCGCCCAGCAGGCGCAAGCCAAGCACGCCGACGGTGCTGGCCGTCGCACCATCGGCATCGAAGTCGCCGACGATCAGAATCCGCTGACGCTGTTCCAGTGCCGTCACCAGCAGGTCTACCGCCGCGTCGATGCCCTTGAGCTGCTCGTATGGAATCAGGCGCTTCAGGCTCTTATCCAGTTCCGCCTCGCTCTGCACGCCCCGCGCCGCGTACAGGCGGGTCAGCAGCGGCGGCAGGTCACCGAGGAATGGCAGGGTGTCGGGCAACAGGCGAGGTTCGATGCGCATGGGGTGACAGTGGCTTCTCTTGAATACGTAGGATAAAACCGGATGACGCGTAGTACCGGCGAATGATCAGCCGCGTTCGCCGCTCAGCCACTGCAACTGGACTTCATGCTGACCACGGTCGTCAGTGACGAAAATCGTCCCTTCGCTGATCATCACGTCCCACTTGATCACCCGAGGCATGTCTTTGGCCAGGGTTTCCAGGATGTCCTGGGGCACAGCAGCGATGTGCACGTTTTTCAGGTTCTTGATCGCCGGGATCACTTTGGTTTCCCAGACGCGCAGGCTGCCGTAGGCCAGCAGGCTGGTGCGCTCGGTGCGACGGGAGCACCAGGTCAGGCGATCGGCGTCCGGCTGCCCGACTTCGATCCAGTGCAGGACACGGTCATCCAGGCTCTTTTCCCACAGGGCCGGTTCATCCACGTCTGACAGACCGCGACCAAACGACAGCTGCTCGTTGTACCAGAAGGCGTAGGCCAGCAGCCGCACGGTCATGCGCTCTTCGGTTTCCGAAGGGTGACGGGCGATGGTCTGCTTCACGCTCTCGTAGACACTGCGGTCGAGGTCGGTAAGGTTCAGTTCAAACTTGTAGGTCGTGGACGGCTGGGCCATGAACGGGCTTCTTGATACGAGGAAAGGCGGCAAGTCTAACCGATGCAGTAGGCAATCAGAGCATTGACGACCATCAACTTTGGGCGACTGACACGCGGCTATGTTAAAACGCACTATTCACAAGACTTTGTCCTACAAGGATCGCGCATGCCATTCACCGGAAAACCGCTCTCAGGTCTGAAAGTCATCGAATTGGGTACGTTGATCGCCGGGCCGTTTGCCTCGCGTATTTGCGGCGAGTTCGGCGCCGAAGTGATCAAGATCGAATCTCCGGATGGCGGTGATCCATTGCGTAAATGGCGCAAATTGTATGAAGGCACTTCGCTGTGGTGGTTCGTCCAGGCGCGCAACAAGAAGTCCCTGACTTTGAACCTCAAGCACCCGGACGGCCTGGCGATCCTGAAAAAACTACTCAGCGAAGCGGACATCCTGATCGAGAACTTTCGCCCCGGTGTGTTGGAAAAGCTCGGCCTGGGGTGGGACGTTTTACACGCCCTCAATCCGAAACTGGTGATGGTGCGGCTGTCGGGTTTTGGCCAGACCGGGCCAATGAAAGATCAGCCGGGGTTCGGCGCGGTTGGTGAGTCCATGGGTGGCCTGCGTTACATCACCGGGTTCGAAGACCGACCGCCGGTGCGCACCGGGATTTCCATCGGTGACTCGATTGCCGCGCTGTGGGGCGTGATCGGCGCGTTGATGGCTTTGCGTCATCGCGAGGTCAACGGTGGTCTGGGGCAAATGGTAGACGTGGCGCTGTATGAGGCGATTTTCGCCATGATGGAAAGCATGGTCCCGGAGTTCGATGTGTTCGGTTTCATCCGCGAGCGCACCGGCAACATCATGCCCGGCATCACGCCCTCCTCCATCCACACCAGTGCTGACGGCAAGCATGTGCAGATCGGCGCCAATGGTGATGCAATTTTCAAACGGTTCATGTTGATTATTGGCCGGGAAGATTTGGCCAACGATCCGGTGCTGGCCAGCAATGATGGCCGTGACAGCCGTCGCGACGAGATTTATGGGGTGATCGATCGCTGGGTCAATTCGCTGCCGCTCGATCGCGTGATCGAGTTGTTGAACCAGGCCGACGTCCCGGCCAGCCGGATCTTCAGCGCCGAAGATATGTTCAGCGATCCGCAGTACCTGGCTCGGGAAATGTTCCTGCACGCCAAGCTGCCGGACGGCAAGGACTTCAAGATGCCGGGGATCGTGCCGAAACTCTCTGAGACACCCGGCACTTCCGAATGGGTCGGACCGCAGCTGGGTGAGCACAATGCGCAGGTACTCCACGATCTTGGCTACGACAAGGGACAGATCGCAAAGCTGCGTGAAGACGGAGCCATCTAAGCTGAAGCGCCTGCTTTCAGTCTTCATCCATCGCGCCAGCGGCCGGTATGCGCTGGTGCTGTTGTTGCTCGGATTGAGCTCACCCGCCTGGGCACACCCAAAAGAGACGCTGATCTGGCTGCTGCGGGATTTGCCGCCACTGACGATCTTCGAAGGTCCGCAAAAAGGCCTGGGGGTCGTCGATCAGCTGATGCCGCTGTTGATCGCCGGCATGCCGCAATACGATCACACACGGATGCGGGTCAATCGCGCCCGTGGCATGCAGATGCTGCGCGAAGAATCCTTCACCTGTGATCCCTCGCTGATCTGGAGCAAGGAGCGGGAACAGTGGATTGCGTTTTCCATTCCGGTGTTCCGGGCCGTGAGCAATGGCCTTGCGGTGCGCCAGGAAGATCAAGCGGAGCTGGCGCCGTTTCTGGTGGACGGTGAAGTTGACCTGGCGGCCCTGCTGGCCAATGGCACCCAGAAACTCGGTGCCGTGGCCGAGCGCAGCTATGGTCAGTTCCTCGATGCTCAGCTGAAACAAGCGCCGGCCAATACCCTGACATTCCACTATGGAAATGACGCCCTCGGCAGTCTGTTGCAGATGCAGCGCCTGGGGCGTTTGCTGGGGGTGTTGGGTTACTGGCCGGAGATCCGCTACCTGGCCCAACAGGAACATATTGCCGACAACGAGCTGGTGTTTTATCCGGTCAAGGGCACGGGCAAGTACATTTCCACGTATATCGGCTGCTCGAATACGCCCCAGGGTCGGCAGGCCATCAGCGAGATCAATCAGCTGCTGCGCACCCTGCCCCACGAACGACTGGCCCACGCCTATGCCGACTGGCTAGACCCGGAACGGCGCAGCGACTATCTGGAAGAAGCCAAGACCTTTTTCCAGCATCAGGATGGGCAGTGACAAATTTCAGGCAAAAAGAAACCCCGAGAAGTGGGGAGACGACTCGGGGTTAAACGTGGCCTACATAAAGACCAGTGGCAGCAAGCTACAAGCACCGGAGCACAATGCTTGATCCTGCTGTTACAAGGTCTGACGACCTTCACGCAGGAAGGTTCCCACAAAAAGGCAATTCAATTTCGATTGGCCAGGATCTTGTCCCGGGCCGCATTGCGCAACGCCGCGATCACACAGGGCTCAAGGCGACCTTCAGCAATCAGCACATCTCGGTGCAATCCGTCGACGACATCCGTCAGTTGCCGCTTATCGGTCAACTGCGCCTGATTGAACTCACGTTCCACCACAATCGCGCCGGCCGCATTCTTCAAGGTCACCAGGCATTCGCCATGGGCACCCGACGGGGTCAACGTCACTTGATACGGGCTCAGAGCCTCACCGAGCAATAGGCTGATACTTTCCATCTCGCGATCACCACTCAATAGTCCGAAAACAAAGTGCCTGGGAGGGCGTGTCTACAGTTAATGACCCCTGGCCCGAGAAGAAAGTTCTGAATACCGCATGGCAGCGGTACCTGCGTCTCCGGGGAAATTGAGCATGCACCGCAAAGATGACAAGGAAAAAACAGCCCGCCTCAGGCCCTGGCTTGAAGCATCGACTCCAGCAGATAGACATCCAGCAGCCGGCGCATCAACACCGCGGAAACGGGCGTGTGCAGGTGCCCGAGGAGTTTGACGTCGCTGTCAGCCAGCATGGCCTTCACGTCCGGCATGATGCTCGACGCCACGTTGCCGAGCAGAATCAGCGCACGGGCCTCGCGCTGCTCTGCCAGATGCCGCACCAGTGCCAGCCCGTCGCCGCCCTTGAGCTGCGGATCGCAGAACGCGATATCGACCGTGCCCCTGCGCCCCAGGGAACGCAGCGCCGCCGACATCGACGGCGCCGTGAGCACGTCATAGACACCAATGGCGTTGAGCATCTGGTGCAACGCCATCATCTGGAAAGGATTGTGTTCAAGGATCAGGATTTTGAGCGTGCGCATAAGCGACCTCTGGAACGACACGCGCGGACTCTCACCGCAGTTGTCGATCACTCTAGGGGAGCATCCTTCAGCATCCCATCGGAAAAGTAGCCACATCCCATAGGAAAATTCCGAAACTCACTGGGAACACTGACACACCCCTTCGCTCCTCCGACGGCCGATATCCGTCCATCCACCGAGCAACCCGCGCACCTGACCGTCAGCGCCGTAAAACGGCACCGTCCACTGGTAGATGTCCCGCACCCCATTGTTGAATTCCAACTGGCGTTTGGTGAAGCGAGGCTTGCGGGTGTCGAGCTGGACGATGAACTCGGCATGCAACTGCTCGGCAGTCTCCCTGGGTAACACATCGACTTCGATCAGTTGCCGTCCCTGAACCTGGTCCAGACGGGTCGACAGCGCCTCCTCGTAACTTTTGTTGCACATGATCAAACGCCCCTCCAGATCACGCACAAACATGGGATCGGGCATGGCATCAATCAGCGCATGTTGAAAGGCGAGTTGATCGCTGAGGTCTTTCTCGACGTCCAGGCGTTGCTTGATCAGGGCCGCGAGCCGACGGTTCCAGAGCAAGGACAGCAGGCCGAACAGGCTGACGACAAACATGCCCCAGCAGCCCCATTGCGTTACCCGCTGCCAGAACGACAGCATCGGCCTGGGGGCGATGCCATCCAGCCATTTCAGGCGAATGGCCCGCAACTCCGCCGGTGGAAAGGCTTCAAGCGCCTTGTTAAGGATGCTCAACAACTCCGGCTGCCCTTTGCGTACTGCCAGATGGTCGGCTTCCCACGAGCCTTCCACCGTGTGGCCTATCTTCAACTGCCCGGTCGGATAGAGCTGCGCCCCGGTTTCATTCTCGATCGTGGCATCGGCCTCGCCACTTTCGACCAGCGCCCGGGCTTCGGCATACGTCTTGACCGAGCGCAGCTCGATGGCCGGATAGTCCCGCCGAATGGCTGTCTCCATGGCGTGTCTGGCCGGTAACACCAGTTTCTTTTCCGACAATTGATCCAGGGACTGAAGTAGCGGAGCCCCGGCACGCCCGACCAGCACCCAGGCGGAACCGCCGAAGGCATGGCTGAAATCCAGGAACAGCTTGCGCTCCTCATTCAGCGCTAGGGTTGCGGTCATGTCGACTGCACCGCTTTCCAGGCGCCGGAGTAAATGCTCGGTGGAAAATGTCTCTTCATGAACGAAATGCAGCCCCGTCATCACGCTGATGCGGTCGAGCACATCGATGTTCAAGCCACTCCAATGACCGTGCTCGTCCTTGAACTGGTACAGCGGGTATTGCTTCGATGCCACGATGACTTGCGGGTGGGCGCGAATCCATTGCAGCTCTTCGGCGTCCAGCTCAATGGCGTCGACGGTTTTCGGTGCCGTGGCTTCATAATCCATCAGTTGTGCCGCCCGCGCACAGTGCCCAAGGCTCATTACGCCCAACAAAAATACCCAGCACATGGCTGGTCTCAACCCTCTTAAAAACAGCATTGCCACTTCCTTCGTGATCAACTCGCCCGTCCTTCAGGGGCGAAAACGCGACAAGTGTGGCACGCAGAAACAAGAAAGCCCGTCAGGAGACGGGCTTCAAAATGTGACAGTTTTGCGGGCTTAAAGCGGCTTGCCGCGGTTGCCATGCTGACTGACAAAGGCCTGCACGGCTTTCAGGTCATTCGGCAACACGGTGCAGCGCTCTTCTCTCTCAAACAAATCAGAAAGATGTGCAGGTAGTTCGAGAGCTTTTCCTACACCGGCTTTTTCCACCGCGTCCGGGAATTTGACCGGATGGGCCGTGCCCAGGATCACCATCGGGATATCCAGGCTGCGACGGCATTCGCGCGCAGCCTTGACGCCGATGGCGGTGTGCGGGTCCAGCACTTCGCCGGTCTGCTCGAAGACCTCAGCGATGGTTTCGCAGGTTTGTGCGTCATCCACGGCCAGGGAATCGAACAGTTTGCGGGCTTCGGTCCAGCGCTCTTGCTCAACGCTGAAACCGCCGCCCTGCTTGAAGTTGTCCATCAAGCCGGCGATCGCTGCGCCGTTGCGACCGTGCAGGTCGAACAGCAGGCGTTCGAAGTTCGACGACACCATGATGTCCATCGACGGCGACAACGTGGCGTGCAGGGTTTCCTTGACGTACTGATTGCCGCTCATGAAGCGGTGCAGGATGTCGTTGCGGTTGGTGGCGACGATCAACTGGTTGATCGGCAAGCCCATATTGCGTGCCAGGTAACCGGCGAAGATGTCGCCGAAGTTGCCGGTCGGCACCGAGAACGACACCGAACGCGCCGGGCCACCCAGTTGCAGGGCTGCGTGGAAGTAGTAAACGATCTGGGCCATGATCCGCGCCCAGTTGATCGAGTTCACCGCCACAAGACGCGTGCCTTTGAGGAAGCTCTGGTCGGCGAAGCTGTTCTTGACCATTTCCTGGCAGTCATCGAAGTTGCCTTCGATGGCGATGTTGTGGATGTTCTCGCCGAAAATGGTGGTCATCTGGCGACGCTGCACTTCAGACACGCGGTTGTGCGGGTGCAGGATGAAGATGTCGACGTTTTCGCAGTGCTTGCACCCTTCGATGGCGGCCGAACCGGTGTCACCGGAGGTAGCGCCGACAATCACCACGCGCTCGCCGCGTTTTTCCAGCGTGTAGTCGAGCAGGCGACCGAGCAGTTGCAGGGCGAAGTCCTTGAACGCCAGGGTCGGGCCGTGGAACAGCTCCAGCACCCATTCATTGCCGTTCAACTGACGCAACGGGGCCACGGCGTTGTGTGCGAACACGCCGTAGGTTTCTTCAAGAATCTTTTTGAAATCGGCATCGGGAATGCTGCCGGCCACAAATGGGCGCATCACCCGGAAGGCCAGCTCGTGATACGGCAGGCCAGCCCAGGAAGCGATTTCTTCCTGGGTGAAACGTGGCAGGCATTCCGGCACATACAGGCCGCCGTCCGTGGCCAGACCGGCCAGCAGGACGTCTTCGAAATTCAGGGCCGGTGCCTGGCCGCGGGTACTGATATAACGCATGACTGGCTCCAATAGACAGTGTTCGCAATCCCGGGCCCGCAAGCGAGCCCGGTGAACGATAACGGCTTAGTTCAGGTGCTCGACACGGATCCGCACAACCGGACCGACAACGCCCGCCAAGGCTTCCAGGGCGGTGATCGCGTCGTTCATGTGCTGTTCCAGCACACGGTGGGTCAGCAGGATCATCGGCACCAGGCCGTCGTGTTCTTCGACTTCCTTCTGCATGATCGATTCGATGTTGATGCCGCGCTCCGACAGGATGCTCGCCACCTGGGCCAGCACGCCGGGATGGTCCTTGGCCTGGATCCGCAGGTAGTACGCGCTTTCGCAGGCTTCGATCGGCAGGATCGGGTGGGCCGACAGCGAATCCGGCTGGAAGGCCAGGTGCGGTACACGGTTTTCCGGGTCGGAGGTCATGGCGCGAACCACGTCCACCAGGTCGGCGATCACCGACGAAGCGGTCGGCTCCATGCCGGCGCCAGCGCCGTAGAACAGGGTCGAACCGGCAGCGTCGCCGTTGACCATCACCGCGTTCATCACGCCGTTGACGTTGGCGATCAGGCGATCGGCCGGGATCAGCGTCGGGTGCACGCGCAACTCGATACCGGCGGCGGTGCTGCGTGCCACGCCGAGGTGCTTGATGCGATAGCCCAGGGCTTCGGCGTAGTTCACGTCAGCGGTGGTCAGCTTGGTGATGCCTTCGGTGTAGGCCTTGTCGAATTGCAGCGGGATGCCGAACGCGATGGACGCCAGGATCGTCAGCTTGTGGGCCGCGTCGATGCCTTCAACGTCGAAGGTCGGATCGGCTTCGGCGTAACCCAGGGCTTGCGCCTCGGCGAGTACGTCTTCGAAGGTGCGACCCTTCTCGCGCATTTCGGTGAGGATGAAGTTACCGGTGCCGTTGATGATGCCGGCGACCCAGTTGATACGGTTGGCGGACAAGCCTTCACGGATCGCCTTGATCACCGGAATGCCACCGGCCACGGCCGCTTCGAACGCAACGATCACGCCCTTCTCGCGAGCCTTGGCGAAAATCTCATTACCGTGAACGGCGATCAGTGCCTTGTTCGCGGTGACCACATGCTTGCCATTCTCGATGGCCTTGAGTACCAGCTCGCGGGCAACGGTATAGCCGCCCATCAGCGCTATCACGTTGTCGATCTCAGGGTTCGTGGCCACTTCGAACACCTCGTTGGTAATCGCAATACCGGTCGTCTGGAACTGAGGCTTTGGCGTACGCGTGGCAATTTGTGAAACTTCGATACCACGACCGGCACGACGAGCAATT
>NZ_JBIWEL010000027.1:0-2740 GCF_044762525.1 Pseudomonas sp. NPDC096950 | reverse complement strand
CGGCGTTGCGCTGAAGTACGTTGAAGGTTCCGCCACCGACGGTCCCTAACCCACAGATGCCTACTTTGACCGGTTTCACTGTGAACTCCCCATAAAACGGCCGACGCAAGGTCGGCCGTGAAAACAGCCGCATGCTAGCGGCTCTCTATTAATGGCCTGGCGGGTGACCGCCGGACCATGATCGTCAAAGGCTGACCGTGACGATGCGAATTATTTCGCGCCCAGTGCCAGTTTGGCGACTTGTGGCGCAGGCTGGTAGCCCGGAATTACCTGACCGTCAGCCAAAACGATGGCCGGCGTACCATTGACACCGATCGATTGACCAAGGGCGAATTGTTTGGAAACCGGGTTATCGCACTTGGCGGCCTTGATTTCCTTGCCGTCGACCATCTTGTCCATGGCCGCTTTCTTGTCCTTGGAGCACCAGACCGCTTGCAGTTGTTCGTCACCCGGCGAGCCCAGGCCCTGGCGCGGGAACGCCACATAACGCACTTCGATGCCGCGCTTGTTCAGCTCAGGCACTTCGGCGTGCAGCTTGTGGCAGTACGGGCAGGTGGTGTCGGTGAACACGGTGATGTGCGACTTGGTTTCGCCGATGGCCGGGTAGACCACGGTTTCCGCGACCGGAATCTCGTTGATCAGTTTGGAAACGCCCAGGCGCTCGGTCTTCTCGGTCAGGTTGACCGGTTTGCCGTCCTTGAGCTGGAACATGTAGCCCTGCATCACGTACTGGCCATCGGCGCTGGCGTAGAGCACGCGACTGCCTTTGAGTTTGACTTCGTACAGGCCGGCCAGCGGGCTCGCGCTGATGGCTTCGATCGGGGTTTCGAGCTGGAGGCTTTCCAGGCTTTTACGAATCGCTTTGTCGGCCGCGTCATCGGCGACGGCAAAGGTGCTGACCAACGCAATGGCTGCGGCGGCGAAAATCTGGGTCAGACGCATGAGAACTCCTGAAGGCGGACAAATGGGACGATCAGAACGCCCGTGCCGAAACACCGGGTCATAATCGCCCATCGTGCAAACCGGCAAAGCCTACCACATAAGGCTGGTGGGGCCGAATGGGCCTGATACACGACATCAAGGATGTCCCCCTTTTCTGTGGGAGCGGGCTTGCTCGCGAACGCGGTGGGTCAGCTGACATCATTGCTGAATGACACCCCGCTTTCGCGAGCAAGCCCGCTCCCACAAGGGACACGGTCAGCCGCGTGGGTGGTGTTTGGCGTGCAGGTCCTGCAACCGCGCGCGGGCAACGTGAGTGTAGATCTGGGTGGTCGACAGGTCGCTGTGGCCGAGCAGCATTTGCACCACCCGCAGGTCGGCGCCGTGGTTGAGCAGGTGCGTGGCGAAGGCGTGGCGCAGGGTATGTGGCGACAGCGACTTGCTGATCCCGGCGACTTTGGCCTGGTGCTTGATCCGATGCCAGAAGGTCTGGCGGGTCATCTGTTCGCCGCGCTGGCTGGGGAACATCACATCGCTGGGCCGCCCGCCGAGCAGTTCGCCACGGCCGTCGCGCAGATAACGTTCGACCCAGACAATCGCCTCCTCGCCCATCGGCACCAGCCGCTCCTTGCTGCCTTTGCCCATCACCCGCAGTACACCCTGACGCAGGTTGACCTGTTCAAGGGTCAGGCTAATCAGCTCGGTAACCCGCAGGCCGCAGGCGTACAGCACTTCCAGCATGGCGCGATCCCGTTGGCCGATGGCTTCGCTCAGATCCGGGGCGTTTAACAGTGCCTCCACATCAGCTTCCGACAGGGATTTGGGCAACGGCCTACCCAGTTGCGGCATGTCGACACGTAAGGTCGGATCGACCGCGATCAACTTTTCCCGCAACAGATAGCGATAAAACCCACGTACACCGGAGAGAAATCGTGCGGTGGAGCGGGGTTTGTAGTTTTGCTCCAGGCGCCAGGCCAGGTGATCGAGGATCAATTCACGACCGGCGTTGATCAGCTCGAGGTTTTTTTCCTGTAGCCAACCGTTGAACAGTGCCAGGTCACTGCGATAGGCATCGCGGGTGTTATCAGAGAGGCCTTTTTCCAGCCACAGCGCGTCGAGGAATTGGTCTATCAGGGGATGGTCGATGGCGGGCATAGAGGCTCAGGTAGCGGGAATCCGGGGCTAAGTCTTTCATAGCCGGACGGGGCTTTACAGTGCCTGATGTTATTGCAGTGACGGGTAGATCGATTCGCGGGCAAGCCACGCTCCCACAGGTAAATCGCAGGCAACAAAAAAGCAGCCCGCAGGCTGCTTTTTTTGCATCGGAAGCTGGACTTAAGCCAGTTTTTCCTTGATGCGAGCTGCTTTACCGGACAGGTCACGCAGGTAGTACAGCTTGGCTTTACGTACGTCACCGCGACGTTTAACGGCCATGCTGTCGATTTGCGGGCTGTAGGTCTGGAAAGTACGCTCTACGCCAACACCGTTGGAGATTTTGCGAACGGTGAATGCACTGTTTACGCCGCGGTTACGCTTGGCGATAACAACACCTTCGAACGCTTGCAGACGCGAACGGTCGCCTTCCTTCACTTTCACCTGAACGACAATAGTGTCGCCCGGGGCAAAGGTAGGGATCTCTTTGGTCATCTGCTCTGCTTCGAGTGCAAGAATGATTTTGTTAGTCATGCTGTGCTCCTAAGGTAAATCGTCGGATTTACCATCGATACGTTGTTAACTATCGTCCCGCTCGCGGATGTATTCCTCGAGCAGCTTCTTCTCTTCTCCAGAAAGCGAGCGGCTT